>CAYTMD010000088.1:0-16616 GCA_964438685.1 uncultured Acidobacteriota bacterium
GCACTTCGACCTGAAGGAACGGCGCGTCACGGTCGTACGCCTGAATCGGGGCAGCTTGCCCCTGCGCGTCCAGGCGAGCAATGCGCGCGGGCGCCAGCAAATTCTGGAAGTCTGGAAACGCTTTGGCTACCAGGCGTCCATCACCGATCAGGCTGGCCACATCACTCACGTCTACGATCTTTAGCTCGACTTTTATCCGCCGGGAGGACGCGGTTCACTGCTTGAGTCCATCCCCCCTCGTACCAACTTCCCCCTCCAGACCGATACTGAGGGAATGGATGAAATCGAATTCGACAAAATCGATCATGTAGAGATCCATGGAGACAGGCTCAGCATTAACCTGCGCGAGGAGAAAACCGTTTCGGGAAAATTCGTGATGCCCACCGCCAAGCCCGCCGAGGTCCGCCTCCTGGGCATTACGGACGAGTACAACCCGGAAAATCCGCGGGTCTTTGATTTTTCCGTCCCGCTTTCCCAACTGAAATTGATTTCGTTCGAATAGAAGCTTCTATTTCTTCTTTTCCGCCTGCCATAGACCGATGGAGAGTGCCCGGCCACAAAACGGGCAATAATTGACCCCCAAGTAATCGAACCCATGCGGGGCGGCCGCGCGGATAAAGTACTCCGTGTTGATGTCGTTTACGATTCGCCCATCATCAATCCGATGTTTGGCGCCAAAATAGAACGCACCGCGCTCAACTGCATTCTCCAGCAGATCGCAACAGAACATTAAGTTCTCCTTATGACGGGGTCAAGAAAACTCCCCTCCTTAGATAAGGGGGGGCACCCTGCGCGAAGGGGTGGTTGTGCGGTGGTGAAAAAATAACAATTTCACGCAAAGTCGCTAAGGCGCAAAGGTCCGCGGAACAGCTCTTTTGTTTTATTTGCGCCCTCTGCAGCTTCGCGCCTTTGCGTGAAATGCCTTCGCCCCCCCCCGCAGTTCGCAAACTACCTCTCCAGCTTGAACCCGACCTTGATGGTTACCTGGAATTCCACCACTTTGCCTTCATCGATGCGTCCGCGCTCTTCCACCACTTCGAACCACGCCATGTTTCGCACGGTCTTTGCCGCCTCGGCGACAGCGGCGCGCACGGCTTCGGCAAAACTCGCTGGTGATGTCCCTACCAGTTCAATGACTTTGAAAGTTCCTGCCATATCGTTCCTCCATTTATGGGAAATCGAATGATCGCTCTGATTCTGCCACAGCATTTTACTGCGGTTTCTAATTGTCCACACGCCATCTATTACCTACCCAATCGCTCGATGATTAAATGACCCAATGGCCAGGTGACCCGTTCATTCTTTCACTGCCAGGATGGCATCGAGAGGGGCGCCGGTCACTTTCCCTTCCACTTTGGCAAACCCCGCTTGGCGGAGCAGGGCATTGTATTCACCGAGCGTGCGTTCCTTGCCTTCCGTGCAGACCAGCATGCTGAGTGATTGCATCAGTGCCGGCATGGGACCACTCTTGTCATCGTCAAGCAGGTTTTCGGCGATCAGTAGTGCCCCGCCCGAGGGCAGCCGCTCCCAAACCTTTCTAAGAAGAGTGTAAATTTTGCCCTCTTCCCAATCGTGCAGCACGCGGCCCAGGGCATAGAGGTCAGACTCCGGCAGTGGATCACTAAAGAAGTCGCCGGGAATCAAGGTGACACGGTTCCCCTGGGGTGAACGCTCCATATACTCGCGCGCGGTAGCAATAGCAGCAGCCAGGTCAAACACCGCGCCTTGCAGATGGGGGTAGCGGGCGCAGGCGGTCAAGGCCAGGTGACCGGTGCCGCCGCCCAGGTCCACCAGGCGCTGGAACCGGCCCAAATCAAACGCCGCGACGACGGCGGGGGAACTTAATTGGCCGAAGCCATTCATGCCACTCAGGAAATCCCGCCGGGCCTCTTCCGTGCGGAAGAACTGGCTGAAAATCGACGAACCTCCACCAAAGGTCTGTTGCCAACGGTTGGTGCCGTCGCGAACCGCTGCTTCCAGGTTCCCCCACAGCGGGTAGAGCGCGCGGTCGGAATAGAGAATGTAACCCGCCAGCGTATTCGGACTGGAGCGAGTCAGGTAGGCCCTGGCGATGGGCATGTTGGAATAAAGCGCGCCCTCTTTCTTCAGCAGGCCCAGACCCACACACGCGTCGAGCAAGCGTTCCAGCGCGTCGGCATTAGCGTTTAATTTCTGCGCAAGAGTTGTGCCTTCAGCCGCGCCTTCAGCCAGGCGATCGAAGACTCCCAGCGATACCGCGGTAAACATGGTTTTCGACCGCCGAAAAGCCTGGATGAGATCCAGCAGCGGTGTTGGATCGGGAAGCTCTGCCATTTCTAACCTCGGTCGTTGAGTTGGTCTTGGCAATGCCTAAATCGGGAAGAACTAATGGTACACGCCGACGAGGAATAGTGACAAGGGACAAGGCAGGTGTCAGGCGCGGAGCTTCAGGAAAGAGACGAAACTGGAAATTCGGAACTCGAAACTCAGAGCGCCGGATTCGACATCCCCCCTATGACTTTCGAATTTCGAGTTTCGATTTTCGCCTTTTCCGAATCCCTAACCCCGCGTCCCGTGTTCCTAAAGCCTTAGCCGATCCTGCCGATGTGCTCCTCTGGTGGGTGGAGACAATGCATCTGTCGAGTGACAATGTCGATTTGGAGTCTACGGAGATGATGGGGAGTACCACGCTCGAACCCCGGTTGATCCCACTGGCTCCGCATCGAACCGATGACCCGGAGGCAAGGCAGAGTCGCAAGCTCGCCTTAATGTCAGCTCTCTCTGACGGACTTCCCACTCTCCCTGCGTATGTATTCCAGCTCAATAGCCTGCTGGCGGCAACTCCGGTGAACCTCAAACGCGTTGCGGAAGTCATTCGCACCGATCCCAGTCTGGCGGCGCAGGTTCTGCGACTCTGCAACTCTGCCTTCATGGGTTTTCGTGACCGCGTGAACAAGATCGAGCACGCCGTCATGCTGGTGGGCACGGAAAGGCTGCGCACGATGGTCCTGACGTGCTCGCTGGTGGAGTACGTCGGGCATCGAGTGGCGTCGGAAGACGTGCAGTCATTCTGGCAGCACTGCTTCCTTACGGCGGCACTCAGCGAAAGGCTCGCCCGGGGGATCTCCTACCCTCACCCGGAAGAGGCCTACCTGGCCGGTCTTTTGCACGACATCGGTGCCCTGCCTCTTCTGGTGGTCAATTCCGCAGAATTAAGTCAACCGGAGAGTGTGACCTCATGCGGTTGGGGTGAGTCGATTGAACTGGAGCGGGAACGCTTTGGAATGGACCATTGCGAGGTGGGTCACTGGATTGGGGTATCGTGGAATTTCTCTCCCACGCTGCTGGAAGTCATGGTGAGGCATCATAACCCGCTGCAAGCCATAGAGGATCCGCGGTTGGTGGGGGTGGTGGCTGCGGCGGACCAGTTCTGCGTCCGGCGCGGTATCGTGCTGGGCGCAGAACCGCCCGAACTGACTGAGCCCACTGATAATCAGGATCAAGGCATCTTCCTCGCCTGCCTGCCCCAACTCAAACCACTCGAAGCAGAAAAGTTGGCGGAAATGATCGAGACAGACTTTCTCCATCTGATTCAATTAATGGAATTTGGGGCCTCCGGGCTATTTGGTGGCGGAATTCCCCAAAATCCCTTCCGGGAATAGAGGCCGACTATGAACGCGCTAAGGGTATTGATTGTGGACGACTCTTCTGTCATGCGGAAGATTGTTGATCGCTCTCTCCGACAGGCGGGACTGGAAATCAAAGAGGTCTTCGAGGCGAGTAATGGTGTCGAAGCGCTGGCGCGAATGCAGCAGACTCGTGTGGACCTGATCTTGAGCGATATCAATATGCCGACCATGGACGGCCTCGAATTGGTCCACCAACTTCAGGCAGTCGAAAACGCTAAAGGCGTGCCTATTGTGATGATCACGACGGAGGCGGGTGAAGCTCATGTGGTGCAGGCACTGTCCTGCGGCGCACGCGGTTACATCCGGAAGCCTTTTAGTCCGGATCAGATCAAAGAGCGAATCATTCCACTTCTCCAGGGGTAATAATGAACTCTGAACAAAAGGATGTTAGTTCAAAACGCGTGCAACTGATCTTCTCGGCGAAATCCTCCGGCCCCGCCGGAAGTAGCTCCAAACTGGCTGAACTTCCCCGTGAGGAAATGGCACAACGATTTACGCAATCCCTTGATAATGCCGCATCAGAAGTTTTTACCATGATGGTGGGAACGCCCCTCGGTCCCTCCGACCAAGCCATCCATCCGCGTGTCGCTGACTATACCGCGATGATCGGGTTGGCAGGGGACCTGTGCGGCGTATTGAGCTTCCGCTGCGGCAACAACTCGGCCATGCTGATCGCCGGCAAAATGTTGGGTACGGATGAACACGTCTCGGATGAGTGCGTTCGCGATGCCTTGGGAGAGATCTGCAATATGGTGGCAGGATCCTTCAAAGGCCAACTCTCGGATATTGCCGAAAAATGCATGCTCTCCGTGCCCACCGTTGTAAGTGGGAAGGATTACTACCTTTACCCGCTCGTCGATGGCTTGCGCATTCAGGTGTCAAAGACCTTTGAAGGAGCCCTGATTTGGATGACGCTCGACGTCCATAGTAATTGACGGAAATTGATCCACTCGCTTCCGGTCACGCTCTTCACGCAGGGGACCGTCTGGGCACGTCTTGCCCAGTTTGGCGCCGGCACTCGGCAGATTCTTCTCCCGGCGGTCCCCCGTCCCATTTCGGCTTCAATCAACTAAACCTCTTCCTCTCCATTAGTTAAAACGATTCAGCGCAGCTCGCCGCGCATGGCCACCTGTCTGCAATAGACAGGCTGGGGAGATGTGATATGGACAGTGGGTTTTACGCCGCTTGCACAGGATTGCTTGCCAAGACTGACGCCCTGGAATTAACCGCCAACAACATGGCCAATTCGAGTACCACCGGCTACAAAAGGCAGATGGAGTTTTATCGATCTCTTGAGGCCAGCACAGGTAGCCACAGCCTAAGTTCTGTCAATAAAGCCGTGAACGATTATGGGGTGTTGGGGGGAACTGCGGTGGATATGAAATCGGGGGAATTCGAGAAGACGGGCAACGACCTCGACTTGGCCATGGAAGGGTCGGGGTTCTTCACCGTCAAGACGCCGGCAGGCATACGGTATACCCGCAACGGGAACTTCCATACGGACACCGCAGGGCGCCTGTTGACTGCGACCGGAGACCCGGTAATGGGTGAACAGGGCCCCGTGGAACTTCCCAGCGGGACGATCGCCATCAGCTCTGATGGAACCATTTCGCAAGATGGTGCGGTGGTGGCCACCATGAAGCTTGTTACGTTTAAGCCCGGCACTTCCCTGGCGGCGGAGGGGAATTCCTACTACGAGGCTCCCGCAGGGTCTGAAATTCCAGCCGATGATCCGCGTCTATCGCAAGGAATGCTGGAAAGTTCCAATCAGAACCCTGTCGTGGGTGCGGTCAGTTTAATTGCGCTTCAGCGGCATTCTCAGCTTCTGGAACAGGCGCTGTCGATTTTTCATTCTGTGTTTAACAATGCGCCGGCCCAGGACCTTTCGCGGGTGTCGTAGACGTAGGGGCGTGCGGCGCCCGCCCCAGGCCGAACGCCGTTCGGCCCTACTAAGGAGAGAACATGTTTCGAGCACTCTACACGGCCGCGAGCGGCATGCTTGCCCAGCAACTGAATCTTGATAACATCGCCAACAACCTGGCCAATGCCGGCACGGTCGGTTTCCGTGGGACCCGGCTGCAGTTTCAGGATTTGATCTATCAGGAACTCGTCGTCCCCGGGTCGGCGGCTTCGCAACAGACTACCGTATCGACCGGGCTCCAAATCGGTTTGGGGACCCGCGCCTCGGCGTCCGAGGTCATGCAGACGCAAGGTGAACCTACCAGCACCGGAAACACTTTGGACTTAATGATTCAAGGCGCGGGTTTCTTTCAGGTGAAGCTGACGAATGGTGAAACTGCCTACACACGTGCCGGAACGTTCCATCTGGACCAGCAAGGGAATGTTACCACCGCCGAGGGTGATCCCCTGGAACCGTCTGTGGCAATTCCCGCCGGCTCAACGAATATCAGCATTGGGTCGGATGGAACGGTGACCGTCACCATGCCGGGACAAACGAACTCGCAGCAGGTCGGCACCATTCAACTAGCCACTTTCTCCAATCCTGGAGGGTTGATGGCCACGGGCAACAATCTCTTTACCGCCACCACGGCCTCGGGTGATCCCATTGTTGGTACTCCGGGAGGGTCGGAAGGCATCGGCACTTTGCAGCAAGCGATGCTGGAAAACTCCAACATTAATGTGGTGGATGAATTCATCCAGATGATCGTGACGCAGCGGGCCTATGAATCCAATTCCAAGGTCGTACAGGCAGCGGACCAGATGTTGCAAGACGTCAATAATCTGTCCCATTAATGGAATGCGTAACCTCATGATCACAGTTCTTGAAAGCCGGACTGCAAGTGCTCTGCTGATTTTGCTGACGGTGGCCCCTCTCGCGAATTTGTTTCCGGCAGATCGCCCTTTGAGCAAGGGGACGTCAACTTCCATTCAGGAGAGGGAAGTGGTGCCGCCACGCGCACCACGCACACTTTCGCGAGGGGAGATATTCCAAGCCATTCGGAAGAATCTGGCACAAATGGGAATTTCGGGCAGGGGAGAACTGCGGCCGGGGGACTTGAGCATTCAATCCGCCGTGCCGGTCCTTAATGATGATGTGGGGTTGAAGATCAAGAGCATCAGTTTTGACCCTATTCGGCGCGAAACCGTATTCGAACTCTGGACTTCCCGTCAGCCACAGTACCTTCCCTTTGCCGTTACCACGCGGCGCGATCCCGAAAGTTTGGGCCTGACTTCGCGGCCTGATTGGAAGCTGGACGGAGCAGGGGGTGAACTGCGAAGCGGAAATATTGCGATTGGCCCGGCGGTCAGCCCAGCACGCACAAAGCTCCCGGTGTTGGCCAAGCCGGGGCGGCCCATCACCCTGGTGATGCTGGGGCAAAATATGCGAATCACCACCACCGTGGTTCCGTTGCAGCCGGGAACGAAAGGGCAATGCATCCTGGTGCGCGACACAACCACAGCACGCGTGATGACTGCGGAGGTTGTCGATGAAGGGTTGTTGCGAACCAGCTTTTGAAATGGAGTTAGCGATGAACGCGGAAATGCCCGGGAGAGATTGGTTGATAGAGGCTTGCCTCACTGGCACTCGAAAATCGAAACTCGAAAATCGAAATTCGCACGCCGAGTTTCGAGTTTCGAAATTTGGATTTCCGCTCATGCTCGTCATCACGACCTGCCTTTTTGCCCTGCCGGGTTACGGGATTGGGATCAAGAAAAAGAGCCAGCCGACGAAAGACTATCTAGCCGAATATATCGAGCGCGTTAAGGGGGTTAAGTCAACAACGCCAGCCACGGGAAGTTTTTGGACTCCCCAGAGTCCCTATACGGACATGGCCAGCGACTACAAAGCACGGAATGTGAATGACCTCATCGTGATCCAGGTGGTGGAATCGACCTCGGCGGCAGAGGATGGAGCGGTAAAGTCGGCGCGCGCTTTTTCGGCAACTTCTGGCGTTAGCGTTATGGGCACGCCCGGCCCCACCAATGGTTTCCAGAACATCTTCTCGCCAAATTCCAACCGAACCCTGAATGGGCAGGCGCAAACGTCCTCCAATGCCACCCTGACCACCAGCCTTTCCGGCCGGGTGGTGGAGGTTTTGGCCAACGGATTTCTGGTGATCGAGGCGGAGCGCGAAATGTTCATGAATAACCAGCACCAGACAGTCATTGTTCATGGTGTGGTGCGTCCGGGAGACATCGGCCCTAATAACGCGGTTCCTTCAACTGCCATCAGCAACCTGGAAGTGGAGCTGAAAGGGCGCGGTGTGATCAGCGATGGAGTCGCGCCTCCCAACAGTTTGGTGCGGATGATTTTGAAAGTTGTGGGGTTCTAAAGCCATGCGGTCCAAATTGTGGGTAGGAATTATTGCGCTGCAAATCCTCTGGCTGCCTGCCGCTCTGGCGGGCAAAGAAACCGTGGCCCGGCAAGTTCGCCTCGGCGATGTGTCCACCGTTGAGGGCGTGCGTGACAACCTGCTGATTGGATATGGGATGGTCGTGGGCCTCAACGGCACGGGCGACCGTCAACAAACAGTGTTTTCGGTTCAGACCCTGGCCAATCTTATGCAGAAAATGGGTGTTCAATTCACTGCCTCGGCGGTCGTGGTTAAGAATGTCGCGGCGGTTTTTGTGACGGCCACTCTTCCCCCTTTCGCACGTCCGGGCACGCCGATTGATGTAACCGCCTCCTCGATTGGAGACGCCAAGAGTCTTGAAGGCGGATTACTGCTCTTCACCACCCTGCATGGTCCTGACGGTCAGATCTACGCAACCGCGCAAGGGCCCCTGGTTAACGGTGGCTACTCGGCGGGGGGACGCGGTAACTCGGTCCAAATCAATCACCCCACGACGGCGCGCATACCCGGCGGAGGAATTGTGGAGCGCGATGCCGCTATGGATCTTAGCCATTTGACTCAGCTCTTCTTGTTATTGCGCGACCCGGATTTCCAGACCGCCACGGAAGCGGCTGCAGTCATTGAGCGTGCGCTGGGAAAAGGCTCGGCGCGCGCACTCGACAGCCGCCGCATTGAAATTCGGGTTCCCAACCCCGGGTCAGAGGTGGTTTCCGGACTTTTGGCGAAAGTGGAGAACCTGAAAGTAGGCCTTCACACCCAAGCCAGGGTCATTGTCAACGAGCGGACGGGAACCATTGTCATGGGGCAGGACGTGAGTTTGGGAGCTTGCTCCATTTTGCATGGCAATCTCTCCGTAGTGATTTCCACGGAATTCCGTGTATCGCAGCCGCTGCCAAATTCCCAGGGTCAGACGCAGGTAGTTCCGCAAACCACGGTCAAAGCTACGGAGAGCCCCGCCCGCCGCATTGAACTCCGCGAAGGTGCAAGCGTCGACGACTTGATCAACGGCCTGCAGGCCATCGGCGCAACACCCCGCGATATTGTTGCAATTCTGGAAGCAGTCCGCGCCGCCGGGGCCTTGCAGGCGGAATTGGAGATCATATGATGACTGCAACTGCAAGTACCGGGTCACAGTCGATTGCCAGCGGTAATAAGGTCACCTCTGGAGACAGCCTGCCGGAAACCGCCGCCCACAAGAAGCTAACCAAGGCTGCCCAGGAATTTGAGGGCATTCTCATCTCACAGCTCTTAGGGGATTTTAAGGCCGGCCTCTCCTCGCTTTCGGGCGACGCGCCGCCGGCAGGGTCAGAGTCGCTGAACTCATTGGCAATTCAGACCTTATCGGCGGCGTTGGCCCGGCGCGGTGGGTTGGGAATTGGGAAAATGCTGGTCCACCAGCTCGAGCCCAGTCTAAACCCAGGGCAGCAGGATCAGGGAGGGGGAAAGATTAAAACGGCATCACGAGACTAAAGTTTCCTCTCAAACCGTCGATAGGACAGTTGTAGTCTTAAGGAGGCAGTATATGAGAATTGATGCCCCTCTTCCCCTACCCGAGAATGTGCAATCGCAGAAGGTTACACGCTCAGGGTCGTCAGCCCAACAGAGCCGCCTTACCCAAGTTGATTCCGGCCAGGATCAGGCCCAACTGTCCGCTGATTCGGTAACGGTCCAACAGTTGAAAGCTAACCTTTCACAAGTGCCGGAAATTCGGCAGGACCGTGTTGACTCTCTTCGCCAGGCGATGAGCAATGGCAGTTATCAAGTTTCGGACCAGCAATTGGGTGATGCAATCGGATCAGACCTGCTGACAGGTCAACTCCGATTGGTATAGACAATAGGAGGGAGGAGTCATGGATGATCTGGCTCCTGCCCCGGCGCAGCGCACTACTGACAATATCGGGCGAACATCTGAAAACGCCCTCGCGGCGAGAAAGAAGGTCGCGAGGAAAGTGCCGCCGGCGCTCGCCACGAAGCAAGATCCGGAACCGGAATTCGACCCCGGACCGGAAGAAGACCACCAGCTCGACGTCTTGGGCTAATCATGAAACTTGAAGCACAGCGTTACATGGAATTGCTCGAACGGCGCTTGGCAACCCTTCGTATCCTTGCTACCGATCTCGATGAGAGCCGCTCCGCCTATGTCACACTCGACCTGCGGGCGATGCATCACCACATCTCGCATCAAGAGACCCTCTGCACGGAAATTCGCCTTCTGGACGCTGAGTTGCAAGATTTGAAAGGGAAACTCACTGTAATGGGCGTCGCAGGCGAGATGCCTCCCACCCTCGGTGATATTGAGGCCCAGCTTGACCCCACGTCGGCGCGACAGCTTCATCTTTTGCTGGGCGGACTCAAAGCCATTCAAGCCGACGTGCGCCGGCTTAGCCGCGTCCATTCGGAATTGCTCCGGCGTTCTCGCCGATCCGTCAATGTTTTGTTGAATTTCCTTGCCCATTATTCGGGCACGTACCCCCTCCCCCTCACTCAATCCAAGGGGATGCCTTTTGCCTCGATGGGGAAATAGTTTATGTCGAGCCTTTTCGGTACCATGTCCGTTGCCCTCCGATCCCTGCTGGCGCAGCAAGGCGCCATGGGGGTGACCGCCAACAACATCGCCAACGCCAACACCCCGGGATATTCGCGGGAAGTAGCGATTATGGAGGAAAGTCCCCCGACCCTTATGGGAAATACCATGGTGGGGACCGGTGTGACGATGGAGAAGGTGGAGAGTGTGCGGGATAACATCCTGAACCTGCGCATCGACCAGGAAACCTCACAGCAGTCCAGTTTGGGCTCCTACCTGACTTCGATGAACCAGGTGCAAGCCCTCTTCAATGAGACCCAGGGGGCGGGTCTGCAAACTGACCTGAGTAATTTCTTCAACAGTTTTCAGTCCCTCACCACCGATCCGACAAGTTCATCCCTGCGCCAGGCGACGATCACCGCAGGGCAAGACCTTGCGGGCGCATTCAGCCAAACCAGCCAGAATCTGGCAACCATCCAACAGGGTCTGGACCAATCCGTGGTACAGACTGTTCAACAGGTCAACCAGCTTACAGCGCAAGTGGCCGACTTGAATCAACAAATTCAGACGGTTTCCAATGCCGGGCAGAACCCCGGCTCGCTTGAGGATCAGCGCGATCAGGTATTGAAAACCCTCTCCGGCCTGATCGACACGGCGGTGGTTTATTCTGATGACGGCACCGCGACAGTTACTACTACCAATGGCACGCTCCTTGCATCCGGCAATCAAAGTGATGCTCTGACGACCCAGCTCGATAGCGCAACAGGGATGAACCAGGTGCTTGCCCAGGGGACCGACATTACCTCCACCATCGCCGGCGGGCAACTCCAGGGTTTCATCAATGCCCGCGACGAAGGTATTCCCTCAGCGCAGACTTCTCTCGACAATCTGGCCGCCAGTCTGATTTCTGCTGTGAACCAGCAACAGAACGCTGGTTACGACATGACGGGGACAACTGGCGCAAAGGGGGCGGACTTCTTCACGCCGTTTACGCCCTCTGTTGCTGGGTCGAATGCTGGAGCCGCGGCCGCCATGGCCGTAGCGATTACCGATCCTGACCAAATCGCCGCCAGTTCCGACGGCACCAAGGGAGACAACGGGAACGCCACGGCGCTGGCCGGCCTCCAGGATAAGGCCATCGTTTCCGGCCAAACGGCGGGAAGTTATTATTCGAACCTGATTGATCAGGTCGGCAATACCGTTTCCAATTCCACATCCGAGCAGGAGGCCATCGGCCTGGTCTTGCAGCAGCTTACCAACCAGCAGTCGGCTGTTTCCGGCGTTTCGCTGGATGAGGAAGCAACCAATTTAATAGGTTATCAGCGCGCATATGAAGCCGCCGCGCGGGTAATTTCCACCGTTGACGAGCTCGTCTCGACAACCATCAATATGTTTACACCGAGCAGCTAACATGGGCATAAGAGTTAATCCCGATATCTATAGCCTGGTCCTGAGCGGACTGCAGACGAATTCGCAACAAGAGAACCAGGCGTTGCAGCAGGTCTCGACCGGGCAAAAATTGAATTCCATCTCCGACGATCCTGCCGCGGCAGCTTCCATTGTGACCTTACGGATGGAATCAAGCTCCGACACCCAATACTTGCAGAACATTACGACCTTGACCGGGTCCTTGCAAACGGCGGGTTCCGCGTTGAGTTCCGTCGTCGAGGCGCTGACCAGCGCACAAACCCTGGGTGTGGAGGGAGCGACGGCCACCACCAACACGGAAAACCGGCAAGCCCTGGCTCAGGAGGTTCAAGGGCTTCAACAGCAAATCCTCGGGTTGGCGAATGCTACGTATAACGGCCAGTATCTCTTTTCCGGCACGGCCACCACCACCCAACCCTACGTCGCGGACGCCTCGGCTGCTTCCGGCGTGACCTACAATGGAAACGAGAATACCAACAGCGTGGAAATTTCTGACGGCCAAGCGATGCCCACCAGCCTGCCCGGGAGCCAGTTGTTTAGTAATTCCACCACCAATGTTTTTCAGTCCCTCCAGGATTTGTACACCGCCTTGACCAATAATGGCGATGTCGCCAGCGCCACCACGGAAGTCCAGAATGCCCTGAACTATGTGAGCACCCAACAGACCTTCTATGGAAACTCCGTGGACCGGCTGAACAATGCCCAGACGTTTCTTACGCAGGAACAGACGCAATTGACGCAAACGGAAAGCAGTGCCCTGGATGTCGACATGGCGAAGGCAATTACCGACCTGAGCCAGGGTGTTACTACCCAACAAGCGCTGCTGGCGGCCGGCGCAAAGATCTCGCAGTTGAATCTGTTCAGTTACTTGCCTTCATCATGAGGCCCGCTTTGGCTGACCCTCATTGCTCCCAACTTCCTGCTTGTCTTGCGCGCGGCATGACATACAATGCTGCTTTACCGAACTCAAGCAGTGATTTGGGAGATATGAGATGAAAAGACGCGGATTCCTTGTTTCCTCGCTGGCCGCTTCGGCGCTTGCGGGTGCGACAACCTCGGTTGATGCAACGACTGCCGGATCCGGGCCCGCGGTGGCCGGCCGGGAATATTACGAATTACGAAAATACCAACTGCGCCGCGGCCCGCAGCAACAAGCGATCAACGCTTACTTTCGCGACGCCAACATCCCGGCGATGAACCGCCTGGGGATCAAGCCGGTGGGCGTTTTCAATACCACCATCGGACCCGGCAGCCCCACGCTTTATGTGCTGGCAGCACACTCGTCGGTGGAGTCCGCAGTTACGATCCACGATCGACTGACGGCCGACCCGGAGTATTTGAAAGCGGGAGCGGCTTTCATCAACGCCACCGCGGCGGAACCGGCCTATATGCGCTCGGAAAGCTTTTTGCTCGCCGCCTTCGCGGGCATGCCGAAACTGGAATTACCGTCCGAGACAGCCGAAAACAAGCCGCGGATCTTTGAACTTCGCACCTACGAGAGCCACAGCAAGAAAGCTCATCGCACCAAGGTTGAGATGTTCAACAGCGCCGAAATCGCGATCTTCCGTCGAACCGGTCTGCGACCCGTATTCTTTGGTGAGACGAAGGTGGGCGCGGGCCAGCCCAGCCTGACTTACATGCTCGCCTTCGCAGACATGGAGGAGCGCATGCGAAATTGGGCCGCCTTTGTCGCTGATCCCGAGTGGAAGAAGCTGAGTTCAACGCCGGGCTATACGGATCCCGAAATCGTTTCCAATATTTCGAACGTGATTCTCACGCCCACGCCTTACTCGCAAATTTGAGGTGGGAGCGGCCATCAACCGTGGAGCCGGCGCTATCCCCTTTTTTTCTTGACAGCCGATGATTATAGGCTAGAATGAAAAGGTGAGGGTCGGCGCCAGTTTTCCCGCCCGCGGCATCGGTAGGAGGTCGCCCGCTTCCCGGAGTAAGGAAGGTATTCTTCGTGATGTTTTTCCCGCCTCAAATCGCCCTTGATTTCTTCATGACATTCTGCCCTTGTTCCGAGCAAATCCGAAATTTGCCAAAGCTGGTAGCATACTGAAAACAAAGAGTCGTCTGACCTCTTTTCCCATTGCCTGAAGCTGATAACATACTGAAAGAAGGCTGGTTACTTATGTTTCTCGCAATGTGATAATAACATGACAACTTGCCCATCAGAAATGACGCCCTTCATCGTCCAGATGCAGTGAAAATGTGGTGAGAAACCCGGGCTAATGTCGTTGTAGGGGCACAAGGCCTTGTGCCCCTTTCAAGTTTGCTAGCGGGAGTCTCGGTAAGAACCGCAGACCTCAAAGGCGGAGGTCTGCGCTACGCGTGAGGCAGGGTGAGGAATCCGTGCTAAGTAATCGGAAGTTTAATGGCATCTTGGAGCTTGGCGGTCTTTCGTTGCAGCCTTTCCAGTCGGTGGGTAAAGCGCTCGGTGTGGGGTGTGGGTAAAGGCTGGTCGCGTAGGCGTTCGAGGGCAGCGAGCGTAAATTCCATCGCGGTTTGGGGATTGCGCTCGCGGTGTTCGTAATGAATGGCCAATTCCTCAAAGGCTTCGAGCGCCAATGGCGACGGGCGCCGCGAGAGCTCCCGCCATGTTTCAACTGCCAATTCGTGTTGGCGCTGCCGCTTGTACTGCAAAGCCAACTGATGTAGTGCGCGGGCCTCAATCTCTTCCGGCAAGCCGCGCGTTAGTGCTTGCTGGCAAGTCTCCACGGACTGTTCCCTTGAACCTGCGAATTCAAACATCCGGCTGAGGCTGAAAAGGTCCACGGGAGAGTCAAGCGTGGTGGAGTCTCCCATCGCCCGCGCCAACTCCACCGTGATGGCGGCGAGCGTCATGATGTCGAGCGCGTTGTGGTAGAACACCGGTTGCAGGCCGCGCGCATCGCCTGAGCGCAGGTAATCAAAGTAAATGCCGGGGATTTCAGAGCCGGCAACATCGCCCTCGCGCTCGATGCCCAGCACTGCGCTTTCCAGGTCGGTGAGCTTGCAGCTTTCCAGGCGCAGCCTCCACAGCCGCCGCGCCGGGTGCAGCGCATCAAGGTGCAGCAGCCGTCCAAACGGAGACTTTAGCCGCGCCAGTGCGTAGCGCGTTTCGAGCAAGGGTACATCGAAGGTTTTGCCGTTGTAAGTTACGAGACCCTCGAAGGAGTTCAGTATTTCCGCCAGTGCGTGCAGAACGGCTTTTTCCTCCGGGTAGTCCCGTAAAAAGAATTGCCTGACGACGAATTGAGTTCCTTCGAGTGTGCCGATGCCAATCAGGAACGCGCAGGTGCCGGTGCCGCCCGCCAGGCCCGTTGTCTCGGTGTCGAGGTAGATCAACCGCTCCGGCGCGGGCAGTGGGGTTTGGGGGAACAGGAGATTCAACGGGCTTAAATCCGCGGCGGAGATGTCACTAATGCGCAGCTTCCCATAAGGCCTGCCAAAAGGGAACGCCTGTCGGGCGATGAAGTATTCTCCCAAATCATTCTTCTCGAGCACCCCTTCCACGTATTCTTCAATGCCTTTGGCCGCCCGCTGCGCGGGAAGCTGGCGCGGCTCAGGCGGCTTATCCATGCGGCGCAAAAATTCCAGGGTCTGCTCGAGCTCGCGGTCCGGGTCGCGAGGCGCCGAGGCTTTCTTGAGGAGACGAAGTTTTTCGTCGAGGTTCATGGAAAGACATTGTCACGCAAAGGCGCAGAGGCGCAAAGCTCAAACAGGGACCGGCAGGTAAGAGATAGTGCCGTACTCGAAGTATCCTGAGAACTGTCCTCGACATTGGGAAATCAGAATGAAATCCGGGCCCGAATTCAAGTAACGCTTTGCGCCTTCGCGCCTTTGCGTGAGATTGTTTTGCATTTTAAAGACCGTTGACGACCCGGGCTATTCCATCCTTGATGAGCTCAGTATCAAAGTTGATCAATAGGCCCAACTTCCTCCCCGTCAATCGTAGATATGTGAGGAGCTGCTTCCGATGCACCGGGGCTAAATTCTCAACTGACTTGATCTCGATGATGACTTTGTCCTCCACAATAAGGTCGGCGCGGAACCCCGCTTCCAAATGGATGTTTTCCCAGACGACCGGGATTGCTTGTTGTCTCACCACTTTCAGGCCTCGATTCGCCAATTCATGAGCCATAACCGTTTCGTAAACTGATTCAAAAAGCCCTGGGCCAAGTGCGGTGTGGATCTTATAAGCTGCATCTACGATCTGTTTCGAAATCTCATTTTCAGTCATGAGAGAACATTCTCACGCAAAGGCGTAAGGGCGCAAAGCGTTTCTTCATCTCGTGTCCCATTTTGTTTTCCTTAATCGAGAACTCATCCCAGGATACTTTGAATTTGCCACAATCTTTTGTCCGACCGTCCCTATTTAAGACTTTGCGGCTTTGCGCCTTTGCGTGAGATTGTTTTGCTCGTCCTGAGGAAGGTGACTACTAAGTCGCGGCCACCATCCGGCGCAATATCTCGAGCGCGACTTCCTTCCCCTTTTCCCCCATCTTCCCTGCCGGGCCCACGCAGGAGGGGCAACCCGTGGGGCATGGGCATTCCGAAATCAGCTTGTGAGTTTTTTCCAGCAACGATTCACTCAGGCGAAAGAGCGGCTCGCTTAGTCCCACGCCTCCGGGGTAGGAGTCGTAGAGATAGATGTTGGGCTCGAAGATCTTTCGCACCACGGTGCGCTTGCCCGGC
>CAYTMD010000089.1:0-16603 GCA_964438685.1 uncultured Acidobacteriota bacterium
AGGGAGCGAAGAATCTGACCGCCGTCCAGCGGATAGATGGGCAACATATTAAAGATCAGCAAGCCCACGTTAATCAGCCAGACAGTCCGCACGAAGGCGTGGACATTGGGAATTGTGTCCAGGAACCCCGATGATCGATTCAACATCCCGAGCAGCGAAAGGACGACAATGAACGCCACGTTGACCAGCGGCCCTGCAGCAATGCTCCAGAGGGTGGCGCCGGGGCGTTGCGGCGGGTCGACATATGCCACTCCGCCGAAAGGCCACAGCAGGATGCGATTGGCCGTTCCTCCCACTTGGCGGCAAGCCAGCGCGTGGCCGAACTCATGCATCAGCACGATGACAAACAGCGCCAGATACTCCAGCACATTCCAGCTAACCGAGGAATAACTGTTGGTCCGGCTTTCGATTTCAATCAATGCCACTAGGAACCAGGACCAATGCAGGAAGACATCAATGCCGGAGAAGCGAAACAAATGGATGGAACCATTGCGTGTATTTATCATGGACTGACCTTATAACATCGCGCGCAGTTCCGCACCAAGTCTATTTGGTAGCGTTGATAGCTGACAGCTCACAGCTAACAGCTGACAGTTGGTACCGACCCCCAAGTCTTGCCCGCAGAATTGCCAACCCCTGACCCCGAACTCCGGACCTCGATCTCCCCTGCCGCAGCTACCCTCCACTGTCGGAGAAACACTCCGCTTCACCGTGGTGCATTCCTAGCTCTATTTCATAACATTCCTTTTGTAATCAGCTATGTAGACCACACCAATTATCGGAGATGCATGTGCGTATTGAATTGCCAGAGCCCGTGGCGGCGGGCATTCGAAAATCGAGGCACGCATCATGATTAACGACAAACCAACCCATGTTCGAGAACACAGAAGCATTCTGGCGGGAGCGGAGAAAATGGCCTTGGTCTGGATGGCCGAGCGCCTCCCTCGTTGCATTAATTCCGACCACTTAACCTTATTGGGATTCGCGGCAATGCTGCTTGCTGGTATTTCTTACTGGGTAGCTAATTGGAACCCCTTGGCCCTTCTCTTTGTCGTCCTCGCGCTGACCCTCAACTGGTTTGGAGACAGCCTTGACGGCACGCTGGCGCGCGTCCGCAATCAGCAGAGGCCGATGTACGGCTTCTATGTTGATCACGTGCTCGATATGGTGGGCACGTTCTTTCTGCTGGGCGGCTTGGCCCTTTCCGGGTACATGAATCCGCTGCTGGCGCTCGGTATGCTTGCTGCTTACTTGACTGCGGCGGCCGAGGAGTTTCTCGCCACGCACGTGCGCCGGGTATTCCACCTTTCCTTCCTGGGATTTGGCCCCACCGAACTGCGCATCATTCTTTCCATTGGGACGCTCTACCTTCTCTATAAGCCGTGGGTGCACCTGGGAAGTTGGGGGATGTTTCGCCTGTTCGACGTGGGCGGTGTGGTGGCGATCGCGGGTATGGTCCTGAAGCTTTTGGTGTCGGCCGTCCGCAATACCCATGCGCTCTATTTGGCGGAAAGGCTGCCGCGATGATGGCGACTGATGGAACGTGGCCACAGTGGGTAAGTCATGGGGCAGGGCAGAGGCAGATGCGGCGCTGGTTTGCCTTCTACTTTGTGGGTGGACTGGGCATCGTGGTCCAACTTTCCACCTTGGCTGTGTTTACGGCATGGGCCGGACTGCACTACCTGCTTGCCACCGGACTGGCGGTTGAGGTTGCCGTCCTACACAATTTTATTTGGCACGAGCACTGGACATGGTCCGATCGCGCGAGCCAGGATAAGCCCGGCCGGTGGAAAAGGCTTCTGCGGTTTCAAATTACCAATGGCGCGTTGTCCCTCGGCGGGAACCTGATTCTAATGAAAGGTCTGGTGAGCGTGTGCGCCATGAACTACACACTGGCCAACGTTGTGTCCATTACGCTGTGCTCCATCCTGAATTTCCTGGCCAGCGACCGCTTGGTGTTTCGGTAGACTCGCGCCGCTTAGTTGAAAGCTCCTAAAGCATAAGCCACAAGGACAATAAGCAAAATGGTGCTCAGCCCGACGCCAGCCCCGCCTCCGTAGCCCCACCGCCGATGGCCGTAGTAGCCCCCACCGCCACCCATAACCAATAACAAAATGATAAGCAGGATCAACATTGTGAATCTCCCTTTCCTCTGCGCAGTTCCGTTTGGTCGGCCGTGCGCATGTTGCTACCGGCTGGCCACGGGTTAACCTTCACCTTTCCTTGTCCGTTCACAGACCCGACGTGAATGGACCGCAGCATTGTTTGGTTGGGGCCGCTCAATGGTAAACGCCCAACAGGTTGACGGTGAGAAGGACCAGCAATATCGTTCCGACGCCGATGCCAGCGCCCCCACCAAGACCCCATCGCTGCTGGCCGTAGTACCACCCACCAATACCTAAAGCCAACAACCAGATTCCAATTAGAATGACCATTGTGGATCCTCCATCCATCCTCCGCGGGAAAGTTGCGATTACGCGCACACCGCACACCCCCGCGGAGATTGGTTCGTCTACTTTTCGAACACCTTTTCAATCTGGCCGACCTTCTTTTGGACTTTGCCCACGAGCTTCTCGTTCTGCCCTCTGGCCACCAGAGTGGGATTGTTCGTGGCTTTTCCGACTTGCTCCTTAACTTCACCCTTAATTTCAGCAACCTTGCCTTTGATCTGATCCTTCGTGCTCGATTTCATCGGTTGTCTCCAATTAACTCTGGGAAGTTTTCCACTTGAACGGATTCATTAAGAATCGGTTCAATGATTCTCCATGTTTGACCCGCGAGTTCCCCGGTACCCTGTCATGCACGTGGTGCGCATATGCCAGTTGGGCGGACCAACCTGCAAATGCCATTCTGCGGCGAGATGATTTGCCCGTCTGTTCAAAATGACTCGGGTAATTGGTCAATATTGCACAGGTGGGGGAGAGCCTCGGCTCAAAACCTTATCGGGCGGCACTGCTCGTGGGCCGGCCCGCTGATTTTTCCTCCATCGGCACCCAAGCTGTTGTCGTTTTTCGGGAGAAGCGGTCGAATTCCTTCGGAAGAGATGCCCTTTGGTACACTAACGTGCCAACGGGCGACGATCTGTATGGGTCTTCGGCATGCCTCAAATCGTCAGTCCTTGCCGCCGGCAGCCAAGAGGACAAAAATGAACGCAAGAAGCCCTATTCCCACTAGGGCGGCGACCCATTCGCCCTTGGGATTACAGCGATCGCCCGCTGGCGATTGATCCGGGCTCCCCCCATCCATCTCGAGATTAAGATGCAAGCTTACTCGGGCTGCGAATTGAACCCCATTCTCGGCGTTTTCGGCGCGCAATTCTTTCACATTCCTGTATCTGACGGGGATGACCCTGGTGGTTTGGGTATCCATCACCAGAAAGTGGGTGGGTTCGATTTCAGTTACGTAGCCTGAAAGCACGGTCTTATCGAGAAGCTTTACAGTGACGTGCGATTCCTGGCCGGGGCCCAGGACATTCATCGCCGCCTGCAATTGACCGGGCGAGTACTTTTTCCACCCACCCCGCGGTTGGGCAAATAGCGGGCTCACCCAAATTGGGTTGCACAGCAGAAAGGTCAGAGCGATCGAAAGGTATCGCCGAAGCATCATGGGGTTTTCCTCCTGACATGGCAAAACAGTGCTCAACCCGTTGAGCCACCCTGTGGTAACGCAAACGCCATGCCACGAGTAGCATTCCGTTGGCAAAGGTAACTGTATTTATTTCTATTGGTTAGATGGCTTTGGCGGTTGTGCGTCGGAACATCCTGCCAGCAACTGCCAGCACATTGCTCCAAAGGTGCAATCCGTGGGTGACACCCGGAGGGTGGGTGCATTCAATGCTCCGACGGGAGAGAAGGCCGGAGCAGAGGACTTAAGGGCAATGGGATCAGTGCAAGTTGGGACCATGGCGGGACATTATGACCGATATTATTGGCTTTTCAGGTGCCGATCTTTCCCCACGCAGCTCGCAAAGCTACATTTTGTGCGTTCGGGCAAATTGTTTTATGTGCTTTGAAATGCCGCAAGGGAAGACTACGAAATTGGGGCATTCGTCGCAGGTAAAAGTCGTAGTTGGTACTTATGGCACTCGAAGTTTTTGTTGCGGGCATTTTGCCGTGTCGGTGATGCCTAATCCGTTGAGATTATTAGCTTCACTATTGTCCTTGTAAGCGCCAATTTGGCTCATGGCTTGCATAACTAATGCCGAAGGGTAAAGGATGAGCAAGGATGCCTTGCGGTAAAAACGCAGGAGGAGTGTGAAATGGGTACGAGTTTTAAAAAACCGGTTGCGCCTTCGACGGATAAGCGCTGGAAGATTGTTGAAGCTTCCATGCGCCGTCTGGGCAACCAATCGCATGCGTTGATTGAGGCGCTGCATACCGTGCAGGAGGCGTTCGGTTACTTGGACGCGGATTCGCTGCGGTTCGTGGCAACAGGTTTGCGCGTGCCACTGAGTCAGGCATATGGCGTGGCAACTTTTTATCACTACTTCACCATGAAGCCACCGGGCAAGCACACCTGTGTGGTGTGCACCGGTACGGCCTGCTACATCAAGGGGGCGGGGAAGCTGCTCACCGAGATGGAAAGCAAGTACGGAATCAAGCCGGGAGAAACAACTCCCGATGGGAATGTTTCCCTTCTTACGGCCCGTTGCTTGGGCGCTTGCGGACTGGCGCCTGCGGTTGTGTTTGACGGTCAAGTGGCAGGGAAAATGAATTCCGCAGAGATGGTGGCAAGAGCTGGGAGGTGGGGTCAATGACGCCGGAAGAACTTGGCGAAATAACCGCCAAACAAGAGGAATCGGACCGGCAATACAAGCACCGGCTGCACGTTTGCACAGCGGCGGGTTGCCTTTCTTCCGGAAGCGACAAAGTCAAGGCCGCGCTGGAGAAGGAAGTTAAGGACCGCGGTCTGGAGCATCAGTGCAAGGTAAAAGGCGTGGGCTGCATGGGCCTCTGTGCTCAGGGCCCGTTGGTGGCAGACAAGCCACGCAATGTGGTGTATCAGAACGTGACCGAGGATGACGCGGCGGACATCGTTAAGAGTCTTGACGCCGAGCCGGTGGCGCGATTGGAATGCCCCACCGAAATGCCTTTCTTCCGTCGCCAGGTAAAGATCGTTTTGGAAAACTGCGGTCGCATCGATCCGGAGAAAATTGAGGATTACATCGCCGCCAGTGGCTATGAGGCGCTGGTCAAAGCGCTGACAGAGTTTTCACCGGGCGAAGTGGTGGAGCAGGTTTTGCGCAGCGGCCTACGCGGGCGTGGCGGGGCGGGTTACCCCACCGGACTCAAATGGGGCATGGTGGCAAAAACCGATGCCGATAAGAAGTACGTGGTGTGCAATGCCGACGAAGGCGATCCGGGTGCCTTCATGGATCGCAGTGTGCTCGAAAGCGATCCCCACCGTGTGCTCGAGGGCATGGCAATTGCCGGTTACGCCGTGGATGCCACTCAAGGGTACATTTACGTGCGCGCCGAGTATCCCCTGGCCATCAAGAATTTGAAGACCGCCATCCGCCAGGCAGAAAACCTGGGGTTGCTGGGGAACAACATTTTTGGCACCACGCACAGCTTCCATGTGGAATTACGCCTGGGCGCCGGAGCATTTGTGTGCGGCGAAGAAACCGCGCTGATCGCATCCATTGAAGGCAAGCGGGGAATGCCGCGGCCGCGGCCGCCGTTTCCTGCTGCTGAGGGGCTTTGGGGCTATCCCACGCTGATCAATAACGTGGAGACGTTTGCCAATATTGCGCCGATCCTGCGCAACGGTGGCGACTGGTTTGCGCGTATCGGGACGGAGAAGAGCAAGGGAACGAAAGTTTTTGCCCTGGCAGGCCGCGTCCAGAATACCGGTCTGATTGAAGTGCCGATGGGCATCACGCTGCGCGAGATTATTTTTGACATCGGCGGCGGAGTTCCTGACGGACGCAACTTCAAGGCAGTACAAACCGGAGGACCCTCCGGCGGCTGCATCCCCGCAGAGTTCCTGGATATGCCGGTGGATTATGAGTCGCTCAAAAAGCTCGGCTCCATCATGGGATCGGGCGGCATGATTGTTATGGACGACACGTCCTGCATGGTGGACGTGGCCAAGTATTTCATGGAGTTCTGCATGTCGGAATCATGCGGCAAATGCGTTCCTTGCCGCGCGGGAACTTACCAGATGCACGGCCTTCTGGAAAAAATCACGTCAGGGCAGGCGACAGCTCAGGACGTGGTGGTTCTGGAAGAATTGTGCGACCTGGTGAGGAACACCAGCCTCTGTGGTTTGGGACAGTCGTCTCCCAACCCCGTGCTCAGCACCTTGCGGTATTTCCGCAACGAATATCTGGCGCACGTTGAGGAAAAAAAGTGCCCAGCGGGCGTTTGCCAGATTCATGACAGCAAGGAGGTGACAGCTTGAGCCAAGCGGTTCGCGTTATTACTCTGACTATGGATGGGCGCGAGATCAGCGCGCGCGGTGATCAGACCGTTCTGCAGGTGGCACGGGAAAACAACATGTATATTCCCACGCTCTGCCACCTTACGGGACTGGCCCGCGTTGGATCCTGCCGCCTTTGCCTGGTAGAGGTCAAAGGTATCAATAAATTGCTTCCTGCCTGCGTTACCAGGGTCGAGGAAGGCTGGGAAGTTTCGCTGAACAGCGAGCGGCTCAGCAAGTACCGAAAATCAATTCTGGAACTACTCTTTTCGGAGCGCAATCATGTGTGCGCGGTTTGCGTATCCAACGGGCATTGCGAACTGCAGACCCTTGCGCAGACCCTGGGTATGACGCATGTGCACTTTGCTTACCGGTATCCGCGCCTGGCGGTGGATGGGTCGCACGATCGTTTTGTCGTGGACCACAACCGATGCATCCTCTGCACGCGTTGCGTTCGCGTTTGCGACGAAATTGAAGGAGCGCACACGTGGGACCTGTTGGGCCGGGGCGTGAATGCCCAGGTGATTACTGACCTAAATCAGCCCTGGGGAGAGTCGGATACCTGCACAGGGTGTGGTAAGTGCATCAATGTTTGTCCCACCGGGGCGCTGGTAGAAAAAGGCAAGTCGGTGCGGGAAATGACGAAACAACGGCAATTCTTGCCTTATCTGACGTTAATGCGGGAGAGACGCTGGTGAGCAAAGCACGCGTTGCAACTTTATGGCTGGACGGCTGCTCGGGCTGCCACATGTCGCTGTTGGACATGGACGAGCGCTTGTTGGAACTGGCAGGGAAGATCGAAATGGTTTTCAGTCCTCTGGTGGACCAGAAGGAGTTTCCTGAAAACGTGGATGTGGCGCTGGTAGAAGGTGCGGTGAGCAGCGACGAAGACCTGGAGAAAATTCTCAAGGTCCGTGCCCGCACCAAACTTCTTGTGTCGCTGGGTGATTGCGCGGTCACGGCCAATATACCGTCGATGCGGAACCCCTTTAAGGTTAAGGACGTATTGGACCGGGCGTACATCGAGAACGCTACACTCAACCCGGGAGCGCCGGTGGATGCAGTTCCCACCCTGCGCCCTCAGGCCCGGCCGATCCATGAATTTGTCAACGTGGATGTGTATGTACCGGGCTGTCCTCCCTCCGCTGATACGATTTACTTTGTGCTGGCGGAAATCCTCGAGGGACGCGTGCCCGATCTGGGTGCGAAGACGCGGTTTGGAGCTTAGGACGGAGAAGGATGGCAAAGCGAAAAGCGATGAGCAAGCAGACACTGGTTATCAATCCCGTGACCCGCATTGAAGGCCACGGTAAGGTTACGATACAACTCGACGAGCAGGGAAAAGTCGCGGATGCGCGCTTTCACGTCACGCAAATTCGCGGTTTTGAAAAGCTCTGCGAGGGCCGGCCGTTCTATGAAATGCCCTCACTGATGGCGCGGATCTGTGGCATCTGTCCGGTGAGCCATTTGGTCGCCTCGGCGAAAGCGTGTGATGCGATTCTGGCTACGCGCATTCCCACGACTGCGGTCAAGCTACGCACCGTCCTGAATCTGGCGCAGCTTGTGCAATCCCACGCGCTCAGCTTCTTTCATCTTTCATCCCCGGATTTCCTGCTGGGCATGGATTCCGACCCGGCGCGCCGGAATATTTTTGGTTTGGCGGAAGCCCACCCCAAAATGGCGCGCGACGGTGTGCGCTTGCGGCAAATCGGCCAGCAGATCATTGAGAAAATGGCGGGGAAGCGCATCCATCCAGCCTGGGTGGTGGCCGGCGGAGTCAATGAGCCGCTGGCGGTAGAGACTCGCGACCAAATCCTTGCCGTGCTGCCCGAAGCCTTGCAGATTGCTACCGGCGCTCTTGACTGGTTCAAAACGGTGCTGGATCAATTCCGCGAAGAAATCCGGACGTTCGCGAATTTCCCCACGTATTTTCTGGGATTGGTCAGCCCTACCGGAGAGCTTGAACACTACAACGGGTTCTTCCGCGTCGTGGATTCGCGCGGCAACATCGTGGCCGACAAGCTGGATGTCCTCAACTATGCTGACATCATTGGTGAAGCTTGCGAACCCGATAGCTACTTGAAATCTCCTTATTACAAGCCGCGCGGATATCCCGAGGGCATTTACCGCGTGGGGCCGTTAGCCCGTCTGAACATCGCCGACCGCTGCGGAACACCGCGCGCCGACCAGGAATGGGCCGAGTTTCGCGAACTCGACCGCGGTGCGGTGCTGAGCTCCTTCTATTACCATTATGCCCGCCTCATCGAAATCATTTATGGCATCGAGCGCATGGAGCAGTTGCTCCAGGCGCCGGACATCCTTTCCAAGCATGTCCGCGCTTTCGCCGGCACCAATAATCCGGAAGGCATTGGCGTGACGGAAGCTCCCCGCGGCACCTTGATCCATCACTATAAGGTGGACGACAACGGGCTGATTGTGTGGGCCAATATGATTATCGCCACGGGCCATAACAATCTGGCGCTCAATCGCGGCGTTTTGCAGGTGGCCAAGCACTTCATCAATGGCACCAAAATAGAGGAAGGCATGCTCAACCGCGTGGAAGCGGTGGTGCGTGCTTTTGACCCATGTCTGAGTTGTTCCACCCACGCTCTGGGACAGATGGCACTGCAAGTGCAATTGCTGGCGCCAGATGGAGAGGTTTTGGATGAATTGCGGCGGTGAGCCGCGGATTAACACGAATAAACACGGATCAGCAAAGCAGGTGTAGCGCAGACCTTCAAAATAAGTCCCGCCACCCGTTTTAATCCCTGACCGTTCTGAATTGGCACGCTGCATGCATAAAGAGTTGTAGAGGTTTGATTTGGCTGGATCTGTGACTGAAGAAGTCAAGGAGTCGACCGATGATAACGCTGACCTCCCTACCGCTGGCGGAAGCTGATCAGGAATTTCTCGATAAAGTCATTGCCCAACGAGGCGGCCGCCCCGGCGCTCTGCTGGGTATCCTGGGCAAGGCTCAGGATCACCAGCCCCGCAAGTTCCTTTCCCGCGAAACACTTGAATACATTGCCGCGAAGACTGACACGCCCCTGGCGCGGATCTTCAGCGTCGTCACGTTCTACGCCCTCTTCAACTTGGAGCCTCAGGGGAAAAATACCATCTGCATCTGCCGCGGCACGGCTTGTCACACCCGCGGCTCGCGCGAGTTGCTGGAGAGCTTGATGTTCAAGCTGGGCTTCCACGACCCGGACGACGAGATGGCGGACAAGATTTCGCTCAATACCAATGATGGAAAGTACACGATTCGTACGGTTGCTTGCTTCGGCCAATGCGCTCTTGCTCCGGTGGTCGAGGTGAATCATGAAGTTTACGGTCACATGAATGAGCAGATACTGCAACGCGAGCTGGAGCACTTGGGAAGGGAGACGGCAAAGAAATGACTCGCATCCGGGATTTGGGCACGTTCAGCACCGTTCGAGGCACGGGGATGGCCAAGCTGTTGCCTTTCCGGCCTCGCATTGCCGTGGGGATGGGGACATGCGGCACCGGTAATGGTTCGGAAGGCGTTTATCACGCCTTTGCCGATGCCATCGACAAGCGCGGCCTGGACATCCACCTGGCCCGCGTGGGCTGTTTTGGTTTCTGCGCGCAGGAGCCGCTGGTAAATGTTTGGCTCCCTGGCCGGCCCCTGGTGATTCTCCACCGGGTACAGAGCCAGCACATCGACGAAATTCTCGATGACGTCATGATGGGTAATATCCCCACGGCCCTGGCCCTTTGCAAGATTGAGGAATGGGACCATATCACTGCGCAAGTCAAGTATGGGACCGGTTACGCCAACATTCCTTCCTGGCGCGACATCCCCTTTTTCAAGGGCCAGAAGAAGATCGTCTTGCGCAATTGCGGGCTCATTAATCCTGACGATGTGGAAGAGTACATCGCCGTGGGTGGCTATCAGTCGCTTTACAACGTGCTCATTGATAACCGGCCGGACGTAGTCATTGAGCAGATCAAAGCCGCCAAACTGCGCGGGCGCGGCGGCGCCGGGTTCTCCACCGGCCAAAAATGGGATTTCCTGCGCAAGGCCGTGGCGGAGAAGAAGTTCATCATCTGCAACGCTGACGAAGGCGACCCCGGCGCGTACATGAACCGGAACGAAATTGAGAGCGACCCGCATTCTCTCTTGGAAGGAATGCTGATCGCCGGCTTCCTGACCGGCGCCACCATGGGCATCATTTACGTGCGCGCCGAGTATCCGCTGGCTGTGCACCGCCTTGAACGCGCCATCGAACAGGCCAAGGAATATGGACTGCTGGGCGAAGACATCCTCGGCCGCGGATTCAATTTCAACATTGAACTGGTGGAAGGCGCCGGGGCTTTTGTTTGCGGTGAAGAGACTGCGCTGATCAACTCGCTGGAAGGCTTTGCCGGGCGCCCCCGGCCGCGGCCACCATTTCCCGCGCAGAAAGGCTTGTGGGGATTTCCTACCAACATCAATAACGTCGAGACCTGGTACAACGTGGCTCCCATCATTGCCAGGGGGCCGGCATGGTTCACGGAAACCGGCAGCGCCAAAAGCCCCGGCACCAAGGTTTTCTCCCTGGTCGGCAAGGTCAAGAACACCGGCTTGGTGGAAATGCCCCTGGGAACGCCGCTGAAGACTTTTGTCTATGACGTCGGCGAGGGCGCTTCCAGTGGGCACCCCATCAAGGCGGTGCAAACTGGGGGACCTTCGGGCGGATGTATTCCGCAAGAGATGTTTGACACTCCGGTGGATTACGAGACGCTGGCAAAGCTCGGCTCCATCATGGGCTCCGGTGGCATGGTGGTGATGGACGACGACAACTGCATGGTGGACGTCGCCCGCTACTTTATCGAGTTCACCCATTCCGAGTCCTGCGGCAAATGCGTTCCGTGCCGCGTGGGTTTGGACAAGAGCCTGCGTATTCTTAACCAGTTTACGCAAGGGAAGGGAACGGAAGAGGATCTGAATACTCTGGACGAGCTGGGGCGTATGATTCGCGATACCTCCCTGTGCGGGCTGGGACAGACGGCCCCCAATCCGGTGCTCACTACCATGCGGCACTTCCATCATGAGTTTGAAGATCATCTGCGCGCGCATCGGTGCCGCGCCGGGGTGTGCCAGGATCTGGCGCTTTCCCCCTGCGAAAACAGTTGCCCGTTGCACATGAACATTCCGCGCTTCCTCCAGCTTTACAAGGAGGGGCGGCTGGACGAAGCGTTTGAATCCGTCATTCTCGATAATCCCCTGCCTGCCTCCACGGGGCGGGTCTGCCAGCACCCTTGCGATAATCGTTGCCGCCGTCACTCCGTGGACGAAGCGGTGAACATGCGCGAGGTGCATCGGCTCATTGCGGACTCCATCTTTCTCTCCGATCGTTTTGATGATATGGCCGGCCGCATTGCGGCGCACAAGATGGCGCCCACGCGCAAGAAAATTGCCGTGGTGGGAGCGGGGCCCACGGGCCTGACCGCGGCGTTCTACCTCTCGCTGTTTGGTCACGAAGTTACGGTTTATGAGTCCCATGCGGAGGCGGGAGGAATGTTGCGGTTTGCGCTTCCCGAATACCGCTTGCCCAAGAACGTGCTCGCCAAGGAAATCGAGTTGATCAGCCGCCTCGGCGTCAAATTTGAGTTCAACAAAAGCGTGGGAACGGACATTTCCCTGAACGACCTCGACATGAGTTTCGACGCGGTGTTTCTCTCAATCGGCACTTGGAAAGAGGCGTGGGTTTACCTACCCGGAACCGAATTGAAAGGTGTAATGCCGGCCCTGCCGTTCCTGGAGGGCATCGCCAAGAACGAACCTGTCCCCCTGGGGCAGCGAGTGGCGATTATCGGCGGCGGCAATGCCGCCATCGATTCCGCTCGCACGGCCTTGCGCAAAGGCGCGACGGTCACGGTAATTTACCGCCGCGAGCGCAAAGACATGCCCGCGATCCATGAAGAAGTGGAGGCCGCAGAGCAGGAAGGCGCCCACTTTGCTTTTCTGGCTACTCCCCACCGCATTGTGGGAGAGAATGGCGCGGTCAAAGCCATTGAAGTCCTGAAGACACGGCTGGGTGAGTTCGATTCATCGGGCCGGCGCAGCCCCATTGCTACCGAAGAAATCCAGAGTTTCAAGTGCGACACGGTGATTCTCGCCGTGGGCGAAGCGGTGGACCGCGACTTCTGCAAGGCGTCCGGCCTCAGTATTCATGAGAACGGGACCTTGGTGTACGACCGGTATACGCTGGAAACCAGCCGTGAAAAATTCTATGCGGGCGGCGACTTGATTTCCGGCGCTTCCAACGTCTCAAACGCGATGGGATACGGAAAAAAGGCGGCGCGCTTTATCGACCAGCGGCTCATGGAAGAGGTGCGAACCCAGGAGTTCCTGCCGCACTTCGAATATGACCAGATTTCTCCGGAGCACGTTAGTGAGAGCCCGCGTCATCACCCTCATCCGCTGCCTGCCAAGCAGCGGGTTAAGGACTTTGAAGAATCGGTGCTGGCGTTGACGGCCGAGGAAGCTGTGGAAGAGGCCAGCCGCTGCCTGCGCTGTGACATTAAGGAAAACGGCGTGGTGCCGAGTCACAAGTAAGGAACGGGTGATCGGGAGATCGGGTGATCGGTCGATTGTGACGTGGTTGTAAGGTTAAGAAATGCTCGATAAGCATTTTGCTCTTCGGGACCGTACTAAGCGGTTTGCATTGCGCGTTATCAAGCTTTGCGATTCGCTGCCCAAGACGGATGCTGCGCGCACGATGAGTCGTCAACTCCTGCGTTCGGGGACATCGGTCGCAGCGAACTATCGGGCTGTTGGTCGTGCGCGCTCCCAGGCCGAGTTTGTCGCCAAATTGGGAGTGGTAGTTGAGGAGGCGGACGAGTCAGTATTCTGGCTGGAGCTTTTGGTGGAAAGCGAAATTGTTCCCAAACCTCGATTGGAAAAACTCACCGTCGAGGCGAACGAACTCGTTGCCATTTTTGTCGCATCGCAACAAACCGCGAGGCGAACTTCAATCAAGAGATCGCGCAAGGTTGTTTGCTCTCCCGATCTCCCGATCGCCGGATCGCCCGATTAAAGGAGAACGTAGATGCCTCAAGAGATTTCGGTTCGAATTGATGGCGAGTTGTGCCGGGCCAGTGAAGGCCAGACGATTCTGGACGTGGCGCGTGCCAACAAGAAGTACATTCCTACGCTCTGCTTCCTTGAGGGGCTTACTCCATCGGGTTCCTGCCGCTTATGTCTGGTCGAGGTCGCCGGAGTCGGACGCCTGCTTCCGGCTTGCACCACTCCCATTCAGAATGGCATGTCGGTGAATACCAATTCCGAAAAACTCCTGCGGCATCGCCAGACCGTCATGGAGTTCCTGCTGCTTGAGCGCAACCATTATTGTTCCATCTGCGTTTGCAACAATCACTGTGAATTGCAGGCCATGGCCCTGCGCTTGGGAGTGACCCACGTCCGATTCCCTTACAACTATCCCAAGCTGCCCGTGGATGTTTCGCATGAACGCTACATCCTGGACCACAACCGCTGCATTCTCTGCACGCGCTGCGTGCGGGTGTGCGCGGAGGTGGAAGGGGCGAATGTGTGGGAAATCAGCGGCCGGGGCATCAACTCGCGCCTGGTGGCAGAACTTGACCGGCCGTGGGGAGACTCGAAGGCCTGTACCAAATGCGGCAAGTGCGTGCAGGTGTGCCCCACCGGGGCGCTGGCGGAAAAAGGCCTTGGCGTGGAAGAAATGACCAAGAGCAATGAGAACATTAAGTGGCTTGCTGCCAAACGCGGAGTTCACGCATAAGGTGGCGCCGGGCTTTAGCCCGGCAGGTGTCCCGACAAATCGGGACGCTACATGGAATGGGGAGTTCACGCATGAAGAAAGCCAAAGTGGCTACGTTGTGGCTTGACGGATGTTCCGGCTGCCATATGTCGATTCTGGATATTGACGAGGCTATTGCCGCAGTGGCGCAAAAAGCCGACATCGTGTTTGGCCCGCTGGTCGATGCCCAGGTGTTTCCCGAGGATGTCGATGTGACCCTCGTCGAGGGCGCCGTCAGCAGTCAGCACGACTACGAACAAATCAAGCAGGTTCGCGAGAACACGCGTCTGCTGGTGGCTTTGGGCGATTGCGCGGTGACCAGCAATGTGCCGGCCATGCGCAATCCGTTTCCGGTTAAGAAGCTGCTGGAGAGAATCTATGTCCAGGGGGTCGATACAAAGCCGGGCATACCTACCGAGGGTGTTCCCACGCTGATGAAGCGCGCCGTACCCGTGCATGAGGTGGTTAAGGTGGATTTGTTCGTGCCCGGTTGTCCGCCCCCTGCCGCCGCCATCGGTTTCGTGCTGGGAGAATTGCTGGAAGGGCGAATGCCGGACCTGAGTGGGAAGGTGAAGTTTGGATAAAGAGGGATTGGGTGATCGGATGATCGGGCGATCGGGTGAACATAGAAAACCACACGTCGAATTGGCTTTTGCTCATCGGATCACCGGATCCTCCGATCACCCGATTTGTTAAAGATAGGAGTTTCAGATGAGAAAGATCACAATTGACGCTGTCACGCGCATCGAGGGTCACGCCAAAATCTCGATCCAGCTTGATGATAGCGGGCACGTTGCAGGCACTCAACTGCACATAACCCAGGTGCGGGGGTTTGAGAAATTCACTGAGGGCCGCCCCTACTACGAGATGCCCTCCATCACGGCGCGCATCTGCGGCATTTGCCCCGTCAGCCATCTGCTGGCTTCCTCCAAAGCCTGCGACGCCATCATGAGCGTCCGCATTCCTGAAACCGCGGCGCTGCTGCGTGAGGTTCTGCACTGCGGCCAATTCGTGCAGTCGCACGCGCTGAGCTTCTTCCACCTTTCCTCGCCGGACCTGTTGCTGGGATTCGATTCCGACCCCGCGCGCCGCAATGTGCTGGGAGTGCTCGAGAAGTTTCCGGAAATCGCCCGCGACGGAATCGCCCTGCGCAAATTCGGGCAGGAGGTAATCTCCGGGCTCGCCAAGGAGCGCATTCATCCCTCATGGACCGTCCCCGGCGGCGTAAACGCGCCACTGGACCCTGCCGTTCGCGAGAAGATTCTTGCCGGCTTGCCGGAAGCCAAAACTATCGTCAGACGTACCCTGAAGTTCTTCAAGGGCGTGCTGGATCAGTTCAAGGAAGAGATCGAGAACTTTGGCAATGCCCCCACGATGTATGCGGGCTTGGTTGACCCCGCCGGAAAACTTCAGCTTTACGACGGCGGCATCCGCTTCAAAGACGCGGAGGGAAAGATCGTTGCCGACCACATTCCGGCAAGCGATTACCACAAATATATTGGGGAGGCCTCCCTTACTAATTCGTACCTTAAGGCGCCCTATTACAAGCCCATCGGTTTTCCCGAGGGCGTTTACCGCGTCGGACCTCTGGGCCGGTTGAATGCGGCCAAGAGTTGTGGAACGCCGCTGGCCGATGCGGAGTTTACGGAATTCCACCAACGCTTGGGAAAGATTGTGCCCAGTTCCTTCCACTTCCACTATGCCCGGTTGATTGAAGCCCTCTATGGCGTGGAACGCCTGGAAGCTCTACTGAATGATCCCGCGGTTCTGGGCAAGCAGATTCGCGCCCACGCGGGCGTGAACAACCTGGAAGGCGTGGGCATGATCGAAGCGCCGCGCGGCATCCTGATTCATCATTACAAGGTGAATGAGGAAGGCGCCATTACCTGGGCCAACCTCATCGTGGCGACGGGACACAATAATCTGGCCATTAATCGTAGCATCGATCAGGTGGCCCGCCACTTCATCGACGGTAAGCACCTGAAAGAGGGGATGCTGAACCGCGTATCCGCTATTGTGCGCGCCTACGATCCGTGCTTTAGTTGCTCTACCCACGCTTCCGGCCAGGTTCCCCTGCACATTCAGTTGCTGGGGCCGGAAGGATCCGTGCTGGATGAGCTGAGGAGTTAATGAAGAAGTCCGAGGTCCGAGGTCCGAGGTCCGAGGCCCGAAAAGGAAAGGCGAAACTCGAAACTCGAAACTCGAAATTCGAAACATGCAAATCGACCGGGATCCTCCTGAGCTCCGATTTTCGATTTTCGACTTTCGACACCCGGACTTCGAACCTCGGACTTCGGACTTTGGTTGTTGGCTACGGCAATCCGCTGCGGAGCGATGATGCGCTGGGCTGGCATGCCAGCCGCTTGCTCTCCCAGGAGCTTACTGGCAAGAACGTCGAA
>CAYTMD010000090.1:0-16566 GCA_964438685.1 uncultured Acidobacteriota bacterium
TCGCCCAAGCAACCCAGCTATTACGAGTCTCGGTGTTTTGTAGAATACTCACGCGCTTCCTCCCATGATTTCATTTCGTTTAACGCCAGAAATTCCTGGGAACAGGAGATGACAACCTGAATTCTACTGCACAGTCCTGGCGTCATTGCATCGTTATTCCTCGGAAGACGGATCGGGCATCGGGATTGAGGCCCCGCTACTATTCAGCTAACCCATCTTAGCTTTAGGGACCCTAAAAACCGAGGGCTTTCGTGCCTCCGCAATGATCGGAAATCACCTACAATCAGTCCCCCACTTTACTTCTACTAGATTTCATACCCCGTTGCGAATATGATCGTCCCGGTCTGAGTCATTCGGAACTGGCAGGAGGGCACGCACGGCAAGTTAGCCGCAACTGGCCCGAAGACTCAAGGAGTGTGGACATGAAACCGCTGCTCGTGGCAGTGTTTGGGTTATTACTGGCAGCTCCGGCGGCGCAAGCGCCTGCGGGAAAAGGCTGGATTGCTCTTTTCAATGGAAAAGATCTCAGCGGGTGGGTAAACAATGGGCAAGAAAAGTGGATCGTGGAAGACGGCACGATTCTGGGCGAGAGCACTGTTGGGCATTACGGCTATCTCACCACGGAGAAGATCTACAGCAATTTTATGTTGCGACTAAAGTTCAAACCCGAGACCGACGGCAATAGCGGCGTATTTACTCGTTCTCGTATTACGGGTAACTCCCCCAAGACTGGACCGGATATCATAGGCATGCAGGTGGAAGTGGACCCAACACGCAACACGGGCTCGATCTACGAAAGCGGCTACCGCGGCTGGGTGGCAATGGGCACGCCCGCCTGCGAGCATGCCATCAAACCCCGCGAATGGAATGATCTGGAAATTACAGAAGAGGGAGCCCACTATGTTACGCGTTTGAACGGCGTTCCCTGCGTGGACTTTACGGACGCTCAGCAAAATGCCGGCGGGGACAGTCTCCATTACGTCACTCGCCCGAACGGCGTGCCCACGCTGGACTCGCCCCAAGCCCATCCGAGTTTCAATGAGGGCGTCATCGGTTTGCAACTCCACACCGGCGGCGGGGTAAAAATTCGGTTTAAGGATATTTACGTTCGACCTCTTCCGGCAAGCTAGATGGGGCTTCTTACCTGGCCGAAGAGGTGGCGGAGCCGCAGGAACTACAGCCGCCCTGCCATGATCGATAAAGAGTTTTTTAGTTCTCAGCATTCGATAGATTCAAAGGAGGAAAGCAAATGACTGATCAAAATTCGAGCAAGCTTGGTCGACGAGAATTCCTTGGAGCGGCAGCGGCAGCAAGCTTTATGATCCTCAAACCGCAGCATGTGCGAGGGACGGCCGCAAACTCACAGGTTCGCTTTGGAATTCTTGGCTGTGGCGGCCGCGCTACCGCTGAGGGTACGAGCTTCGTGCAAAATGCCGGCGCGCGAGTGACTGCCATCGCCGATCTCTTTGCCGATCAACTGGAAAAGGGGCGGCAGCATTTCGACACCTTGCAGCAAGCCAAGGGCTACGCGGCCATCGACCCTTCGCAACTCTTCAAAGGCCCCAATGCCTACAAGGAAATCGCGGCCTCAAAGGAAGTGGATTTTATCCTGATTACCACCCCGCCCTACTTTCATCCACATCATCTGGAAACGGTCGTCGCCGCAGGCAAGCATGTCTATTGCGAAAAGCCTGTGGCCATCGACATACCGGGAGCACACCACGTCATCAGCATCGGCGAAAAGGCCAAAGGCAAGCTAAGCCTGGCGGTGGGTTTCCAGATTCGCAACGCTCCCCCCATGGTGGAACTGACGCGGCGGATTCACGCGGGCGATCTGGGCAAAATCGGATGCGGCCTCGCCTACTACTATTGCGCCCATATCGATCGACCCGAATGGCCCAATGCCTCACCCCAGGAAGCGCGGCTACGAAACTGGGTGTGGGATCGCAAGCTTTCCGGCGACATCATCGTGGAGCAGAACATCCACGTTATCGATATGTGTAACTGGATGCTGAAAGGCCATCCCGTAAAGGCCGTGGGTATGTGCGACCATAAAGTTCGCACCGCTGAGGATACGGGTGATTGCAAGGACAACTTCAACGTGCTCTTCACCTATCCGGACAATGTGCAAATCAGTTTTGGGTCGGCACAATTCGGCCATCCCAACTTTGACGCCGCCGTACAACTGTTCGGGTCAGACGGAAGTTCCGAGGCGCACTACGATTGGCGCGTCAATATTGCCGGCAAGAACAAATGGGACGCCGGAATGAAACCCAGCGGAGCGGAAGAATTCTCTGCCGCGGGAAAATTCAAGGGCGCACTCGACGATGCTGACTCCGAAAAGGAAAAGGCGTTTGTCGCCAGCATCACCAGTGGCCAGTTCCTAAACCAGGCAGCACTAGGCGCGGAATCCGTAATGAGCGGCATATTGGGCCGTACCGCAGCCTACACAGGCAGATCGATTACCTGGGATGAACTGCAAAAATCGAAGGAAGTGCTCGAACCTGGAATCGATATCACGAAGTTCGCATAGTTCTAACAACGCGGGGCGGTTGCCAATAGGATGGGGAAGACCCCAGCCCAATACGGCCGCCGCCCCGAATTACCATGACCCGCAAGTTGGACATTTCATATCGAGCCGGGAGAATGATTATCGTGCGACTCACCGGCAGCAAAAATAGGAGATCATCATGAAGCAAAACTCTACGCGCCGGGATTTTCTGAAAGTTTCAGTGGGCGCTGCCTGCGCGGCGCCGTTGGCATCCATGGCTCCGGCAGCAATCAGTCTGGCAGCCGCTGTGCCCGCTCCGGTTCCCACCGGTGGGCGTATCAAAAAGGCCGTGCAAATCTATATGCTGCCCAAAACCCTGAGTTACGCCGATCGCTTTAAGCTTGCCCGCGACGTCGGATTCGAAGGAGTGGAAGGCCAGACAGTGGAAGACCCCAAGGTGGCGGAAGAAATCAAGAAGGCTTCGGAAGATGCCAAGATTCCAATCCACTCCGTCATGAATATGGCTCACTGGAAAAACCCGCTCTCCTCCAATGACCCCGCCTTGGTGCAGAAATCGCTTGACGGCATGAAGACCTCACTCCATAACGCCAAGCTGTGGGGAGCGAGTGCAGTGCTGCTGGTTCCGGGAGTCGTGGACGCTGACACTCGCTACCAGGATGCGTGGACGCGCTCGCAAAAGAACATTCGTACTCTGATCCCGCTGGCGGAAGAGCTGAAGGTCGTCATTGCCATCGAAGAAGTATGGAACAAATTCCTGCTCAGCCCACTCGAAATGGCAAAGTACGTGGATGAATTCAAGAGTCCCTGGGTAAAATCCTACTTCGATGTGGGCAACGTGGTCATTTACGGCTATCCCCAGGACTGGATTCATACGCTCGGCAAGCGCTTTGCGAAAGTTCACCTGAAAGATTTCAAGGTGATGACGCACGGATTCAGCCCGTTCCAGACCGAGTTTGTGAATCTTGGCGATGGCGACATCGATTGGCCGGCCGTCCGCAAAGCTTTTGCCGACGTCGGTTACACCGGATGGGCCACCACCGAACTTGACGCAGGCGACGAAGCGTACCTGCGCGACGTGGTGAAACGCGTTGACAAGCTGGTCCTGGGCCTTTAGGACCCAGGCGTTCCCTTATCTGGGGACCTCTTTGAGAGCCTTTTCGAGGAGGTCCCCGACCTGCAACTCGCGGGACCACCGTTGCAAATAAGCCAAGTCCAAGTTCCCGGCTTGCACCTTGAGAATTCCCGCCACGTCCCTCCACTGATTCTCAGAAACTTCCCCTCCCGCACGAAACCACTCCAGCTTTGCGAGTATCGTGTCCTCCGCCGTAGCGACGTACGCCGGCGCAGTCGATTCTCTCAGAAGGAGGCGAGGCTGTCGGCGGGAGAACTCCTGTTGGCTGAAGCTCCTTTTCCGAAGTGGAAAGAAATCTATTTTGAGTGAGGATTCCAAATGAATGAGATTGAATGAACCGCCCATTTGCAGAGACCGGCGGATTGAGGCACGGTCCAGATAGAATTCAGGGGCGAAAGCAGTGGCGAACTTCTCTAGTTGATCCTGACCCATGGCTACGACCAGATCCCCGTCCTGAGTAGTTCGCACAAAAGCATGAAAGGAGCTCGCCGCGGATCCGCTGACCATGTAAGGAATTTCCAACTCCTCCAGCTTGGAAATTACCCGTTGGAGGACATCAAGAATCTCCATGTGTCTACCTGATAGTGGGAGGATCGGGTTCCGGGCCGTACACCCGGGTGGCTAATTCCGGCCCTAGAAGAAGCGTCGCCAGACGTCGTCGTAGTTCTTGCGGGGTGGCGAGGGGGAATCGTTCGCCAAGCCCAGCCAGGGCTACCTGGCGCATCGCCATATTCAGATCATTCCACAACTGGAATTTTCGCCACGAAGGCATTGAGCGCAGGATCTCGATCTGCACACGTTCTGCGTCCGCCGAAGTGTCTGTAAGCCGTGTCGCCATGCGTCCTAGACCTATCATACTACAGATCGTCAGTCAGGCATGCCAGGCCATCTCGGGGTCATAGTTGCTGGACAACACCGCCATTCAATTCCATCGCCTCAAGTGAATTTGAGGTGCACGGAAGTGGATTGGCCTGCAGCCAGATGGTAGCGCGCGAGGCCGCTGGATGTGGCAGATCCCGCCATGGGTCTGAGCGCCAAGACCTCTCGCTGATCCACCACCAGTTCCCCTTCACAGCCCGAAGGCATTTTTATCGTTATCTCCCTGCCCCCGATCTTACCCCGTCCGCTGAATTCGATTGGACCTTGGACGGAATGCACCGTCAACTCGAGCAAGTCGAGATCCGCCATTTGCGGGCGAATCTCGCAGCGCTTGAAGCCGGGAACCAGCGGCTTAATTCCAGCCAGACTCATAGTGGTAACGTAAAGCGGGATGACGGGGGTATGGCTCCATTCCGAGCCTGAATCCGGCTTGGCGTGCCAATCCTCTTGCAGGGTGTTGTTCAACAGAACCGATTCCATATTGGCCCAGCGCTCGCGGAAGTCCCTCACAATAATATCTGCGCGCCCTCCCTTTCCCAGTGCCCATAGCCGCCAACACGCATTGTCAGGATACGAGAAGCCCATTTCCGGCGGACAATCGGCCAGCACACGCAGGACCGCGTCTGTCTGCCCCTTCGGACATTGATCAAACAGGATAGCAGTGGCGAGTGAGCGGTCGCACATGCGTGGAGAGCCTTCCTCGCTGAGCCAGGGGAGATTATTGAGGAAGAGTTTCTTTTCCGGGCTCCAGAAACGCCGCACCGCGGCTTCCTGAATATGGCGGCCGAAATCGCGGGCGGCTTGGGCGCGGGCAGGGTCGCCAAAGGCCTCGCACAGGCGCGGCAGGGCGTTTTGCAGCATGGCGGCGGCATAAAGGTTGAACGCGCATTGCTTGTGGCGTTGACGCTGGTAGGCAATGTGATCCATCCACACCGCGGGAATACCCAGGTTTTCCACCGGCAGAAGGCCGTCCGGCCCCATGATGCTTTCGAGGTATTGGGCGAAACGCAGCAAGCGTGGATAGGGCTCGCGGAGATCGTCAAGATCGCCGGAATAAAGGTAATGATAGAAGCAGTCGAAGTTAAACCCCACCCCATGATCCAAAAGAGGACCCCATTGGGTCAGATGAAGCTGCCGCTCGATAAGGCGCGCCAGGCGATCATATGCCGGCCAGGCATCCAGGAAGTACCCTTCCTCGGTTAACCCTTGGCTGAAAGTGGCCAGAAAGCGCGCCGGGAGCCGCGTTTCACCAAAGTTGAGATGGAGGGGATGGAGTTGATGGGCGCCGTCTCCGCTGTATTGCTGCCGCTCACGCCCCCCGCCATCCATCATGGTTTCTTGCGCGCAGTTGTTCAGGGTATTGATGGTGGCATCAATCAATCGCTGCAGGGGAGGTTCCGAAACGCGCATAGCAGGCAAGTGCGGCCAGGGGAAGACCCTGCGGCGCATGCCCACGTTCGAAATCGTTACTTTGCCGGAAGCCCCGTGAATATGCAGTTGCACCCAGCGGCAGCACTCAAAATCAAATGTTTCAAAGTGGTTGATGCCTTCACGACAGATGAAGCGGGTCCAGCTGTGGAAGTGCGTATTGAGAAGCGCCGGCCCTCCCACCTGGTGTGCCTCCTGCACCATCATCTCAATCGTGGTGCCGGCAGGAGCTTCAATGGTGAAATAGGGCCAGCCGACCATCTGCTCGGCGAATTCAAAGGTAAGGGCTGCCCCCCGCCTGCCATCGAGTTCGACATCCCATGAACCCGCGGCGCCTTCGGTCGCCGAGGGTTTGCGATCGGGACGAAAGCTATTCGGCGGCATGAATTCGAAATATTCCTCGGGGGAGCGGTCCCACTCAATCCAACACGATTCGGCGAGCCGCGCCGCGGGGACCGGGGTTTCACGCATCAGAGGAATGCTGCGCGCCCGCAACTGCGATGTGTCGGGATCGCCCCGGAAATTGAGCATGTATTCCGGGTAAGTGGAGCAAATCGCCGGCTTGTCCGCGGGGCATTCAAGCGGCATGGCGGGCAGCCAGTCCTGGTTGGGAGTAAAGCCAGGGCTCGTCCAGCCGTAGGGGAAAAGGCGTGCGTCAAACTCCTCCTGAAGAGCGCGCAGGTACCAACGCTTGTAATGGCCGGGTTTCCAGGAACGGGCCAGGTACGCTTGCCAGGCTCCGTCCGACACAATAGTCTGCTTCTCGCCGTGGTCGGTTTCAATTTCCAGCCAGAAGATGAAACCACACTTTCCGATCGGCCACGTGCCGTCTCCCTGCCCGAAAAACAGCACTTGGGCACCGAGGGTGTTGGCGCCCGCATGCAGAAGCTCCGTCAAGTCCATAGGATCAACTTCCAGCCAGCGCGGGTCGCAGGGGGCAGGCCCCCACTGTACGCGCTGTCCGTTGACTTCCAGCCTGTATCGGCCATCCGCCACCACCCACCCTTTGGCGCGGAGCGGTTTTTCCGGCAAGTCCAGTTGCCGGCGGAAAAGCACAACGGTGTTCTGAAGCGTGCGCTCCGAGGGATACCAGATCCAACGCGCGGGCCGCAAATTCAATGCGACGGTTTTGGTAAGTGGCATCGACGGAATCGGAGCTTGCAGACCTGAAGCTGATTCCGTGGCATGCGCGCTTAGCGCTGGCGGGGATAGCAACGAACCCCCAGCCAGAGCGGAACTTTTTATGAATTCACGGCGTTTCATCGTACCTCCCAAAGACAAGTGGGACCTCATTCAACAAGGTCTTGAATATTTCTGAGGAAGTATACGCGATTTGAGCTGAGGCGGTGGCCTCAAGAGCTTGGCCACATTGTGCTGCTGAGAACTGAAAACAGCAGGCTCAATGTGCGGCAACGGATGCGCCGGTGCGGGGCTTGGCGCTTTTCATCAGAAACATGAAGGGAATCATGGCGAGGAAGGTGCAGCCAAGCAGCCAGTAGGCATCCACATAAGCAAGCATATTGGCCTGGCGAATCAAGTTGCCGTAGACGAGACCCTGGGCCTGGATGTGGGCGAGCGTGGGAGTGGAACCCTGCGTCATCAGCATTTGTTGCGCGCCGTTCACAGCGTTGCGGTAAGGAGCGTCGTAGGGGGTGAGATGAGCGACCAGCGTGGCCTGATGGACCTGCGCGCGGCGTGTCAGCAGGGTCGCCACATTGGCAATGCCCACACTGCCGCCGATATTACGCGCCAGATTGATGATGCCGGTGGCGTTGTTCATCTTTTCCTTGGGAATAAAATAGAAAGCCGTAACGTTGATGGGAATGAACAGGAAAGCCATGCCGATACGGGAAAAAGTCCAGGCACGAACCGCCGTCCAGATATCTATTTGCAGGTTAAAGCTCGACATGTGCAAGAGAGAAAGGCCGGTAATCCCCAGTCCAAAAGCCACCAGCCAGCGCGCCTCCACCTTCTGGGTTAGGCGGCCCACGAGCGGCAACGCCAGAATGGTGAAGATGCTTCCCGGAGAGAGCACCAGTCCACTGAGCAAGGCCGTGTAACCCATGAGGGTTTGCAACATCAGGGGCAGCAGCACGGTGGTGCCATAAAGCACAAACCCCAGCATAAACATGGTGAAGGTGGCGAGGAAGAAATTCCGGTCCTTCAACATGCGGAAGTCCACAATAGGGTCTTCGCGCGTGAGCTCCCAGATGAATGCCCCGATCAACCCCACGCCGGCGATAAAAGTGCAGCCGACGATGAAGTTTGAACCAAACCAATCTTCCCGCTCACCCTTATCAAGGACCACTTGGAGAAAGCCCAAGCCCACACTCAACAAACCCAACCCGATGTAATCAATCCGCAGGCCGCGCAGGCTCTTGCGCACCAGGTAGGGCGGGTCGTAGATCAGAAAAGCCGTCAAGAGGAGGGACAGCACACCGACGGGAATGTTAATGAAGAAAATCCATCGCCAGGAGTAGTTGTCCGTGATCCAACCTCCCAGTGTGGGACCGACGACAGGCGCCACCACCACGCCCATCCCATAAACCGCCATCGCCATGCCCTGCTTTTCCTTGGGAAAGCTTTCCACCAGAATCGCCTGCGAAATCGGCTGAAGCGCGCCGCCGCCCGCGCCCTGCAGGATTCGAAAGAAAACCAGAAGACCGAGCGTGGGAGCAATACCACAGAGGAAGGAACATATCGTGAAAATGCCCACGCAGACCATGAAGAAGCGCTTGCGTCCGAAGAGTGAAGACAGCCAACCCGTGAGCGGCAGCACGATGGCGTTTGAGACGAGATAGGAAGTGAGCACCCAGGTGCTCTCATCGACACCGGCGGATAAGTCGCCGGCTATGTGCGGCAGCGCCACGTTGGCGACGCTGGTATCCAGCACCTCCAGGAAGGTGGCGAGCATAACCGTAAGGGCAATAAGCCAGGGATTGATCGCTCCATGTTCTCGTTTTTGATTGAAGAGACCGCGCATAATAATGATGATTCGGCCACGGCAGGCCGGATAGCTGATGCGTTCCCGTTCCACCGTTCGGCGGGTTACGCACGTTTTATATGCAATTTGTTATAGTCGCAAAAGCCCTGAGCTTGCCTGATAACTCCGACCGATTGGTTTCATTCCAGATGGCGAAAAGCGCGGGTATATTCGCTCCGCTCAATGCGCCATCGGGGGTCCACCATGCGGCCGGCTCTTCTTCATCATGAACATCAAGGGGACTAAAGTCAGGAACATAAGCCCCATGATCCAGAAAACGTCACTGAAAGCGAGCATGGCAGCATGCCGCTGCAAAATTCCATAAGCCATGCCATGCGCCTGGGCCTGGGCGTCGGTGGAGTTTGACCCCGCGACGAACAAGACCCGTGCCGAGCCATTTATTATAGCCTGATACGCTGAGTCAAAAGGCGTCATGTGGCTTACCAGGATTCCTTGATGGAATTGCTGTCGGCGTGCCAGCAGAGTCACCACGTTGGCGATCCCGAAGCTCCCGCCAATGTTCCTAGCCAGGTTGATGATGCCGGTGGCGTTATTGAATTTCTCTTTGGGAATAAAGTAGAACGCCATGACGTTGATGGGCACAAAGAGAAAAGCCATCCCCGCCGATTGATAAATCCGGGCCATCATTGCGGTGTGAAAATCGATGTCCAGGTTGAAAGTTGCCATGTGAAACAACGAGGAGGCCACGATTACGACGCCGCAAATCACCAGCCATCGAGCATCAAAGCGCGTCAATAGCTGGCCCACAAGTGGCAGCATGAGGACTACGATAAATCCTCCCGGCGAAAGCACCAACCCGCTTAGCAGAGCCGTGTATCCCAGCAGTGTCTGAAGAAAAATGGGCAGCAAGGCAGTACTGCCGTAAAGGACAAACCCCAGCATAAACATCGTCAAGGTGGCGAGGAGGAAATTCCGGTTCTTCAACAGCCGGAAGTCCACGATAGGATCTTTGCGATTGAGTTCCCAGATCAGGGCCCCGAGCAGCCCGATCACCGCCACTGCGGCGCAGGCTACGATGAAGTGTGATTCGAACCAGTCCTCGCGCTGTCCCTTATCCAGAACAACCTGCAGGAATCCCAAGCCCACGCTCAGCAGGCCCAGCCCAATGTAATCGATACTGACCGCCCCGAACTTCTTGCGCTCCAGGAACGGCGGGTCATAAATCAGGAAGAAGGTGAGAATCAGGGAGATGACTCCCACCGGAATGTTGATGAAGAAAATCCATCGCCAGCTATAACTGTCGGTGAGCCACCCCCCCAGGGTGGGGCCGATGATGGGCGCCATGACCACGCCCACACCGAACATGGCCATCGCCATGCCGCGCTTCTCCTTGGGAAAACTCTCCAGCATGACGGCCTGAGAGATGGGCTGCAACGCTCCCCCTCCGGCGCCTTGCAGGATGCGGAAGAACACCAGCCAGGGAAGACTGGGGGCGAGCCCGCAGAGCAGGGAGCTGACCGTGAAGATGGCCACGCACGTCATATAGAACCGCTTGCGCCCGAACAGCGAGGAGAGCCAACCTGTAAGTGGGAGCACAATGGCGTTTGAAACCAGGTAAGAGGTCAGGACCCAGGTGCTTTCGTCAACGCCGGCGGAAAGGTTGCCGGAGATGTGCGGAAGCGCGACATTGGCCACGCTGGTATCGAGCACTTCCATGAAAACCGCGAGCATCACCGTGAAGGCGACCAGCCACGGGTGGGTCTCTCCGTTTTGTCGAGCTCGCGCGAACAGTTGCTTCATGGTCAGTTGCGATTAATTGGCTGCGTCTTCCCCGCGGGCGCAGGCAATCTACCGGCCCACTGGAACCACTCCATTCTTTGCACAGTGGAGGGCGGATAGGATAATGGAACCCGCCTCTTTTTCCCCCAAGCTCGAGGAAATCATCAGGTGGTACAGGTGGCGATTCTGCCAGTCCTCGCCGTAGTTGGCGCGGACATAAATGGCGCGGGTTGCATCTTCTTCGTCCAGTTTCTTCTCCGCCTCAGCCTTGGAAAGCCGCGTATCGCGGCTGAGCACGCGCTTCAGGCGTTCACTCCGGGGTGCGTAAATGAAAACGTGGAAAGCTTCTTCAGACTGCTGAAGAATGCATTGGCTTCCCCGCCCTACGATCACACACTCACCAATTCCCGCCGCTTCATCGATGATCCGGCGAGTCAAATGGGCTGCAACTTCAGCGTCAAACCGGCCCGGCACGGGGCCCCCGATGTAACCCCTTAATCCCGGAGACTGCCCAAAGACTTCCGCCAGACGGTTAAACCAGGGGTCGGGACGCTCATCGAACTTCTCCGCCACCTGGGGCTCGATGCTGGCGGCTTCCGCGATCTTTTCCACCAGGCAGCGATCGAGCAGTTTCCATCCCAGGCGGCCAGCCAGCAACTGGGCGATCCTGCCACCCCCACTTCCGTACTCTCGCGCCACAGTCACGACGCGGAACATGGTTCTACCCTCACTTTGTGATAATCGTCGCTACAACATTCATGCCGGGGCGCAAAATTGCCTTTGCCGAAGAATCAGGGTCCAACAGGATCTTCACCGGAATGCGCTGCACCACCTTCACATAATTGCCCGTGGCATTTTCAGGCGGCAGCAAGCTCAGACGCGACCCCGTAGCACCGGCGACGGAATCCACGTAGCCGGTAACGGTCTGGCCGTACATGTCCACATCGATCTCCGCCTTCTGGCCGGGACGCACCTTGGAAAGCTGTGTCTCCTTGAAATTTGCCGTAATCCAAACGTCGTTCAGGGGAATCAGGGTGAAGAGACCCTGCCCTGGCTGTATGATTTGGCCAGCCTCGACCGATTTTCTGGTGACAACGCCATCGCTGGGAGCAATGATGGTGGTGTAACTTAACTGCAACTCTGCTGCTTCCAGGTCAGCTTGGGCCGCAGCCACGGCCGCTTCCGCGGAAGCCTGGTCGGACTCGTGAATGGATACCTGTTTGTGGTTCGCCATCGCCTGTTCAACCATGGCGTGCGCCTGCTGCACCTGGGCTTTGGCCGCCAGCATGGATTCGCGGGCAATATCCGCTCCCCTCTCGGCGGAAGTGAGTTTTTCGTTCGCAGCATTGAGTTGGCTGTCGGCCACGCGCGCACCGGCCAAGTAGGCATCGTATTGCTGCTGGGAGATCTCACCTTTTTCCATCAAGGGTTTCATGCGGGCCAAATCCGCCTGGGCACGCTCGTTATTGGCTTTCTGCGCAGCCACATTGGCACGCGCATAAGCCAACTCCGATATGGAGTCCTTCTCAAAGCTAAACCTTGCCTTGTTGTAGTTCGCCTCGGCGCCAGTAAGTTGCGCATCAGCGCCGGAGGAGGTGCTGTCGGTGGTTTCCCGCGTCAAAGGGACCACCACACCCGCACCCTTCGCACGAGCTTCGGCAAGCGCCAGCGCCGCCTTGGCCTGGTCCACACGGGCCTGGTAATCGCGCGGATCAATGCGCACCAGCACCTGACCCTGCTTGACCGCCTCGTTGTCATTGATCATCACCGCGCCGACGGTCCCATATATCTTGCTGGCGATGGGCACAATGTGACCATCCACCTGCGCGTCATCAGTCGATATCCGGTTGTGGTAGTAAACCAACAAGACCACCGCGGCGATAGCAAGGATGGCCACCGCCCCTATGGCAGCAAGGCGGACCAGCGGATCAGACCAGCGCGACGGAGTCTTGTCAGCGACCTCCGGACCTGCTGATTCCACTTGCCCTAATTCTTTTTCCAGCTCGACAACATTTGGATCTGTACTCGGCATAGTTGTACACCTTTACTTGGAATAAAGCCCTTCAATCTGACCAATGGCATGGGATAAGTCCGCCCTTGACTGGTTGTAGCGATAGAGCGCGACAATCTGGTTATCGTTGGCGCGAGCCAGGGCGTCCTGCGCGCTAACGACTTCGATGTTGTTGGCAACGCCCGCCTGAAACCGGTCGCGTGCCTGAGTGACTTCCTGTTGGGCCAGATTCACTCCGAGGTTGGCCACATCCACTTCATGCTGCGCCGCGTCGAGTTGCGCTTGCGACGTTTTCACTTCCAAGGCAATCTGGTTCCGAAGTTCTGAGCGTTCCTGGTCGACCTTTTTGAGTTCAAGGGCGGCCTTGGTCATCTCGGCGTGAATCCGGCCTCCCGTAAAAAGAGGCACATCCACGGTGACCTGGTAAACATAAGAAGGTATGGCGCTGGGGGCTGACAACCCTTGCTCGCCCCATGTACCTAAGAAACTTATCGTGGGCAGCCGCGATTCACTGGCTCCGCGCCGGGCAAGTTCCGCTATATGCGCGCGCGCCGCAAGCGCTTTCATTTCCGGACGCGTCTCGTATGCTTGCTCAAGGCTCCGGCTGGCGTCGATAGCGGGTGTCTCATAAAAATTCGGCGTATCTGCCAGCTCAATTTCCCGGTGCGCTTCCAAATTGAGCAGCCGTCCCAAGCCATAGAGCGCAACCTTCTGTTGAGTCTCCGCTTCCAGAACGCGTTGCTTCTCATTTTGAAGCTCAACGTTGGCACGCAAGGTATCAATCCCAGTGCCCACACCGTGTTTCTGCAGGTCACTGGCCTGGTCATAAAGCGCCTGGGCCAAATCCATCCGCGAACGAGCCGCTTGCACCGCGGCAGTGGCACGCATTCCGGCCAGGTATTGTGAAACCACCAGCAACACGACTTGCTCGCGCACGGTGGTTTCCTGCGCCTGCACGGCATTGACTCCCTGGTGAGCTGCCTGCAAGCGCCGCCAAAGGGTCAGGTCGAGCAAGGGCATCGTCACCCCTACGTCCGCCTGAAAGAATTGGAATGGGCCGGAGTGCTCAGCAATGCCGGGAAACTTGGCGCCAAACTGCGAGTAGATGTTGAACCGCATTGCCCGGTCAAAAACTTCCACGCCCGCTTGGGGAAGCAGCGCAGACCGCGCAATCGATTTGTCTTCCTGACTTTCAGCAAAGCTCAGCGTGGCAATCTGGACCTGCGGATTTTCCTTGAGCGCTGTTGCCACGGCATCGTGCAAAGTCAGCCGCAAAGGAGTGGGATCCTCCGCCCGCGCAGTTGCAGCCACAAGGAATGGCAGAAGAATAAGCAAGAGAAGGTGAGAGGCTGCCTGCCCCACCTTGCGTGGCACCTTGACGGATTTTTCCACCGGCTTCTCGGTGCAGATTTCCTCAATCAGCGAATTCGGCATAAGACCCGACCCAATAAGATGAGCTCCCCCTTTTGAGATCGTGCAGAGCAGTTTCTTTCCTGCGGGGTCAACGAACGTCACACCTGACAAGTCCACGATCAATCCCTTCTGTCTATAGATGTCCGCCGACATGTGCCAGCAACGCTCAAACTCTTCCACATAAGGGCCGGAGAGTTTTCCCTCCAGTTTTAGTGTGACCCTTTCATTGGTATCGGTTGTGGTGATACGAAGCATGATGGCAACTCTCCTCAGTAATCAATCTGGTAAAAGGCAATGCGGGGTCCAAACTCCAAATCTTGACAAAGCATGATAAGTCCTTCTATTCCATGATTTGCGCCTTTGAGGTTTGATGGAGGGTCACGGTGGGAGGGGTCAGTTGTGCCGAAATATCGTCAATTGCCGGAATTCAGTCACTGGCAGTGGCAACATTAAGGCATTTTGATCCGCATGCGGGATCGTTGGGGAGGCTGGGGCGAGCTAACCCGAATTTTTCACCATGGCTTCGTGAGAGCGACGGTTCCAGCCTGCCGTAATGCGGCTTTTCTGGTTCCTTGCGCATGACCGTGGAGAGAAATACTAGCTAACTTACTTCTTTTCAATAACTCATCCAGAAAATACGATAAGTTGTTTGTTTTCATAAACTCATTGGGAGCACTTTTTTTGACCCTTTGTTTTCAACATACTATTGGGAGCAACCTTCATTTTTAACATCTTTTTTTTAATCGTCCATTGCTTTCAACAACTTATTGGGAGCACTTTTTGTGGCCCTTTGTTATCAATTGGTTATGTGGGGCTATTTTCATTCTTAATCCTATTCGGTGTAGGGCGCGTTCGTCTGATTGCATGGACAAATTGGCATTCCCTAAGTCCCGTCGCGACCCTGTTGGCTCTCCGCCCTCAGACCTTGCCGGTCTTCCGTCACGGATCATCCGCCACTGGTCCCGTTGGTGGGGCCTCTGCCTTCCCTGCTGCGCCAGTCCACCCGGGCACAGCTCTCCGCTACCATACTCCTGCATGGTGATGGCCATAGCCTAGTACGATTTCTTCGATTTTCCTACCGGTAGGAATAATCGTGTCAAATTCTTCCCGCCGGGCGCGTATTTTTCACCAGACGCAGGGAATTAGCCTGAACTTCTCACCACGGTTTGGAAGGGCGGAGATTCACCAACGGCGGAAAAACGTGCTGGTGCTGTGCAGATCAGCACCATTCCGGTTCAGCACCACCCCGTCCGTCGGCTGGCGGACGGGGTGGTTACCCGCAGCACAGCGGTTAACCACTGTGAAGCATTTTCCCCCAGCCTGTTCCGCCCTGACCGCCACAGCCCCGTGGGGAACACGAAATTCCGACAGGTCAACACGCAGGTTCTTGCTCTTCGGAATCCTGCCTACTCCTGTTCACCTAGAACTTCCCGAATCTTCTTGCGCAGCGTCGTGGGCGAAAAGGGTTTCTGGATGAAGGGCGTGTCCTGGCTGAGCACTCCGTGGTGCACCATGGCATCGTCGGTATAGCCGGACATATAGAGGACCTTGATGCCGGGACGCAAAGCGGCCACCTTCCCCGCTACCGCCGGGCCCGACATTTGCGGCATCACCACGTCGGTGAGCAGCATGTGGATGGGTCCATCGTAGTTTGCACATATCGCCAGGGCGCTTTCCCCATCCTCCACTTCCAGAACCTTGTATCCCGCCGACACCAGCGCCAGGCGAATCAGAGATCGCACACCTTTCTCATCCTCGACAACTAAAACCGTTTCCGCTCCTGAGAACGACTCGTTTCCCGTCTTCACCGCCTCACTCGGCGCCAGGCTATCGCTGACCATGGGAAGGTATATTTTGAAGACGGTACCGTGCCCCAGTTCGCTATACACCCAGATGCTGCCTTCCGATTGCTTGACAATCCCGTACACGGTGGCCAGTCCCAGGCCCGTCCCCTTGCTCTGTTCCTTGGTGGTAAAGAAGGGTTCGAAGATGCGTGCCTTCGTCTCCGGGGTCATGCCCAACCCCGTATCACTAACCGCCAGCATCACGTGGGGACCGGGCTTTACGGTGGGGTGGGTACTTGCGTAAGTCTCATCCAGCTCCACGTTGCTGGTTTCAAGCGTGAGATTTCCCCCGGTGGGCATGGCATCGCGGGCGTTCACGACCAGGTTCATGAGGACTTGTTCGATCTGCCCCGGGTCCGCCTTTACGCGCCCCAGAGTGAGGTCAAGATGCGTGTGCAACTTGATGTCTTCCCCGATCAGCCTCTGGAGCATTTTATCCAGGTTGGAAACCACCGCGTTCAAGTCAAGCACTTGCGGCGCCAGCACCTGACGGCGGCTGAAGGCCAATAGTTGGCGGGTGAGAGCCGCGGCGCGTTCCCCGGCAAGAGAGATTTCTTTGAGGTGACCGGTCGCCTCCGTGTCAGACTGAAGCTTTTCCTGGAGGATCTGGGAATATCCATTGAT
>CAYTMD010000091.1:0-16424 GCA_964438685.1 uncultured Acidobacteriota bacterium
CCCACTCGTAAGCCGGAAGCTGGCCATTGGGGTGTTGGTACCACTCGCGCAGAAGCAGGATTAGTTGTTCCTTCGCATAGTCCGGATCAGCCAGGGCCATGGCCACGCAGTGAAAGGCAAGGTCCCAGGCGGCGTACCAGGGATATTCCCACTTATCGGGCATGGAGATGACGTCGGCGTTGTAAAGGTGAGTCCAGGCGTGGTTTCGTTCCACCTTCCGCTCGGGAGGGGGGAGCGGGTTCCCGGGGTCGCCTTCCAGCCAGGTCCCCACGTCATAGTAGTAAAACTGCTTTGACCAGAACAGCCCTCCCATCGCCTGACGGAAAACATTTTGGGCATCGGCAGATAGAGCCGAAGGAATGATTTTGGAATAAAACTCATTCGCTTCCGCAATGCGCTGATCAAACACGGTGTCGAAACCGCCGCCGAGCACATCCTCGCTGGGCTGTTGGTCGGCGAGCCGCAGGCGGAACACCGCACTTTGCCCCGGCGGTATCTCCACTTGATATGAGGCCGCCGCCTTTGTGCCTTCAGGGACGTGATTGACGGCACCGCGCACACCGTGAATGACGTAGTCGTTAATCCCATCCTTGACGTGGGGTGTGCGATTGCCAACGCCGAACAGCCGCTGGTAGTTCGTTTCATTTTCAGTAAACAGCAATTCGGGATGGTCCTGGCAAATCAGCCACCTTGAACCGTAGTAGCGGTGGTCCGCTCGTATCACCACTGCTCCGGAAAGGTCCGCAGCCCTTATCAACAGCGGGCGCCAGTCGTCCCTGCCCCACGACCAGGTGTTGCGGAACCAAAGGGTGGGAAGCAGGTGCAGCGTGGCGGCCTCGGGGCCGCGGTTGTGGGCGGAGATGCGGATCAGAATGTCATCGGGAGCAGCCTTCGCATATTCAACATAGACGTCAAAATAGCGATTCCCGCGAAAGATGCCGGTATCTGCCAGCTCAAATTCGAAATCCCGCTTGCCCCTCCGTCTGTTTTCCGCCACCAGCAAGGCGTAAGGGAATTCCTTCTGCGGATAGCGGTAGAGGTACTTCATGTAGGAGTGCGTTGGTGTTGAATCGAGGTAGGCGTAATACTCTTTAACGTCCTCACCGTGATTTCCCTCTTCACCGGTGAGCCCGAAGAGGCGTTCCTTCAGGATCGGATCGTGTCCATTCCAAAACGCCGGCGCAAAGCAGAGATACTGGTGACGATCACAGATGCCGGCAATCCCGTCCTCACCCCAGCGGTAAGCACGTGAGCGGGCATGGTCGTGCGGAAAGTAGTCCCAGGCCGTACCATACGGGCTGTAGTCCTCACGGACCGTTCCCCACTGGCGTTCGCTCAGGTAGGGTCCCCAGCGCTTCCAGTGGAGCTTGCGCAAGCGGGAATCCTCAAGCCTCTGCTCCTCATGAGTCATTGGCAATTGCTCCCCAGCTTTGTGAAGGTCTGAAAGAAATCAAGGCCACGGATTAGCACGGATTCGCGCGGATCAAGACGAAAGGACTAATCTGTTCTGATCCATGTTGATCCGTGGCTCGAATCAATTCGTTCACGGTCTTGTGATTCGGGCTACGCGTATGGACGGGCGGCCCGGGAAGATTTTGGAACAACCCCGAAAACAAGCCATCTTCTCTGTTCCGCGCGGCGTTGTCAAACCCTGGCGTGGGCCGCGGGCCGTGGCACGTTGACGTCGAAATCCCGTGGTGCTACAAAAGACGCTTAGGGAGGTGACCGATGCGACGACGAGATTTCCTGAGGAAAGGAACGGTTGCGGCAGCCGGATTGGCGGCTTCAAAGAATCTTGTTGGTCCCCTCGCGCAGGCGAGTGAGACCTCAAACCTGACCCCCATTCCCAAACGCCCGTTGGGGAAGACCGGCGCTGATCTTTCCATCATCGCCTTGGGCGGAATGCTGGTGAAGGATGCCGAACAGTCTTTCGCCAATGACATCGTGGCGGAAGCCTTTGACCGCGGTATCAATTATTTTGATGTGGCGCCTGAATACGGTAACGCTCAGCAAAAGCTGGGGCCGGCACTGGAGCCCTATCGAGGGCGCTCGTTCCTTGCCTGCAAGACGTTGATGCGGGATAAAGACGGCGCGGCCGCGGAGCTTGAGGATTCACTGCGCAAGTTGCGCACCGATCACGTTGACCTTTACCAGTTTCATGCGGTGACCACGAAAGAAGATGTCGAAAAAATCTTCGGCCCCAGTGGCGCCATGGAAGCTTTCCAGTCGGCACGCAAGGCGGGCAAAGTCCGCTTCATCGGCTTCTCGGCGCACTCCGTGGAAAATGCGCTCGTCATGCTCGACCGCTACGATTTCGACACCATCCTTTTCCCCGTCAACTTCGTCCTCTTCTCGCAAGCCAACTTCGGGCCGCAGGTGCTGGCGCGGGCGCACGAAAAAGGCATGGGTATCCTGGCACTGAAATCCATGGCGAAGACCCCTTGGCCGGCTGCCGAAAAGCAGGATCATCCGAATCCCAAGTGCTGGTATCAGCCCGCCGCCCTTCCCGATGAAGCCGCACTGGGATTACGCTGGACTTTGTCGCATCCCGTTACCGCCGCGGTGCCTCCCGGCGATGAGAAATACTTCCGGCTCGCCATGGATGTGGCACAAAAGTTCGAACCCCTGAAGCCGGAGGAAGAGAAAGCTCTGCTGGCTGGCGCTCAGGGCGTTGAGCCGATTTTCCATTTGGCTAAAGGGTGAGATACCACCAGCCGTCACCGCAGAGACGCTGAGACGCAGAGAAAGAACGCTCTTTCAGATAGTTGTTTGCCGCCGGCAGCTTACTTCAATGCCGAGAAGCTCATGGGGGAAAGAAACATGTTGGTAATGTTGCGCACAATGTCCCCGCCGTGGCGGATCGAATCCTCGCGAATCTTGAGCCAGTCCGGATTCGCGGTAAACTCCGCCCACGCCTTTTCGCGGTGCGCTTCGGTTTCAAAGGGAATCAGGTATGCCATGTTGGGTTGGTTGGGCCCAAAGACCGTGTCAGCGTAGAGGACGGGATGAATCCCACTTTTGTGGAAGACATCAATCTCTCCGTCCCTGCCGAACCGGTCGTGCAGGTACCCGAGTTGGCGATTCGTAGGCGATTCATAGATCCGCAATTCGTAGAGCTTGTGGGGTGGTTGGCCGGCCGGGGTCGCAGCGAACGGTGGGCAAAAGGGAGTGGAGCGCAGCAACATCGCTTCCGTGCGGTAAAAAGCCGGCTCATCCTTCTCATCATCGGCAACCACGGCCGCGTAGTCAGGGTCGGAATTGAGCTTTCCCCACAACGTTTCCATCTCTGTCAGGCTGGGATAAGAAAAGATGATCAACGCCGTGGGAAGGTTGGGGCCTACAGCCACGTTGAAGAAACCCATGGGTCCGAAACCGTGTTTCTGGCAAATCGGCATGAGTCCATTTTCCAGCCACTTCGACATGCGTGCCGTTTGGCTGCCGTTCTGCATGTGGATATAGAAGAACTCAAAGTAGGAAGAGCTCATGGGTTTGTCTCCATTTGAAGTTAATGCGAAAGAGGATTTCCAGGCAGCCGTGAGCCCGATCGTCGCCGCGGGTATGTCCCTTACCAGAAATGTTCGCCGGTCCATCATTTCACCCTCCGAAACTCAAAGCTGCATAGGATGGGCATACATTGGCGCGCTTCGAAGCGCGTGTCAAGCCCGATGCTGGAGGCGAAATTTGCCATGTAGTTCGCACGGCTCAACCGGTTGCCTCGTCCTTCATTACGGACGTGATTCCTCAAACCGGCACTGTGACCAGACCGACCAACTATCATCCGCGTGGCTGGAAGAGGCAGCGCCCGTAGTCAGTGTGATGGTGCGGTCGCGAGAGCTGTCAATGGGTACACGAAAGGAGAATCGGCCACGGTCATCGGCTTGCGTCAAAGGTTTAAGGAAACGGTTGAGTCCTAATCGGGTTTGGCCGAATCGATCCTGGACTGAAATTGAGATCTCCATGCCCGTCGTTTTGGCGTTACCGGCGTAAGCTTCTTCGGGCATGCCAAAGTAACCCGAGAACGACAATGCATTCTCCGGAATTTCCACCACGATCTTGCTGGGAGCGCGGACGATTAATGCAGGCGCTCCGTGGAAAATCATAATCTGTGCAGGGCCTGAGCTTTGCACGGATTGCGGGTCAGGCCAGAAAATGCGGCCCTGCACGTCCGCGATCATACGGGGAACCGGAACCTGACTCGCTGCCCGCAGGAACGCGCTGTCGGTATAAAGCCGCACCGTGATGCTATCGCGAAATTCAAAGGCTCCATGCTGGGGGCGCTCGAACGTTACGCTTTCAGCTTCCTTGCCCGGACGCGACGTGAAAAGACGCATGACGTCGTAGTTGCTGTTCAGGAGTGGATTTACCAGAAAGGGCCGCCGCGCCATGGAGGGAACAATGCGGTATCGCTCCTCCCCCTGATCCGTGGCAACCCGCATGTGGAGTGGCTGCTGTTGGTACAAGACCGTTGCGGCCTGTCCCAGCAAACTGGGGGAGATTTCAACCGACATGAACAATGGTCCGTGCGTCCATGCGCTTAAATCCAGCGTGTCGCCAAAGTGCAGGGTTTCCTGATGCACAAGCTGGAACGCAGAATCTTCCGAGGTTCGCTGCTGCAAGATGAGGAAGCGCCCATCCCGCGCGACAGGAACGTAGTTATTGAGCACGTAATTCAATGCGGCGGAATCTTCCAGGGCGGGAAACCGTTCGTCAGTGGCTTGCTGGCAGAGCATCACAAAATGCGGGCGGCTTGCGCCGTGGAAATATTCTTCGTTGAGTTTTTGCAGTGCCGGTGTGTACGCCACGAATCCTTGGATAACCGGTCGCGGCTGGTAATTCATATCATTGACGACAGCCGACAACAGGAGGTAGTTCATCACGTCCACGGACTCGTTTCCGATCACGCCCTTCGCGCGGTCGAGTTGGAGCATGCGCACATTTCTAGAATCGCGACAATCCGCATAGACCTCGTTTGCTTGCCCTCCCAAAGTGGCAAGCAGCGCTTCAAAATTATGGGTGATACGCCGGGGAAACTCTGCGACCTGCCGCCAGGCGAATCCCGGAATCTGGAAGTTCGCCGCGGCCACGCAGAGCACCATGCTGGTGGCGAAAGCAGCATTGAGTATCCAACGATGGGAAACCGCACCTGCGCTCGAGAGGTTTTCGATAAAGCAAAATGCCATGACCACCGGGAGAAACCAGAGGAACACAAAAGTGTGCCAGTCCCCGGAGCGGGTGAATCCCTCCTTCCAGGCCAGGAAGCCATATTGTGCCAGGGTAATCAGGATTGCCCACGTCAGAATTCCGCTCCGTGCCCTCACGGTTGTGGCGATCAAGGTGCCCACAAACAGCGCCAGCGCCGCCAGGGATGCGACAAGGACGGGGGTTTTCGGAGTCAGGTTCATGGCCGCGCTGTAGCCTGACTCCAACTCCAGAGCGTGCCGGATCCAGGGGAAAAGGTGGGCGGGCGATTGCCCCAAGGCCATCCAGCAGGTGACGAATCCCGCGGGCGCCGCCAGCGCCAGCACGACGGCCTTCATGGTTTTTCGCTGCCGGATCCAGCAGATAACAACAAGCGCCAGGCTTGCGACTGCCGCGGTTAGAAACGAGATTTTGACGAGAGCCAGGATGACGAAGGCGAAGACAAACAGAGGCGCCTGCCAACGCTTTCTGGGAGTGTCAATGAGCAGCAGAATTGTGCCGCCCGCCAAGACGAAGAACGCGGTTTGGTCAATGCCCTCGGACAGGGTGAAGAGCACCAGCCAGGCGAGAAACGCATACCGGACCCATCCCGTTAACCGTTTCGCCAGCATCATCGCGGCAAGGGCAATCAGCGCACTCCAAAAGAAAGCGAAGGCGATGCGCGCAACCACGAGATGTCCCGTGCTGGTCCGTGTGCTCAGGAATCCCAAGGGCCCGAAGGTAAAGACAATCTGGGTGCCGTATTGAAAATGGTGGGCGGTGGCGTATTCAATGGCCGCGTGCCAGGAGGGATCAAGTTCCAGCGGCGGTTGGCGCGTACCGCTGAGGAAAAAGGCGGACACGAATACCAGTACGAAGCAGGCAGGCCATCCGATCCACCGGGCGGATTGAGGAGGTGTTCGGGAATTCATTTTGGGGGCTTCCGCGCGATCACCAGGAACTGTTTTCCCCATAACCGCTGTGCCAGGGGAAACAGCAAATAGAGGTGGACCAGGAACGGCCGGTAAGGAAGCCGGTCGCTCATGGTGAACGGGAGGAATCGCGGTTTGACGCACTCAGTTCGAAACCCTGCGATTTCCAACGCTTCCACCATCGAGCGATCGCTGAGCGGCAAATGGTGATCCACGAAGTCCCAATAAACATCGTAACAAAACCGGATGTTTGGTCCCAATGCAATCAAAAGCCCTTGCGGGCGCAGTACGCGGTAGGCTTCGGAGATGCAATGGGTAAAATCCGGTTTGTTCGGGAGGTGTTCAAAGAAGTTGCTGCTGAAGACGACGTCGACCGAATCCGCGGGCACGGACCATTGCCCGGTCGCCGCCTGTGAAAGCACCGAAACGCCCGGGGCCGCCTTATCCGCGGTGGCGGGGTTTGAGTCCAGCGCGTATTTGTGGGCCGCTGAGATGGCGTTGATAAATTCGCAATACCCGGCGCCCACATCCAGCACCGTGTCCGTCGGTTTTATCCAATGATGAAAATAATGATGCGCGAGAGTCTGCCACACTTCCACCCGGCGTTGTTCGATTCCGGCGAATCGGCGGTTGTATACGGCCTGCTGGTGCTCCTGTTGTGTCATTCAATTGCCAATTGCGATCGGCATCCTTGCAACAATGATTTCCCGGATCAGACGGCCCGGAGTAACGTCCATCAGGGCAAGATCTGTACGCGACCGTACAGTATCCCTCAAATCAACGGATTTTGCGCCTGGGTCACGGATTCGTGGCGATGGGCGCCCGCTATCGCATTAATAGAAGTCATAAGAAAACGAGATATTAACTTTGTAATATACTCTTACAATTATACTGGTTCGTAACTAGGCGCGGCTTCTAACCTATGCTAAGCTTCTTCTCCTTATGGTCTCTCAACCGATATGCCCTAACTGCGGTTCTTCACGGCTGGTAAATTCTCCGAGCGGATTTCACCTTGTCTGCTGCGATTGCCAGCGCATCATAATTCAGGATCGCGTGAGAAAACCGCGAGGAAGAAAACCCCGTCACAAGTTCATGCGCCCTGAGTCTTCACCTGGTCCGGCCGGCAAGAAAGGGTGAAGTCCGTGACCGCGCTCATTTGAGCGGGGGCACGCGCGGGAAATTTGGAGTCGTGGCGCGTGAAGGTTTGACTTCGTCCGCTCGATATGTCGTGGTGCACCTCTGACGAGGCACTACGCATTGGCTGTTGCCCGAATCGTGGGTAATCCCGCTGCTGCTTTCAATTCCGGATTACCGTTGATCACTTCTTCCACTTTTCTCGCCATTTGGTGATCGACTTCCCACTCTTTGGTGAGCACCACGGGGTATCTCACCACCAGATCCAATCCGTTCTCGACCAACTGCAGCCGTGCGTGCGGGCTGGGTACTACCGGGGAAATGGCCATCAAACCTCTCACCGCCTGATGCTGCTGCTCGATGCTTTCACGATATTGGGAATAGACGGAATTAACCGCCTCCAGCAAGGTGCTTTCCGCCAGTGCATAATCGCTTCCGCGTTCCAACTTCACCGCCACTTCGTGCCAGGAATAGGCGGTACCAGGGATTTGCTTAAAGAAAGGTGTGCCGAGGAATAGCACGGAGTTGGAGATTACCACCACGCGTCCCGTGGGGTGAAGGTCGGAACCTGTGCCGGCCAATTCCGTCAGGTAAAGGCGAACCAATCCCACATCGATCACTTCTCCCGTAACACCGGAAACAGAAATGCGATCTCCCACCATCACGCCATGCCGGCCAATCAGAAAGAAATAGCCTGCCACTGAAAGGAGCACCGTTTGCAGGGCAACCGCAAGTCCAGCGGTAAGAAAGCCGGCAAAGGTGGCCAGCGAACTAAATTCACTCACGAATCCCAAAGTAAGGACAATGGCGAGGAGCAGGCCGGTGACGATGTAGCGCAGAAGCAATAGTTGATGCCGCCTCCGCGCTTCCAGGGCGTACCGGAACGTCGCTCTGCGCCAAAGCTCGGAAATTACCACCACAAAGCCGATCCCGATCAGGAGGATCGACACGTGGGTCAGGAACGACGTGAGGATCTGCGTGTATCCCCGATGCACGGAGTTTTCCCACTGCTGCAAGTTCGACTGACTTTCTTCCAGCAAGACAATTTCCTGCGCCAGTGGAATTGTGGCGCTCGAAATCTGCTTGAACTGGGCCGTGAGTGAAGTCATCTTCTGCCGGGATGCTTCGATGCTGCCGGCGTTTTGCGGCGCGAGCTGGTTTGCCAACTGGCTTCCCTGCTCAATCGTAATGTGGAGCTTGGCGCGCAGCGGAGTTTGTAGCTGGCGGGCCATTTCACTGACTTTGGTGGCGCCTCCGATCAACTGGTTAATCATGCGGAGGTTTTCTAATCTCGAGAACAATACCGACCCTTGACTGATCAGCCCTGACCCTTCCGGGGAAGCTGCGGGCGGGCTGGAAGCGGTGGGTACGGCCTCCGCAGCCGGGGCTTTGGCAAAGAGATCCGGGACCGATTTCTTCAGGTTCTCGACCTCCTTTTGCAACCCCCCTGCTTTCCCCAAGCCGGTGTTTGTGAATGTTGACAACCTCTGCAGCGCTTCCAAGCGCACCTTGTCGAAGTCGAGTTGCTCTTGCCAATTTTCCCGCTTCGAAATCAATCCCTGGCGATTCTTCCCCGACGCCGTTGCAATCTGACTGTCTAAAGTTTCGATCTGCGCCTGGGCCTGGCTAATCTGATTGGAGATGGCCGCAGCAGCCTTGGCGACGTTCTGCCGCTGGTCAGAGTCTTGTGTGGAGAGAGTTGGGCCCGCGGCGGCGTCACCACCTTTTTCTGTAAGCAATAGAGCGGCCTCGGCGTCTGCGGATTGGAAGGCCAGTAGCAGCGCCTGCCTGGCGAGACCGCGAGCATTGTCGAGGTAAAATGCATCGCTCGGCAGCCCCGCGGCTTCATCTGCACTCGTTAACTGCTTATACCAGGTGATGGCAGCATTGAGGTGTCGGACAATGGCGATGTCTTCAGGTTGGGCCGTCGCCTGCGGCGTTGCCTGCGGGGCGGCCCGGCCAGGGAACATAACTGCCGCAGCCACAATTACACCTAGAAGACTCGCCAGAACACTGAGCCAGTGCCTCACGATTTTTCCCTCACTGCTTTTAGTTAGCATGATTAGTTAGAGACTGCAATACCGTGGGGCAAGAGCTACCGTGCGGCACGCCCAGCTCAATTGTCCCCGGCAATGTATCGTTTGATGACTTCACGTTGGGCGGGCGTCATGTCGAGGAAATCCATTCCAATAGTTTCACCCGAAGGGGATTTGTAACGGACCTTGGCGCGCACTTTCTGCGGCCCCGTCAGAGGCGCCTGGCGCCCGCCGAAAAGCGAGTTCTTGGACCTCTTGGCCACAGGATTTGCCGGCCCCTCAAGTTGGGGCAATAGGAATTCCAGATCCAGAATCTGGCCCACCTCAACTCCCCCCGAGGGTCGCACAGAAATTCCCCCCTCCGAAATATCCACACTTTCCGATACGAACCGCCTGCCGCCCTGGTCCCCCAGATTGCAGGTGACGGAGGTGTGGTAGGGCAGCCGGAGGTGGCGCCGCCTTTCGTTTTCCATGGCTCCGCGGACGGCATTGATGAGGCGATAGAAGCGATCCCGGTTGGGGGGCATGACGGTGAAGAAGGTCACGCCGGCCTTGAATCCCCGGCGCATTATTTCGATATCGTCCTCCACTGTCAGCATAACAATGGGGATCCCTGAATTGAGGCGTGAGTTCTTTACTCGTTGGATGAGCTCGAACCCGTCCATGTGTGGCACCTTGACCGCCACGATGAGACCGTCGAACTTTTCGGTCTGCAAACAGTCCGCCGCTTCGCGTCCATCCGCGAACGTCACAAGATCGCACCACTGCAATAAAGACGTGGTCGCTTTGGCCAACTCCAAAGATGCCAAGTCCCCGTCCGCCATCAGAATTTTAACCGACATTGATAATTGTCCTATGCGGGGAGGGAGTTGGATCACCATGCTTCCGCGATCGCTCCTTGCTCAATCCATTCCCCTCGGCATAGATCACACTTGGGTTTGGTTTTTGCCGCACTTCAGGCGAAATGATATGCCACAGCTTCGCTTTTCACAATGCTCCGCCAAGCGAATTAATTTGAACTGGCCCTAAGTACCAGCAATAATAAGGCGATCCTACAAGGTGACGAGGAGAAAAGATGCTCGATAGAAAAGGGTGGTGGACTGCGCTGGCGGGAGTTCTTCTTCTGGTAGGCGGGCCACTTTGGGGCGCGGAAATTTCGATTGAGGGCGGGCCCATGGAGACGGGCTTCAACAGTGGCACATTCGCGTACATTCACGCCACCGTACATGGGCTTTCAGGCCAGCCGAAACGCTACGTGGTCTTTGCCGAGATCCAGTATTACGGAACAACCTCAAACACCAGCGTTGAGATGGACCGCCTTCCGCAAACGAAATCCGGCGTGGAGGAATTCCAGGTGGGCTGGCCGATTCCCCCGCAGGCGCCCACCGGTCTTTACACTCTTACCTTACACGTTGAAGACCGAATTCAGCACACTCCGGAGATCGCGCAGAAAGTGCGCGGATTCGTGGTGTACAAGAAACTGGTCAGGATTTCGCGCGTAACCTTGGACAAGACCATTTACAACGTGGGCGAGCCCATCAAGTGTGAGGTGGGGATCGAGAATCTGTCTGACACGGATATGAAAGGTCTGCGCCTCGAGTTCTCCAATGCAAATTATCCCTGGATCTCGCTTTATTCCCAGGGAGGGCACGACAACCCCGACCTGGCGGTCAGGGTGTTGGGAGAGCACCTGGATCTTTCCGCGGGAACGGCGGTATTAGTCCCCATGAAGACCGGTGGGACGGCAACTTTTCTGCGCGGCAAACAGCGTGATGTAATGGGTTCCGGCATCGCCCTGGGAGATGAAAAGCTTCCACCTCCGGAAGTCGATACCTATACCGTGGCTTTGTGGAATGCTGAACGCACCAGGCTATACGACATGCAATTTACATCGCCGGTGATTGTGCGCACCTGGGACCGCGATCTTCCCAAGCCTTACGGCCGCAACTTCACGCATCCCTACAATTCATTCATTGACTTCACCAAGTATCGGGAATTCTACGCGCCGGGGCAAGTCTCGGCGGCCGTGCAGGTGGACCGCTCGCACACGCTATATTGCCCGGGAGAGACGGTGAAGATTGCCGCCACGTTGAAGAATCCCGGGAATGAAGCTTGGAACGGAGCCATCCTGCAGGCTCGCATTACTGATCAAAAGGGCAGGGAAGTTTACTCCGGCACGCTCGCTTCCGGGATTAACCTGAAAAGTGGCGGCACGCAGAAGGTGGCAGCCGATGCGTGGAGTATTCCATCGAGCGGGCAGCCAGGCACCTACTTCGTGGACCTGGCGTTGAACGGTAGCGGCGGGAATCTTCTATCCCGCACTACTTCAGAAATTGCCGTCAATGAGCTTCCCGCTTCGCTCATGCTGGTTTGCGCACATGAGGACGATGAACAGGCCTACACAGGGCTGATCCGCGCGGCCGTGGAAGCCAAGATTCCGGTGGAGGTCCTGATTCTGACTGCCGGTGATGTGGGCCAGTGCGAACGTTACTTTGACAAGCCCTGCAGCCCCAACGATGCCCGCGAATTCGGCAAAGTGCGCATGGAGGAATCGGCCGAGGCTCTGGAGCACCTGGGCCTTGCTCGCGATAAACTTATTGATCTGGGCTTGCCGGATGGCGGGTCCGGGGTGATATGGTTTGAACATAAGGACTCGTCCAATCCGTTTCTCTCCATTTATCTTGCCTGTGACCATGCCCCCTATGACAACATCTACAGGCCCAATTTACCGTTCGCGCGCGACGCGGTGATTGAGGCCATTCGACAAATCATTACCAACTTTCATCCGGCCATGATTGCCCTGACCCATCCTGATGAGCGGCATGTGGACCACCGCACGGCGAACTGGTTCGCCATTAAAGCCTGCCAGGAATTGGTAAAAGCAAAGGTGCTCGATCCCAAAACCGTCGTGCTGGCCGACCAGGTCTATGGTTCGGGAGGCTTCAAACCCGCTCCCTATAAGTATGAAAACTTTGTGGTACACCTCAGCGGTGAAGCCGCCGCACTGAGCCAGGAAGTTACCTGGATGTATCAATCCCAGGATGGGAACCTGGCCGAAGGTGAAAGGAAAACACTCGCTGAACTTCCGCGTGAAGAGAAACACTTCCGTATCGTGGACTGGCAGGAACACGAAGGATGGAATGAGCAGGATTTGAGCCATTGAACAAAAGGAGAGCCATACCATGCAAAGAAAGATAACTTTAAGCCGTCGGGAATTCCTGGGGAAAACGTCGGTGGGTCTGGCCGCGGCCGGAGCCGTACCTCGCACCTTTGCCATTTCCGGCAATCCCAAGGCGCTGGCCTTACAGGGCGGTACTCCTGTTCGCTCGAAGCCCTTCCCTGATTGGCCGCAAACTACCGAGGCCGAAGAGCGGAATATCCTTAAGTCGCTTCGCAACCATCGCTGGTGCACGGCTGATGGAGAATTCATTCCCAAGTTTGAAAAAGCCTGGGCGGAAAAAGTCGGGTCGCGCGGCTGCGTCATTACGCCCTGCGGCACCCATGCACTGCAAATGGCCCTGGAACTTCTGGGCGTGGGGCCGGGGGATGAAGTCATTACCTCGCCCTACACCTACATTGCCACGGTCGATGCCATTATGATGGGCTACTCGCTGCCGGTCTTTGCGGATTCCGACCTCAAAACCTTCCAGCTTGACGCGGATGATATCGAGCACCGAATTACGGAGCGCACCCGCGCCATCATCCCGGTCCACATCTACGGTGCTCCCTCCCACCTGGATAAAGTCCTGGCCATCGGTAAGAGACACAACATTCCCGTTATTGAGGACGCATGCCAGGCGCACCACGCAGAGTGGAAGGGCAAGAAGGTCGGCACCTGGGGCACAATCGGTTGTTTCAGCTTTCAGGAATCCAAAGTTCTCCCTGCCGGCGAGGCTGGCGCGCTTGTCAGTGATAATGATGACCTGATTGCCAAGGCTTACATGTTTAGAAATTTTGGCAGCGACCCACACACGCACCGATACGAGAGTCGCGCTTTCAAATATCGCATCTCTGACTTTGCCGCCGCCGTGCTGATGGGGCAGCTTGAACGATATGAGGAGCTTTGCGCCAAGCGGGAAAAACATGCCGCCTATTTGGCTGCGGGGTTGAAGAAAATCCCCGGTTTCATGATGCAGGAAAATTACCCTGAATCGACCCGGCAAAACCATTACTGCTTCGGGATGCGTTACGACCAGGAGCACTTTAAGAACGTGTCGAGAACAAAAGTGGTGTCGGCTCTGAAAGCTGAAGGAATCCTGGCGGATGCTGGCTATAACCCACTCAACAAGGAGCCGTTCCTTGAGCGAAGCCTTAATTCGCGGGGCTTTCAGGCCGTGTTCTCATCGGAACGCCTGGAAAAGTATCGCCGGGAAATCAACCTCCCCAAGAACGACGAGTTGTGTGCTACTGCTTTCTTGCTGGAACAAAATATGCTGGTCGGCGAGAAAAGCGATGTCGACGACGTGCTGGAAGCATTCAACAAGGTGCAGATGAACGCGAGCGTGCTGGCTTGACTTTGCTCGTGATCGCCGGATTCATGTCCCGCGGATAGGATAGGCAAGAAGAGGTGCCCCTTGGACCAGTCTCTATGGCACCTCTTCTGTCCTTATCAATATCTGGGTGGGGCACGGTAAACCGACAAAATGACGCTATTTCCCAGACGCTTTCGACCCTGAGGGTGGCAGGTGGGCACAAGCTCTCTAAATTAGACCGGGTTATAATGAATCGACATAATGTTCACACGCTGGATGATGAGATGAACGATTTTGCCAATAATTCAATGGTTTTGCCTGTGGAAAAAGTAGTGGATTAAATAATCTCCACAATTTAAGCAGAGGTTCCACCCAATAGAATCAAGGGCAAAGAACATCCTAGTGTCCGATATTCGACTTAAAGAGATGGCGGGTATATAATCAGATTCTATGTACGAAACTTGCCCGGCATAGCCTCACGGATTCATAAGGGCATTATCGACGGCTACCCCTCTCTTCGGTTCCAGCGGTTCTGCTCTCTCAAGGGGTGCCCTAGGCGTCGAAAGACAGAAAGTCTCATTAAATCGGACTCTGATTCCGATTTAATAGGTCAAATGGTCCGATTTTGAACCTCCCGTCGCCCCTCGGAATCTGAATTGCCCATCTTCTTCATTTGGAGTCTTTCTTAGCGTGTTTTGACCCGAATCTTCTTCAACTTTAAACCACACTATGAGCATTAACATCGGTTTGGACATCGGCGCGGTAAGTTTGAAGCTTGCGGCAATTGGCGGCCCGGACGACGGACCCCGTTTTCGCACCCTCACGGAGAAATCCGAAACCTTTTATGCGGCCACCTTTCCTGACTCCAGCCCGTTTGCCGGCCGTGCCCTGGTTCTGTCGCGGTACCGGCGTCTGCAAGGCAGCCCCATTCAATCCACCTTCGACCTGTTGAAGGAGCTTTACGACTTCCTGCCGGAAGAGGAAGTGGAGGGCATCCGCGTCACGGGTTCAGGCAGCCAGTTGATTGCCAAGGTCTTGGGCATCTACTTTGAAAATGAGTTTCGGGCCATTGCCAAGGGGATGCGGATGTTCTATCCGCAGGTGCGCACGGTATTTGAAATGGGAGGCGAGGCGTCCAAGTACCTGCGCCTTGACCCCAACGTTACCGGCAAGCACCTGGGGATTGTGGACTACCAGACCAGCGGGGAGTGCGCGGCGGGAACGGGTTCGTTCATCGACCAGCAGGCCACGCGGCTGCTTTACTCGATTGAGCAAGTAGGCCCGGCGGCGTGCGGAGCCAGTTGCGCGGCGCGGATCGCCGGCCGTTGTTCCGTGTTCGCCAAGACCGACATGATTCACGCCCAGCAGAAGGGCTATACCACGGAGCAGATTCTGCGCGGGCTTTGCGATGCCGTGGCGCGCAATTACAAGTCGAGCCTGGTGAAGGGACGAGCGGTGGTGCCTCCCGTGGCGTTTATCGGCGGAGTGGCGATGAATGAAGGCGTGCGCAATGCCTTGCGCGAAGCCTTCAAGCTGAAGGAGGCCGACCTCATTATCCCCGACCATTATGCGTGGCTGGGAGCGATGGGCGCGGCGATGCTGGAATCCGAGGAATATCGCAAGCGGTCATTCAAACGCATCCACCAGTTGCGCCAGCATGAGGCCGCACGCAAGAACTTCGATTGCACTGACCGGCTTTCCATGAAGAACGTGCTGTTATTACGCGACCGCACGAAACCGGTGACCCTCCCCGCCCCCGGTGAGCGGATGGAGGCCTATCTTGGAATCGACATCGGCTCCGTCTCCACCAACCTGGTGGTTATCGACGCAGATGGAAACATGCTGAAGGAGATATACCTCCGTACTCAGGGGCGGCCGATTGAAGTGGTGGATCGCGGCCTGAAGGAAATCGAAGCGGAGTTGGCCGACCTGCTGGACATCCGCGGCGTGGGCACGACGGGCTCCGGCCGCGAGCTGATCGGTGAACTGGTTGGTGCGGACACGGTCAATGATGAAATCACCGCCCACAAGACCGGATCCATGCACGTCTGCAAACAGATGGGTATGGAGCCCGTGGACACCATCTTCGAAATCGGCGGGCAGGATTCCAAGTTCATCCGCATTGATAAGGGCGTGGTGGTGGACTTCACCATGAATGAGGCCTGCGCCGCGGGCACAGGTTCTTTCCTGGAAGAGCAGGCGGAGAAACTGGGAATTTCCATCAAGGAAGAATTCGCGCGAATGGCGCTGGCGTCCGCCAACCCCGCCCGCCTGGGCGAGCGCTGCACGGTGTTCATGGAGCGTGACGTTACCGGGTTGATGCACAAAGGCGCGGAAGTGGGCGATCTGGCGGCGGGCCTGGCGTATTCGGTGGCGCTCAATTATTTGAATCGTGTCGTGCGCGGCCGCAAGATCGGCAAGGTAATCTTCTTTCAGGGTGGCACGGCATACAACGACGCGGTCGCGGCAGCGTTTTCCGAGATCCTTGGCAAGCAGATCATCGTGCCGCCGCACAACGGCGTGATCGGCGCCATCGGCATGGCTTTGATTGCCCGCGACCGCATGAAAAGCGCGGGTGTGCCCAGCCGCTTCCGAGGTTACGACCTGGGCCGGGTCAACTTCACCACGCGCGAATTCGTTTGCCAGGCATGCTCGAATTTCTGCGACATGAA
>CAYTMD010000092.1:0-13037 GCA_964438685.1 uncultured Acidobacteriota bacterium
CGGCGAAGTTGGCCTCAGTGCCCAACACGCGGTCCAGTTCGATAGGATGGCCGATGGATTCGTGAATCTGCAAGCCCAATTGCGAGCTGTCGAGAATGATGTCCTTCTCACCTACGGGGCATTGATCAGCCTTGTGCAATGCCACCGACTCCTCAGCCACGCGGCGCGCGTTTTCCACCAGTTCGAGTTCCTGCACCAGCTCATAACCTTTATTCTGATACTGACCGCCGAAGGAATTCGGATAGGAGCGCCGCTGGATCTCAGTGCCGGCAAAGGAAGTGGCCACATATCCCGTGCCCGTCTGGGTCTTCAATTGGTAGATTTCTGATCCCAGGCTGGAAAGGAAAAGTTGCTCGACGCGGCGAAAGTCCATGGCGGCCTCGGCCAAGGTCACCCCCGGCACACTGCGCAGTTCGGCGTCGATCTTCAGCATGAGTTCCAAGCAGGACGATGTGGGGACGGAAAACGGATCGATGCGGCAAGGGGCCGCCCAGTGATCGACGATCTTTTTTTCCGGAACAAGATGAATCTTATGTTTCTTGGTCAGGGCACTGGCAAGTGCGATCTCCACGGCCAGAGCCGCAGCCCGATCGACGTCGGCGTGGGTCATCATATCCGTGGAAGCAAAACCCCACCCTCCCCCGGCAATAACACGGATGCCCAATCCGAGGGACTGCGACTCCCTTACCTGGGAAATTTGCCCATTTTTGGTGGAAAGGTAGCGCTGGCGGGTATCGAGGACCCTTACCTCGGCGTATGTGGCCCCGCGCGCAACCGCGGTGTCCAACGCCCACGTAGCGAATTCTTTCATAATTTAGCTATCAGCTCTCAACAATCAGCTCTCAACTACACGCAACGCCGGGCATTAGCCCGTACGGATCCAAATGATGACGCCACTTTCGGCGATCAGCCGTCAACCCGCCCCTTTCGGTAGAGGTCCTGGCTGAAAGCTGATCGCCGATAGCTGAAAGCTGTTTTTCTACGTGCCTTCCGACCACGAGGCAAGATACTTCGCCTGCTCGGGTGTCAGGGTATCGATACCGACGCCCAAGGATTGCAACTTGAGCTCCGCTACCTTTTGGTCAATGTCCGCGGGAACTGGGTAAACCTTGGCTTCCAGCTTCCCGGCGTTCTTCACCACGTACTCGGCGGAGAGGGACTGGTCAGCAAAGCTCATGTCCATCACCACGGCGGGATGGCCTTCTGCCGCTGCCAGATTGATCAGTCGGCCTTCGCCCAACAGGTAAATCTTCTTCCCGCCCTTTAGCGTGTACTCATCCACATATTCGCGCGTCCGGCGCTTGCTGACCGCGAGTTCTTCCAGGGCCGGAATGTCAATTTCCACATTGAAGTGGCCGGAGTTTGACACCACGGCGCCATCCTTCATCAAGGGGAAATGCTTCCTCGCAATCACCGACTTGTTTCCCGTGACCGTGATAAAGACATCTCCAAGCTTCGCCGCTTCCGTCAGAGGCATGACACGGAAGCCGTCCATCACCGCTTCCAGCGCCTTGGTGGGATTAATTTCGGTAATGATCACATCAGCGCCCAAACCTTTGGCGCGCATGGCCACACCGCGTCCGCACCAGCCGTAGCCACAGATTACCACGCGGCTGCCGGCAAAAAGTATGTTGGTGGCACGAAGAATTCCGTCCAGTGTGGACTGACCCGTACCGTACCGGTTGTCGAAGAAATGCTTGGTATCGGCATCGTTAACGGCAACGATGGGAAACTTTAGCACACCGTCGTTTGCCATGCTGCGCAGACGGATGACGCCGGTGGTGGTCTCTTCCGTCCCGCCCAAAACTCCCGGCAACAAATCCTGGCGCTTGGTCAGGATCATCGTGACCAGGTCAGCGCCGTCGTCCATGGTGATTTGGGGCTTGTGGTCGAGCGCGGAAACAATGTGGGAATAGTAGGTTTTCTTGTTTTCGCCCTTGATGGCGTACGTCGGAATCCCGTAATCCTTCACCAGGGAAGCGGCTACATCATCCTGGGTACTCAAGGGGTTGGAAGCGCACAGTACCCAATCCGCGGCGCCATCACGCAAAGTAATGGCCAGGTTTGCGGTCTAGGTAGTGACGTTCAAGCATGCAGAAATCCGCACGCCTATTAGCGGGCGTTCCTTAATGAAACGCTTGCGGATCATCTGGAGTACGGGCATCCACTGATTGGCCCACTCGATCCGCAACTTGCCCTTGGCGGCAAGCTTCAAATCCTTTACATCGCCAGCTAGTTTTTTGGTTGAAGCCATTTATAGTCCAGCCTCTTTCTTCAGGATTGCAGCCTTGTCGGTCTTCTCCCACGTGAAGTCGGGGTCAGCACGGCCAAAGTGGCCATAAGCCGCTGTCTTCTTGTAAATGGGGCGCAGCAGGTTGAGCGAATCAATAATCCCCTGCGGCGTTAATTTGAAGTGCTTGCGAATCAGACTTTCGAGTTGGGATTGGGCGATGCGGCCGGTGCCAAAAGTGTCAACCATAACGGAAACAGGATCGGCAACACCGATGGCATAAGCAAGCTGCACTTCGGCATGGTCGGCAATCCCTGCTGCCACAATGTTCTTGGCAATATAGCGTGCCATGTACGCTGCCGAGCGATCGACCTTCGTTGGATCCTTCCCGGAAAAAGCTCCGCCGCCATGATGGGCCGTGCCGCCGTAGGAGTCCACGATGATCTTTCGCCCAGTGAGGCCGGAGTCGCCGACAGGCCCGCCGGTAACAAAACGTCCGGTGGGATTGATGTGGTACTTGGTCTTGGCGTCAAGCAAATGGGCCGGGATGACTGGCTTAATGACGCACTCCAGTACCCCTTCGCGCAGGGTTTCGGTGCTGACGCTTGCCGAGTGCTGGGTGGAAACAACCACCGCATCCACGCGCACGGGGCGGTTGCCATCGTACTCAACAGTAACCTGTGATTTGCCGTCCGGACGCACGAAATCGAGGATACCTTCGCGCCGCACTTCCGCCAGGCGCAAGCAGAGCTTGTGCGCCGTCATGATGGGGAACGGCATCAACTCTTCCGTCTCGTTACACGCATATCCGAACATCAGTCCCTGGTCGCCTGCTCCACCCGGGTTCACACCCTGGCTGATGTCAGGACTCTGGCGCGTCAGGTTGACGATAACCTTGCAATTTTCAGAGGTGAAGCCGCCGGCGGGATCGGTGTAACCAATTCCCAGCACGGTTTCACGAACAAGCTTTTCGATATCGGGTTTGGCCGACGTTGTGATCTCGCCCGCAACATAAACGGACTGGTCCTTCACCATGGATTCGCAAGCCACACGTCCGCGAGGATCGGCGGCAAGGACGGCATCGAGAACGGCGTCTGAAATCTGATCACAAATTTTGTCGGGGTGTCCTTCAGTTACGGATTCGGAGGTAAACAGATAATTATTTTTCGGCTCGCTCAATCAAGAGCCTCCTTCTGGTCAATTAGGAATTTTAGGGTCGGCACAAAAGTCCAACGTAACATACGCAAAACGAAAGTGTCAACGAATTCGAACCGTTATGGGCCTCAGTGAGCCGATCGGTCGGAATCAGGGTGCGAATGGCTCGAATGGGCAGCCGAAGCGAGCAAGCGCCACAGCATTAAATTTCCACGATGCCCTCAATAAACGGTAAAAGAGTCGCAAACTAGGACCTTTATGAACTGGCTTTAGCCCCCCGCCGCTGCGAGAGCAGGTAGGATTTGATGAACGGATCCAAGTCTCCATTGAGCACGCGGTCCGCATCGCCAACTTCAAATTTGGTCCGATGGTCCTTCACCAATCGGTACGGGTGCAAGACGTAGGAGCGAATCTGGCTGCCAAAGTCGATGTCGGCCTTGGACGCCTCAAGCTTGTCAGAAACCTGCCGGCGCCGCCGCAGTTCAAGTTCGTAAAGGCGTGACCGCAGCATCTTCATCGCCACTTCGCGATTGCGATGCTGCGAACGTTCATTCTGGCACGAGGCCACGGTGCCGGTGGGAATGTGCGTGATGCGCACCGCCGAATCCGTGGTGTTGACGTGCTGCCCACCCTTGCCGGAGGAGCGGTAAGTATCCGTCCGCAGATCCTCAGGCTTGATATCGATGGTAATGGAATCATCGATTTCGGGGCTGACGAAGACTGACGCAAAAGAGGTATGCCGCCGTTGCGCGGCATCAAAGGGTGAAATGCGAACCAGGCGATGCACGCCGCTTTCACCGTGCAGCAGACCATACGCATATTCGCCCGTCACCGTAAAGGTGGCGGATTTCAACCCTGCTTCATCACCCGACTGGTAATCATTCATGGTGATTTTGAAACCGCGGGTTTCCGCCCAGCGCTGGTACATGCGCAGCAACATTTCGCCCCAATCCTGCGATTCGGTGCCACCCGCGCCGGGATGAATCGTCATGATGGCGTTCAGGTGATCGTTGTCACCCCCTAAAAGCGATTCCGTTTCGAGGAGGTCCACCTCCTGGCGAAGCTTGTCGAGCTCGACGCGCAGTTCGGAGTCAATGTTCTCCCCTTCGCGCGAGAGCTCGTAATACGCTTCCATATCGGCAAGACGGCGGGCCAACTTCTCGTCCGCATCCAGGGTTTCCGTCAGCCGCTTCCGGGCGGTCAGAATCCTCTGCGATGCTTCCTGATCCTGCCAGAATTGGGGTTCGGCGATTCGTACTTCGAGGGAGTCCAGTTCCTTGCGGCGTTGAGGAGCGTCAAAGAAAACTCCGAATGTCAGATGATCGCTTCTTGAGTTCGTCGAATTCGCGTTGTAGTTCTTCGGTCACAGGTACTCCTTAAGAAAGGCTGTCAGTCGTCAGTCGTCAGTCGTCAGTGGCGCGGCGCATCGCAAGCTGTCTCTTACCTTTGCATTATGCACTTTGCCTTTTGCCTTGCACTTCAATCTCTATTCTAACTTCTAGCTTCCAGCTTCTTACTTCTACTTCCCAACATCAGCATTACCGCCGCCAGCGCGGTGCACAACCAGGCGAAAGCATCTCCATGGGCCGTGTAAAACGTCTGCCGCGTCTCGAAGTTAAAGTACGCGGGCATGGCCAATTGCTGGTAGCGCGGGATTTCCTTCAGTACCCGGCCATAAGGATCTATGAGGGTTGTCAGCCCGTTATTGGTTGCCCGCAGCAGGTAGCGGTGATTCTCAATCGCGCGCAGCCGGGCCATTTCCAGATGTTGATAGGCAGCGGCGGATTCACCGTACCAGGCATCATTCGAAATATTCACCAGCACGCCCGCGCCGCCTGCCACAAGCTTCCGCGCAAGTTGGGGAATGATCGCCTCGTAGCAGATGAAAACGCCAATGCCCCCGCCGGGAGACTGGGCCACGGAGTAGCTGGAACCGGGGACGAAGTTCCCCACCTCGTCCGTGATCTTGTGAACCAACCCGGGTAGCGCCCAACCCGGCACATACTCGCCGAAAGGCACCAGATGAATTTTATCATACCGGGACACTTCGCGGCCGTCGGGATCCAGTGTGAAGGCACTATTGGTGATGCTCTCCCCCTTCGCATCAACGGGAATTATCGTATTCCCGATGACGATGGCATGTGCCTGGCGCGCCATATCTACCATGGCGTTGTGAAAAATCGGGTCGCGAGTGAAGAAGAAGGGCGCGGGGTTCTCCGCCCAGATCAGCAAGGGAGGATGTTCGGAATTTTGGATTTCCGATTTTGGATTTTGGATTGCCGGAACTGCGGCCGGAATTTCGATTTTCGATTTTCGATTTTCGATTGCCGGATTTTGATTCTTGGATCTTGAATCTTGAATCGCCCCCGGCGTTGCCGGATTTTGAATTTTGAATCTTGAATCTTGAATCGCCAACTCGGCGACGCTGAACTGGACGAGTTCCCGAAGCTTTGTCGCATCGCGCCAGGGCGTCCAAGCATCCAGCTCCGGCCCATCTAATGGCACATTGGGCTGGACGAGAATTGCCAATTCCTTCCCCGCCACAGCAGGGGGCGGAGCCAGCCTCCATTGGGCAATGAGCAACAACCCAATCCAGCTCGCCAGCACCAGCCCGGCACGCGCACGTCGGGGAGAAATCCATACCCATGCCAGCAGCGCGCTGGTGGCCACAGCCAAAAACGAAAGGCCATAAACGCCAGTCACCGAAGCAATCTGCCGCACGCCCGGAGCCTGCACGGCATAACCCAGAAGGTTCCAGGGGAATCCCGTGACCAGGTACGTGCGAGCCAATTCCATCGCCATCCAAAGAAACGGGCTCAGCGCCAACGCCCATCCCGGAGAGCGCCGCGCCGCCCACCCCATCGCAAGGCCGAACCCACCAAAGAATATAGAGTCAATGATGACGAAGAGAATAAGGACCACCACAGCCAATACCGGCGCCAGGTGCCCGTAGAATTCCATAACGGTCACGAACCAATAGCAGCTTCCCGCGAAGAAGAAAGCCCCACACACATAACCCAATAGAAACGCATGTTTCAGCCGCTTCTCGACCGCCAGGGCGGCGAGCAGGGGGAAACATGCTACCCACACCAGGCCGCGCCAATGGAGCCTGGGAAAGCACGCCACGAGCATGAGCCCGCTGAGCGCGGCGGCGATTAATCGTGTTGAGGTTTTCGCGATGAGATTCTGCATCTGGGAACTGACAACTTGAAATTACTTCCCTCCCCCCTTTGGGTGAGTCCGAGTTCTGGACCCCCGATGGGGCCCATCAGACCCCATCAATCGGGGAGGATGGGCCGCAACCGGCGCTTTCACCAGCCGAGGCGGGACGGGTATAGACGCTAGGAGCCTGTCGGAGATAGATTTTGTTTCACGTAAAATCAACAACTTAGCGAGGTTTGATTGTCTGTAAGTTGTTGATTCTTCGTTGACAAACTGTTATCTCCGACACACTCCTAGAATAACGCACCGTTGGCATGCAGCCCGCAAAGCGGGTGGGGTCCTGTAGCCCACGGCGAGCCAGCCGTGGGATGCCAACGGCACGCAGGATTCATCAGCCCCGGCAGGGGCGACGGCAGGGCACCCGTCGAACGATAACCTGCCGTCGCCCCTGCCGGGGCTCAGCATCCGTTCGTTTACGCTCTTTCCCACGGCTGGCTCGCCGTGGGCTACAGGACAAAGCCCGTTTCACGGGCTCACGGGTACCGCTAACCGTTATTCTCGCGCTTATGGGCGGGACGGGCCTATGCCCGCCGAAGGGGCACTGGTGAAGTATAACCAACGTCGGCTTCGGCCCGCAGGCGGCCGGGAGCTCATCAGCCTATCTTGATCTCAGGCTGATTGAATTTAGTCACCAAGTACCACACTAGAGCATTTACGCAAACGATTGGAACACCAGCGTCCAAATACCCTTCCCATCCCGGCAGTTTATCTAACAACTGCTGCAGGAAAATAACGATGAAGGACCCCGGAAATAATAGAAGCCATCCCAGGAACAGGGGCGCAATATTGCTGTGCACGTTTGCGAAAGAAGGCAGCATGAATCCCGCGCATTGAACCACGTCGAAGATGACCCAGAGTTTCCAACGCATACGGTCATGCCTTCGACGAGCGGGGCCAGGGTTCCATTTCAACCCCGCACCCAAGGGATTCAATCCAAAATCCAAAATCGTCAGTGCCTGACAAACGGCTTAAAGCCATCCTGTTTGAGTTTAATGCGCACCTTCTCCGCATCGTCACGCGTCTTGAACGGGCCCACCAGCACGCGGAAAAGGTTATCATCCGAGTGGGAAGATTCCGGTGTCATCAGATATACCGGGTAACCCTTGCCTTTCAGGGCATTAACCATAGCCTCCGCGTCCTGCTTGGCGTGCAGCGCCACAACCTGCAGAGTTATCCCCGCTCCCACATCGCTTGGAGCAGGCGTGGCAGGCTTCGCGGCAGCCCGGTGGGTTTCAACTGGAGGCGCAACCTCGGCGGGCTTGGCCGGGGCCGCTGGGGGAATTGTTCCGGCTTCCCCGGGAGGAATCACCTCGGTATCAGGAGTCGCGTTGGAAGGGGCGTGGCCGACACCTGCATCCGGGGGTTGGCCTTGTCCGGTGTCCGGCGGTGGGTTCACCGTGGGCGGAACGATTCCCGGAGTGGTAACAACCTCTGTAGACGGAGCCGAGTGGAGGCTGCGTTCGTTGCGCCCCACCAGGAATCCCGCCGAAAAGCAAACTGCCATTGTCGCAACACACACGAGAAAAATGAGGATTAAGACTCGCGCGGAATGGCTTCTTTCCTCATCTTCCCTTACCTCCGTTGCCACGGTGGTCCTCCTCGCATCCAAGGCGAAAGGGCAAGTCTTCGCCCGGAATCCTCTGGTTATTTTTGCTCTTCAACAGGCTTCGCAGCCGCAACAGTCTTCCCCATCAGAGCCGTCAGCAACTCAACCGGAATCGGAAAAACGATCGTAGTGTTCTTCTCCGTGCCGATTTCCGCCAGCGTCTGGAGGTAGCGAAGGGTAATCGTGACCGGCTCACGCGCCAGTATGGACGCGGCTTCCGAGAGTTTTTCCGAGGCCTGGAATTCGCCGTCCGCATTGATAATTTTGGCGCGGCGCTCACGCTCAGCTTCTGCCTGCCGGGCCATGGCGCGTTGCATTTCCTGGGGCAAGTCCACTTGCTTGATTTCCACCTTGGTCACTTTAATGCCCCACGCTTCGGTTTGCTCATCCAGAATCGTCTGCAGCCGCGCATTCAACTTCTCGCGCTGGGAAAGCAGGTCGTCTAATTCCACCTCACCCAGCACCGACCGCAGCGTGGTCTGCGCCAGTTGTTCGATGGCGTAGCGATAATTCTCCAGTTCCAGGATTGCTTTTTGTGCGCTCAGCACGCGGAAGTACACAACGGCATTCACCTTCACCGATACGTTGTCACGCGTAATAACGTCCTGGGGAGGAATATCCCAGGCCACCACGCGGAGTGAAACACGAACGATTTTATCGATCGGCCAAAATACAAGAATAAGTCCGGGGCCTTTATCAATGGCTAAAACCCGCCCCAACCGGAATACCACAGCGCGCTCATATTCGCGCAATACGTTCAGACAAGACGAAACCCAGAAGAAAATGATGACCGCCGCGACGATGTATCCCATAAGTAACTCCTCTCCGCATTCCTATGACTGAGGCATATCCAACTGGAAGTCCAAATGCACGCGGGAAGTAAACTCATTAGCTATCCCTCGCCCCCTTGGGGGAGAGGGTGGCCCGCAACCGGCGTTTTCATCAGCCGGGGCGGGACGGGTGAGGGGGTCACCCAAGAACCGGTTGCCACTTTGCATCACCGTTAATCAAACCATGTTGGCGCTGCTGTCCCTGCCAAGTCACTCAAAAAACCGCACGCCAGTCTATCGAGATTCCTTCTCCGGCTCAACCTCCAAGGTTAGGCCGTCGATCTTCCGGACGCGAACCCGGATGCCTTTGGGAATCTCACTTCCGGCGCGGGCATCCCAAATCTCTCCATGGACAAGGATCTTTCCCGCCGGCGCGAGCGCCGTCTGCACCACGCCCAGTTCACCGAGCATGCCCTGATCGCCGGTGACCGCTTTACGCTTCTTGGCGGCAATAACCAAACGGAGCAGGATAATGGAAATGAATGCCAAAGGCAGCGCGACACTCAGAGCTGTAGGAAAGTGGATACGCGCTTCCGGCCAGGGCGATTTGATCAGGATCATCGCGCCCAACACCATCGCCAGGATTCCTCCGCCCGCCAGCACGCCGTGTGAAGTCAACTTGGCCTCAAGCGCAAACATGACCAGGGCGGCGATAATCAGCAACACCCCGGCGTAGTTGATGGGCATGAAATTAAAGGCATAGAGCGCCAGGACTAATGAAATCGCTCCTGCTACGCCGGGCACCACCATGCCGGGATGAGTGAATTCAAGGTAAAGGCAAACCAACCCGATCGCGCCAAGGAGGAACGCAACGTTGGGGTCCGCCACCCAGACCAGGATGGATTCGATTCTTCCCATCGGGTAGGTCTCAACATCGGCATCAGCCAGGTGCAGCGTTGTGGTGGAACCGTCGAACCGCTGAACCAGCTTGCCATCATACTGCGCGAAAATCTCGCGCGAGGACGGAGCCACAAAATCAATCAACTTATCGTCCAACGCTTCCTTGTCGGTAAAGGACGAACTTTTGCGCACCGCGTCGTCTGCCAGTGCCACGTTGCGCCCGCGCTTCTGGGCAATCGACCGAATGTAGGAAGCGAGATCACTCTCAATCTTCTCGCTCATCGTCTTATCGGTTTGCCCCCCCATAAGGTCAACCGGATGAGACGCGCCGGTATTCGTGCCAGGAGCCATCACCGCCAGATCGCCGGCAATCAAAACGAAGAAGCCGCCTGACGCCGCGCTGGCGCCACTGGGCGTGACATAGGTGATCACCGGGGCGTGGGAGGCGTAAATCGCCTGCACCAATTCCTGCGTGGCGGTTACCAGTCCCCCGGGCGTGTTCAATTCCAAAATGATGGCGTCGGCATGCTGATCATTGGCGTAGCGGATTCCCCGCTCCACGTATTCCGCGCTCACCTGATGAATCATGGTATCAAGCTTGATATCCACCACCAGAGGACGGGGCTGACCGGCGCGGAGCGGATTCGATGGTAACGCGGAGGCAAGTATCGTTATCAGTACGAGTGCGGGCCGTAGATATTTTGAGCTCAAGGCGCCTTCCTTACCGGCGGGGTTGCGGCTGGAATCTGCTGCATCAGTTGATCCGCACGGATGTTACCGGGGTCGAGATTGAGCGCCGCCTGCGCCTGCCCACGGGCCAGGTCGGGTTGATTCGTGGAAAGATAAACGCGTCCCAATAAGACGTGTGCCTCCACGGAGTCCTGCAGTTTAAGTGAAGTCTGCAGTTCCACCACAGCTTCAGGATGTTTGCCTTCGGCTTCGAGTGCCTGGGCCAGCAGGATGTGTACCTGGGAGTCCTCCGGCGACAGGGAAACAACTTCCTTCAGTTCGTGTTCCGCTTCGCCATAGCGGTTGGCGGCAAGAAACTTCTTCCCCTCTGCCAGGTGGGTGTCAATGTGCTGCTGCCGCGAGGCGCCGGCCAGGTGATGCTCCATGGCATTGTGCAAAGTTAACTCCAGCAACCGGAACGCGCGGCCATCATAATTTTTCTTGAGCCGCGGTAAGGGCAGTACGTCGCCCGGCTCGCCGGCCGCCACCCCCACTTCATGCTCTGCCAGCCAGTCCAGTTCCTTTCGTTCCGCTGCCGTATTGCCCAGCTTTCCGAAGACTACCGCCAACAAAGTATGGGCCTCGGAATCCTCGGGGTTGGCTTGCACCGCTGCCTGAAGGGATTCCGCCGCCTCCGGATAGCGTTTCTCGTACCACAGAGCCACCCCCCGGTTGAAGCAAAAATCCGCATCTGACGGATTGCTCCGGTAGGCGCGATCAAAATTCGCCAGGGCTTCGGAGTAGTTGCCGCGACGAGCCTGCAAAACTCCGAGATTATTGGAAACTTCATCAAGCGGCAGGGACGTCGCCAGAGTCTGAAAATCCTTCTCCGAGGCCTGTTCCCGCCCCAGGAAGAACTCATCAACCGCGCGCAGAAAGAGCGCCTCGGTATAGTTCGAGTCAGACTCCTCGATTTTTCCCAGCCATTTGGCGGAACTCACGTAATCCTTGCCGTCAAAATAAAGCCGACCCAGGGCGAAAGCGGCGCGATGGTCGGAAGGATCGAGGCGGTCTGATTCGGTAAAGAAATGCAGCCGGCTGGCGTCGTCAGTGGCCACCAGGCCGCGAACATAATTCTCAAAAGCATCCAGGCGGATATCGTGGAAACCCCGCCGGAAGTCATCTTCATTGCCGACGGTGAAGCCGGGGTCGTGCGTGGCCAGCAACCGCCACACCAGCCGCGTTTGGAGATCCACCAACTCCGTCAAATCTCCGGAAACTTCCAGGGGGGGCGAAAGCTTCAGCAATTTGACGTCGAGCAGCCGGGCGTGGACAACCATGCGGTTGTCAGTCACATTGAAATTCCCCAGGATGGCCCAATCCACGCCCAGGGTTTGCGCCACCTTGAATTCGCTTGCCAGGGTCAGGGGCGCATCATTCGGCATTCCCAATTGCAGGTAGGCGGCATTGCGCTCGTCGCGGTCAAGGACGTAGTTGTCAGGCTGCGGGAGCCGGGAAGAAAGGACTTGGGCGAAGCTTTCCGAAATCCAATTCAAGTCGGCACGGGGGCTCAGATTTTCGAAAGGAAAAACGAGTAGGGATCGCACCTCTGACGAGCCATGAAGCTGCCAGGGGCAACATAAAAGGAGCAGAACAAGTCCGAACATTCTTCGCATGAGAACCTAATCCGACCCCATCATTATAGCATTGTGCGGGCTTCTGCCCGCCCCACGTCCCGGGCTCACTTCTTAATGGCAACAGGAGGATTCCGCATGAGTTCCACATATGCCGGGTATTTGTTGATCTTCTGAAAATCCGGATCCGATTCAATCTGCTCCCGGTCGGAAAATCCATCCTCGAGAGCGCGCCGCAGGTAGCGCACCGCAACCTCCGCGTTTCCCTTGGAAGCAAGGGCTTTGGCCATGTAGAAATAATAATCCACATCGGCCATACCGGCGTGGACCACCGTTCCCACCGAGGAGTCGGGAGACAAAACCGTGGGGTCAATACTGAGAGCAGCGCGATACTCCTCCCCGACCTGATCCCACTTTTTGAGCTTCAAATACGATGAGCCCAGGTTGATATGGAAAGCGGCAACATCGCCCTTTAACTTGATTGCCCGCCGGTAATAGGACACCGATTTCCCATATCTCTTCTCCATGAAGTATACGGTGCCAATATTGTTCCACGCCTCGGCGAAGTTCTTATCCGCATGCGTGGCATTGCTAAAGTCCTTCCGGGCGCGGGGGAACGCGTTCAACTGCTGATAGGCAATGCCCATCTTGTTCCATACCGCAGGATTATTGGAACCCGATTCCTTCAGCGCCTTGTCGTAATACGCAATCGCGCCAGCGTAGTTCTTTCTCGCCATCAGGACGTCTGCCCGTTGCTCCAGGGTGATCGCACCGGGACGGGTGTCGCCGCTGGATGGCGTTCCGGCCGCTGGGGGTTCCTGGTCCGCGCTAACATGTGCCGCGGTTGCCGG
>CAYTMD010000092.1:13047-16382 GCA_964438685.1 uncultured Acidobacteriota bacterium
CAGAAGGCCGCAGTCACTGCCAAAGTTGTGAAAGCAAATATGCCCACGTGCTGTACCCGGGGGATCATAGGTGCTCCTCGGACGTTTGTGACTCGGGACCAGATCCTGAACTTCATCCCTCCGGCGGTGTTTTTTTCGGGGGCTCCGGAGGATTGGCTTGCTTGTCCTTGTCGCTCTTTCCTCTGAAAATGGAGAGGAACTTCTTCAGCACTCCGCCACTTTTCTGGCCGGGTTGCTGATCTGGGTTAGAGTTTGGGGCGGCAACAACCGTATTGTCATTTCCCGGCGTTGTGGTTGACGGCACGGTGGTGCCGCTGCCGGTGTGGAACAATCGGCTCAATATTCCACCGCCGCTCGGCTGGGCTGCCTGCCCTTCCTGCGGTTCGGTTCCCTCGATAAAGTACTCATTGCCCACCGATACCCCCTCATTACCGCTGGGGAGAGTGGAGGTCGTTTGCACGGGCACGGCAACGATTCCCGGCGGCGGTTCGAAGGACCGGGCATCGCGATACGCAGGGTATTGGGTGGCCAGTTTCATGAACTCCGTCCAGATGGGCAGGGCGGAATCCGCTCCGGGGAGTTTCAGCTCGCGGTCGTCATCATATCCCACCCAGGCAATCGCCAGCAGGTTGGAGGTAAAGCCGGCAAACCAACCGTCGTGCGAAGTCCCCGTCTTACCGGCGGCGGGCAATCTGAATCCGCGGGAACGTGCCCCGGCGCCCGTGCCATTGTTGATGACGCTTTCCATCAAATTGACCATCAGGTAGGCAACACGTGGATCGAGCACCTGGCGGGATACCACGGAACTTTTCCAAAGCAGGTGGCCGGAAGCGTCGTTGACCGCCAGGATATACCGTGGCTCCACGTAGGTTCCGCCATTCGAGAAAGTGGTATAGGCGCCGGCGACTTCCAGAGGCGTCGCCACATACGCGCCCAGCGCGATGGCGGGCGTGGCCAGCAGGCCGCGGTTAAACCCTGCCGCCAGAGCCAGATTGCGCACCTTTTCGTATCCCGCCATCTCGGCCAGGCGCACGGTGGCCACGTTCAAGGAATACATCAGCGCTTTACGCAGCGTCACTTCCCCGAAATATTCCTGCTTGTAGTTTTCCGGTTCGTACGTCCGATCGCCGAACTGGAACGTGGTGGGCTCATCATTCAGCACCGTAGCCGTGGTAATGAGGGGTTGCGACCCGTCCACGCCGGAGTTCAGTGCCGCCGCATAAACAAACGGCTTGAACGATGATCCCGGCTGGCGCTTCGCCAGGGCATGGTTAAGCTGACTGCGGCCATAATCGCGCCCACCCACCATGGCCTTCAACCATCCCGTATGCGGATCAAGCACCACCAGCGCCAGTTGCGGTTGCGAGAGATCGGGCGGCGGGGCATCCTTGGCAACTTTGGATTTGTGCAGGCGCTTGTCAACTTCCACCATGCCGGTATTGATTGCGGTGGAAGCCGCCTGCTGCACATCCATATCAAGCGTGGTGTAAATCCGGTAGCTCTGCGAGAGCAGGTCCTTCTCGGAGAACTGCTCGAGCAACTGATCTTTCACCATGTCCACAAAGTAGGGAGCCTGGGTGCCCTCCACGTTGCGCATCACGACGCCCAAGGGGGCGGCGGAAGCCTTTTCCGTCTCCTGAGGTGTGAGCATGCCCTGTTCCATCATGCTTCTCAGGATAAAGTTGCGCCGCTCCAGGGCTCGCTCCGGATACTTGTAAGGCGAATAAATATTGGGCCCGCGAATCATCCCCGCCAGCAGCGCGGCCTCCGCCGCCGTCAGGCTGCCCACATCCTTGTTGAAGTAGGCGCTGGCGGCTTCCCCGAAGCCATAAATGGAAAAGCCTCCGCGCTGACCCAGATAAGTCTGGTTGGCGAATAGCTCGAAGATCTGTTCCTTATTCAGGCGTTGTTCCAGCAGCAGGGCCAGGAAAACCTGGGTTATTTTGCGGGTAAATTTGCGCTGTGGGGTGAGCCCAAAGATGTTGCGGGCCAACGTCATGGTCAGCGTGCTTCCGCCCTGCATGATTTCGTCCGAACGGAAGAAATCATGGATACCGGAGGCCACGATGCGGTACAGGTTCACCCCATGGTGAGTGAAGAAACTGTGGTCTTCTGCCGCCACCACAGCGTCGATGACCGTCTTGGGGAGATCCTGGTAGCGCACCAGCCGCCGTTTGGTGCGGGAAGTATCAAACAGCGTGGTAATGACTTCCGGTTCAAGCTTGTAAGTCTGCAGCGCCCCGCCGCCGCCCAGCAAAGTGATGGAGGTTATGCGCCCATTGGCAAACTCCAGCGCCGCCGGACCTTCCGCAAAATCGTCACTGGCAAAGAATGAAGATAAGCCCGGCCGGATTTCCAGGCGATTGCCCTCCCGCCGGTAGGTGCCGACATTGGACCCGCCTTCCGTCTCGGCGTAGAGTCCCTTGCGCAGGCGGGCTGCCACGTCGTCCGGCGTGATGGCTTCACCGACAAACACCGGCGTGGGCGCGGCAAATACCAGGGAGGCATTGTTGAACACGTCGCCGCTCAGACGGGCGTCGATGGCCCTTGAGAAGCGCACATAAAAGAAGACGAAGGCTCCCACGGCCATCAGAAACAACAGCAAGGCCGCGCCCAGCAATATCTTCTTGTTTTTTTCCCAGAAGGATGTCCGAAGGCGCAAGAATCCCCCACGGTTCCCCGCTCCGTGAGAGCCTCGCGATACCGAAGATGGACGGACAGTCACGTTTTATATTGCCCGGTTTTCAGATGAGGGGGTGAAATGGAGCTGAAGCGTGTACACCTTCAAATCCACGGGGGCGATGTAATCGATTTTGACGCTAACCTTGACCGAAGTAGCCTCCACCGTCACATTGTCTTCGACAATGGGGAGGCCCAGATCCTCGGCCTTGGCCAGGATGTTTTTTCGCACCGCATCCGCCGTGGCGTGCTGTGTCACCCAAAAAGGTGTCTGGTTCTGGATGTAATCTTGAAGTTCGTAGTTGTTGACGTAAACAGGAATGGTCTTGACGCAGGCAAAGATCACCGCCGCGATGAAGGCGAGAGCAAGAATCGCCTTCAAGGTTATCTTTCCGGACTCAGACCGCCGCATCGTGTCCCTCGTAGCTTGTAGAACCCCCAAGAGCTTATCTCCCTTGCATTTCCAGCAAACTGGAGACGACAGATTCCAGCTTAACATCCTGTATTTGCTTTGTCGAGCGACGGAAGATCTCCGCCAGCCCCTGTTCAAATTTGCGTTTGCCGATCGTCACGCGGTAGGGCACGCCAATCAGGTCCGCGTCCTTGAACTTGACCCCCGGCCGTTCGGCGCGGTCGTCAAACAGCACGTCCAGGGA
>CAYTMD010000093.1:0-16295 GCA_964438685.1 uncultured Acidobacteriota bacterium
GCGTCACTCAGCCCCGACCCCGAAAGTACGTTGGCAGCCTGCGACCGCATGCATCTGCGCGGCAAGATGGGGAAACCGGAAGAGGTGGCCCGGGTCATGGTTTTTCTGGCAAGTGACCTCGCCTCCTTCGTCACTGGTGCGGCAATCCCCGTGGACGGCGGCCTCCTGGTTCCGGCGGGCGGAATGGCCTTTCAGGATGGGGGCTTGCCAGCGCCGAAGGTGTGATGCATTATCATTCGCGAAGAGAGGCAAGCAGTTACTCTATCGCCAAGAGGAAAACGTCCTTATGACCACCCAACCTGCATGCTCTAAAACGAAATGGAATGGGCGCGAGGCCTACACAATCCACAATGACCTCGTGCAAATGGTGACTTTACCCGGAGGCGGCCACATCGCGGAGTTTCAATTCCTGCCCAGCACAGGATTGCCCGTACTCAGCCCCCTGTGGGTTCCCCCGTGGAAGTCCATTGAGCCTTACCAGTATCGCGCGGAAAAGCACGCCGCCACATACGGTCCGTCGAATGAAGGGAAGCTTCTCTCCGGCATCGCTGGGCATAACATTTGTCTGGACTATTTCGGGCCACCGTCTGAAGAAGAAGCCGCACAGGGCCTGTCCACGCACGGAGAAGCACCTTCCGCCAAATGGCAGAAGACCAAGCTTCGGGCCACTGCCAACGAGGCCAGCCTTACCCTGGCGGTACCCCTGCCGGTGGCAGGACTGCGGTTCAGCCGCCAAATCCGCCTGCTGCGAGGCGAGTCCGTGGCGTATTTTGAAGAGACGGTCGTCAACGAAAAGAAGGCCGACCACTTTTTCCACTGGACCCAGCACGTCACCTTGAGTCCACCTTTCCTGGGGCACGATACCAGCCGCATCGCCATCTCCGCCACCCGCGGCAGAACGTTTTCCGGCGGCTACGGAGGCAATGAGTTGCTTGCTTCCGGGCGCGATTTCCACTGGCCCTTTGCCCCGTCACGGAGCGGCGAAAGCATCGATCTTTCCCTGCCCTTCGCGCAAAAGGGATTGGGATTCCTAGTTTCGGTTTTGCTGAATCCGCGCCGGCAGGTGCAATACATCGCCGCTCTCAACCAACCTCACGGCCTTCTAATGGGCTACTGCTTCCGCCGCAGCGACTTCCCCTGGGTGGCCATTTGGGAAGAGAACATGGCAAGGACCAACGCCCCTTGGAATGGTCGCGCCCAAACGCGCGGCTTGGAATTTGGATCAACGCCCTCTCCGGTCACGCGGCGGGAAGCGTTTGCCGTGGCGCCGTTGTTCGGCACGCCGACGTTCACTACCGTCCCCGCAAAGGGCAAGGCGGTTGCCAAGTACTTAAGCTTCCTTGCACATGTGCCGGAGGATTTTGGCGGCGTTCGTGACATCCAGGTGGCCAATAACGAAATCCTGATCCAGGGGAGCGGCCGCCGGTCATCGCTGCATTTGCCCGCCGCAGGCCTGGGCGACAACGGATGGGCGAAGCAATAATGCATCCAAGGGAGAACCCGTGAAAATCGTCGATCTTGAATACACTCCGGTATTTGTTCCCATTGAGGCGCCTCTGCGCTATTCGCAAGGAGCGCACCCCGGGTTCTCCCGCATCATCGTACAATTAAAAACGGACGAAGGCCTGGTTGGCTTGGGTGAATGCTATGGCGGCAAGGCGCGGGAAGGCCAATTGGAAGAGTTCCGCGCATCGCTCCGCGGCGAGGATCCCTTTCAACTGGAGCGCATCCGCTGGAAACTCGCCTCGCCCGGAGCCCTCAAGCTATTCGGCCACGTTTTGCCTTTTGCCGCGGTCGAATTCGCCTGCCTCGATCTACAAGGCAAAGCGCTGGGACGACCGGTGTCAGACCTGCTGGGTGGCAGAGTGCGCGACCACATCCAGTTCTGCGCGTACCTTTTTTACCGTTACAACAACCCGCAAGGGTGGGGCGAAGTTTCGAACACTGATCAAATGGTCGCTTGGGCAAAGGAACTCGTCGAGAAATACAAATTCCGAACGATCAAATTCAAGAACGGCGTCTTTCCGGTGGACGAGGAAATTGAGACGTTCATCGCCCTGCGCAAGGCTTTTCCCCGCCACAAAATCCGCATTGATCCTAATGCGGTCTGGTCCGTCTCAACGGCTATTCGCGTCGCCAAGGCGTTACGTGATTACGAGCCGGAATATCTGGAAGATCCCACCTGGGGGATTCGCGGCCTGGCACGGGTCAATCGCAAGGCTCCGTGGGTAACGCTGGCATCCAACATGTCCGTCTTCTCCTTTGACGATTTGCCGCCCGCAGTCATTCAGGATGCGCTGGACGTTGTATTGCTGGACCCTCATTGGTATGGAGGAATCCACCGCGCCCGCGTGGCCGCGCAGGTTTGCGAGACGTTCAGCATGGATATCAGCATGCACAGCGGAACGGAGCTGGGGATTTCGCAAGCAGCCATGTTGCACCTCGCCGCCGTGCTGCCCAACCTCGCCGGGGCGTGCGATTCCCATTACCATCACCTGGTTGACGATGTGATTGTCGGCGGAAAGCTTGCCTATGAAAATGGTGGCATGGCTGTACCGACCGGTCCGGGATTGGGTGTGGAATTGGATTTCGACAAACTGGCAAAGTACCACGAAATGTCAAAGAAGCAGGCCATGGGGTCATGGATTGAAGACCCCAACCGGCCCACCGAAGTAACGTATTACCCGAAGTGGTGACCGCAATCTATCGGTACGCCTTGATGCTTGGCCACAATTCTGCCAGCGGCTTCTGAATCCCGTGGCAAACCATGATGGGGATTTCGTCTTCAAACGGCATAACCCACGGTGACTTAAAGGTTGCGGCGCGCTCGCTGCTGGCGAATAGATGCTCGCGGGCTCCGCAGTCACCTGCGACATCGATGATCACATTGCCGCTGTAACCGCGCGTTCCCCAAAGGTAATACTGATTGTGGCCACTGATTGCAGGCGGCAAACCGTATTGCCTTCCGAAGAAGTCGATCGCCCCTGCTTCGCCATAATTCTGAGCCACAATGGCCGCCTGAGCACGATCGGCTGGCGATAGAGACTGATAGACCTTACCGACGGTCGCGGCCAGTTCGGGCCAGCCATGCATATCGGCCCAATCGCTGGGAAGGCTGGGCAGTTGATGGTGCTCGGTCGCCACGGCCTGGCGTGAGAGGTGCAATGTCTTGAATAGCCAGTCTGTATACGCGGCCGCTTGCTCTTCCGGCAAGATCGGCATCGCGAACGGAACGAAAACGAGTCCTAGGACAATCACGGCTGTAACCACAACCGGACGAAGCAGTTTCCAACGATTCGTCCACGCTTCGATGGCGACCCCCCCTGCCGCCATGAGAAACGGGTAAACATCGGCGGGGTAGTAGTGTTTTCCATGTAACACGATCATAAAGGCAATCAAGATTACATAGGTGTAAGCCAGGAAACGCAAACGCGCGTTCCACAAAAGCCAGGCAAGGCCAATGATCCACACTAGGGACAGGAATACATTGGTAATGAAGAGTTGCTGAAACAGGTATTGCACGGGGCCGACGATGAGGTTCTTCCCGCGCCCGGCGTTGCGGAGGAATTCCAGCGTGGGGAACCCGTAATGCACCTGCCAGAGGAAATTCGGCAAGGCGATCGCTCCGCACACGGCGCACCCCGCCAGGAACCAGCGGGAGAAGAGAATCCTCCTTTCAGGAGTGAGAAGTAAGCCGAGCAGCAAAGCTGCAAAGAAGAACACCACCGTGTATTTGCTCTGGAGGCAGATCCCGACGGCAGCGCCCACCACCAGCCATCCACGGGGATTGGCGCCCTTCGTGATCCGCAGCGTGTAGAGCACCGCCAGGGGCCATAGCCAAAGGCCTACGACGTCAGGAGAAACCTTCATGCCGAAGTTCATCAGCACCGGGGCGAAAAATACCAGAAGCGCGGCGAGGATCCCGGCAAAGGCTCCTCCCCCCAACTCCGTGGCAAGCAAGCACGTGACGTACACGCCCGCAGCGGCAAAAAACGCGGGAATCGCGCGTAAAAGTACCAGGGAGTGGCCGAATATCTGCGACCCGGCGGCGAGCAGTGGCGTCACGGGAGGCTGGTCAACATAGCCCCACTGCGGGTGGCGTCCACAAACGATCAAATAGAGTTCATCGCGGAAAAATCCATAATGAGGATTGCCCATCAAATGCAACGCGAAGGTCGTGATAGCGGCAATCAACGGAATTCGGATGCGGTTGCTCGTCAGCATGTTCATGCTCCACGGCATGAAATAATCCCAACTGTGAATAAACACGATTCCGCTCCATGCCCTGGCGCGGCCCTCCGGTAAAGTAACATAGGGCTGCCCAAATTCACCACAGGCTCAACTCGGAATTCTCACCCCGGACATGCGGAGTGACAATTCGGAGTGCAGCGACTCGTCGCCGCTTTTTCACGCGTTGACTCGTCAGCGCTTTGATGATCACGGCCATCCCGTTATCACTTTGTCAGCACCACCCCGTCCGTCGGCCGACGGACGGTGTGGTTATCCGCGGAGGCTGGTGAGGATTGCGGGTCAGGCGCCAGGGAGATGCTCACCGGCAGGGGCGGCCCACTTCCGGCCGCGTCGTATTTTTTGCTTGACGAGAATTTTATTATAGGCTACAGTTGTTGCGTGACGCAGGGCCTGCCCGGAAGCCGCAGGAATTCGTGGACCGGGCAGAAGGATTTTATCATGCCATTTGCCGGTCTCAATTTCCCGCCCCATGCGGGGCCAAATGTCGCCAGGCCGAGAGCGGAAACGGTCCGCCCCGGCGCTCGAATTTCATGGCGACTTTGTGTCCTGAGCGTGCCCCCCGTGACGAACCCGCCAAAGCTGGTAACATCTTGAAAATAAAGGTAGCAAGAGGGCATTTTTTATATCCCATAGCTGAGAACATGCTGATAAAAAGCCGGTTACGTTGTTTTGTCGCAATGTGAAAACAGCATGACAAGCTGTCCGTCTGAAGACAGGCCTCCTCCCCGCTAATCGGTGACACACAAGGAGCACAGGGAGCGAAGATCCGAGTAGAAGTTGTAGGCTCTGCCTGACCGTATTTCTCCCTTCGGGCCGGGAAGGGTGCAGGTTCAGCCCGCCGCTGCCCCGCCGTGGCATTAATTCCGCGTGAACCCCTTGGGACTTGAGAACACCACCATAGGGAATCGCGGAGGCTGGAAAGAAGTCGGGGTTAAGCGGTTCTGGAATGCAGAGTTCGTTTTTGCGAATCGACCCTTTACCACGGGAGGATCGTGCCGAAAGCCCAAGTGGGTGGTAATCAGTTAGGGGGATGAATGAAGTGCAGTCGCAGGAAGTTCTTGGAAATCGGCACGCTCGGGGGATGCTTGATGGGTCAAGGGAGACTCATGAGCGCATTCCGTCCACCCGACATGGGAGGGGATTTTCCCCAAGTCCCGGGAGTGGTGGTATCCCACTCGCCGGCAAGCACGGGAATATACCTTTCCTCTCCCAGCCTCGCCATCCTTCCCGATGGAAGGTACTGTGCCACGTGCGATGAATTCGGCCCTGGCTCCTCCGAGCTGACCAGCGGAGTGACGCGCGTGTTCACCTCGCGAGATCGCGGGCAGACATGGGAACCCTTGCCCAAGGTAACGCCGGCATTCTGGTCGACGTTGTTTGTTCATCGCCAGGCCCTGTACTTGGTAGGATCGACGGATTCCGGGGAAAACAGCCGGCTCGTCATCCGAAAGTCATCGGACTGGGGGCAAACATGGTCAACGCCCGCCGACGCTGAACACGGACGGCTGCGGCCGGATGTTCCGATCCAGACCAATGCCGGCAATATTACGCTTTGCAATGGGCGCATCTGGTTCGGATCCGTTTTTGACACTCTGGGACCACACGGATGGGGAACCTCTTTCCGGTTTTTCGTCATGTCGGCGCCGCTTAAGGCCGATTTGCTGAAGGACTCCAGTTGGACGCATTCCGCTGCGATTGATTACAACCCAACTTATTTGCAGGGGGGATTCCACGGCTTGATCGAGGGGACCATTACAGTCGGGCCTGCGGGATCGCCTGTCACCCTCTATCGTGTGGACGATCGAGACCCTCAGGAAAAGGCACTTGTTGCTCATCCGAACCGCGGCGGCAAAACCCTGGAATTTGACCCCCAGAAGGACTTTGTCGACTTCCCGGGCGGTTGCAAGAAGTTCATTGTCCGCTACGATCGCGCGAGCAAGCTCTACTGGAGCCTCAGCAACTGGGTGCCGAAGCGTCACGCGGGCTCCAGCGTGGAACGAACGCGCAATACCCTGGCAATGATCGCCTCGCCGGATCTCTATCATTGGTCGATCCGCACCGTTGTATTGCATCACCCTGACGTCAAATCGCACGCGTTCCAATATGCAGACTTTCGCTTTGATGGGAACGATATGATCGCTTTATCGCGCACTGCCTATGATGATGGATTGGGTGGCGCCCACTCCCAACACGATGCCAACTTCATCACCTTCCACCGATTTCCGGACTTTCGCAGCCTCACGCCAGCGGACGCGCCCGATGGGCTTGCAGATGAAATCCTGAGATGGAATTCCGGTGGGTAGGCCGGCTTTTTCACCGCGCTGAGACGCTTTACTTGCCGGCCTTCAATTCAGTTACAGAGGGAAGTTTTGAGGTGTTCCACCCGCCGCCCAAGGCTTCGATCAGAATGACGCTGGCGTCCATGCGACGAGTCAGAATATTCAGAGCCTGCACTTGGTCTTGCAGGAGAATGGCTTGCTCGGTGATTACGGTAAGGTAGTTTACGGTGCCGGCCTTGTACTGGTAAGTGGAAATATCCAATGAATTTTGAGCTGCCAACACGGCATCGTTTTCGGCTTGCGCTTCTTTCTCCAGAACGCGCAACGCCGCCAGATTATCCTCGACCTGCTGGAAGCCTACGAGAACGGTCTGGCGATAATTTGCCACCGTGGCGTCATAGGCAGCCATATTCTGCTGGACCGTCGCGCGGCGCCTGCCCGCATCAAAGAGGGTCTCCGCCAATTGGGGGCCTACGGACCAGAAGCGGCTGGGCCAGGAAATCCACTTCAGAAATTGATTGCTTTCGAGTCCTGCCGCGGCGCTGATCGAAATCGTGGGGTAAAAAGCAGCCTGGGCAATCCCGATTTGTTCATTGGCTGCGGCCATTTGCCGCTCGGCGGCGGCGATATCCGGCCGGCGCTCAAGCAGCGTGGAGGGCACTCCTACCGGCACCGGAGGTGGAGTGATCTTGATGGGGCCGGCAGACACGGAGAGCTCCGCCGGAGCTTTGCCTGTTAGGACCGCAATGGCGTGCTCGAACTGCGCTCGCGCCACGTCAAAGTCGATCAGTTGCGCACGCGCTGTGTTCAGTTGCGTCTGTGCCTGGGCAACATCTGAACCCGATGCGACACCGTTATTAAACCTGTCTTGCGTAAGCTTGAGGTACTCCTCATAGGACTTTACGGTGGTTTGGAGCAGTGCCTTCTCGCCATCCGTTCCGCGTAATTGGAAGTAGTCTTGGGCAAGCTCCGCCTGGTAAGAGAGGCGTGCGTTCTCCAACTGAGCGTCACTGACCTGCGCGGCCTCCACAATGGCCTGGAATTCCCGCCGTACACTTCCCCAGATATCGGCTTCGTAGGAGACATCCACCGGCAGGTCATAGGTGGTGCGCGAAGTTGGGACAAAGTTTTGATTACCGGGAGTCCCGGTGATCGACGATCGCGCGTTCACAATGGAAGGTGAGGTGGTGACGGTGGGGAACAGGTACGAGCGGGCGATTCGCACATTGAGCTTCGCCTCGCGGAATTGCGCCTCTGCCTGTTTGAGATTCTGGTTGGAAATGCTCACTTGTTCTTCCAGAGCGTTGAGCTCCGGGTCGTTGTAGATTTCCCACCACTTGCCTCGAGCAATGGCGTCGCTGGGCTGCGCCGGGGCCCACTGTGCCGCCTCAGGCGAACCTGCCGGGGGAAGCTCCTTGAAAGCCGTGGGTGTTTGGACGGGCGGGCGCTTGTAGTCTGGCCCTACCTTGCAGGAAGGAAGAAGCAAGCAGAAGCCAGTAAGCAAAAGGCAGAAAAGGAAGTCAAAAGGCAAAGCGCAAAAGTCAAAAGTCAAAACCCCGGGCACGCGCACTCTTGATTTTTGCGGTTTGCCTTTTGAGGTTTGCGTTCGCACTTCCCAGTTAACCATCTATCTGCTCCTTTTTGCTAACTGCCTTGTGCTTTCTGCCTTCTGAAGCCTAATTCTCCGGGGCCAGGGGCATGTTGTTATCATGTCCTAGATTCCGAGTTCCACGCCGCCAATTTTGCAACCGATCAAAATAGAGGTAAACCACAGGAGTCGTGTATAGCGTTAACAACTGACTAACCGTCAATCCACCGATGATCGCAATTCCCAGGGGGCGGCGAAGTTCCGACCCTGTGCCAGTACCAAGCGCGAGCGGCAGAGCGCCCAGCATCGCCGCCATCGTCGTCATCATGATCGGCCGGAACCGCAACAAGCATGCTTCGTAGATGGCGTCGCGTGAGCTCTTGCCTTCGTTCCGCTCCGCGGAAATGGCAAAGTCGACCATCAGGATGCCGTTCTTCTTCACCAAGCCGATCAACAGGATGATTCCGATAATGGCGATCACCGTCAGGTCCGTTTTTGTAAGCATGAGTGCCAGCAGCGCGCCGACGCCCGCCGACGGAAGTGTGGAGAGAATGGTCACGGGATGGACATAGCTTTCATAAAGGATGCCCAGCACCAGATAAACTGAAATGAGCGCGGCGGCGATCAGCAGAGGTTCGCTGCCAAGCGAATCCTGATAGGCTTGCGCGGTTCCGGCGAAACCCGTGCGGATGGTGGAAGGCAATCCAATTTTGGCAGCCCTGTCCTCAATATCGTCTGCGGCATCTCCCAAGGCAACTCCCGGTTGGAGGTTAAAGGAAATCGTCACGGAAGGAGATAGACTCTGGTGGTTCACGGCAAGGGGCGCGGTAATGGGCTCATATTTTGTAAAGGCACTCAGGGGAACTTCCTGCCCAGCCGGTGAGTGCACATAAACCTGGCGAAGGAACAGGGGATTTTGCCAGAATTCCGGCGCCACCTCCATGACCACATGATATTGGTTCAGCGGCGTATACATGGTCGATACCTGCCGCTCGCCAAAGGCATCGTAGAGGGTGTTGTCAATCAGTTGCGGCGAAATGCCGAAGCGCGCCGCGGTGGCCCGATCATATTGCACGAAGGCCTGGAGGCCACGGTCCTGCTGATCAGTGTTCACGTCGGCGATCGACGGGACGGTTCTCAACTCCTGGAGCATGCGAGGAGCATAGTTTTGCAGGTCCCTTATATTGTCACCCCGCATGGTGAATTGATACTGAGAGGCGCCAAACCGGCCCCCCACGCGGATGTCTTGCGCGGCTTGCAGATAGAGCGTGGCGCCGGGCACCCGGCCAAGCTTGGGCCGCAGCCGCGCGATAACCAGGTCGGCGTTGATTTTTCTCTCCTCGGGAGGCTTGAGCGAAACGAACATCTGCGCCGTGTTCATGGCACCACCGCGGGGCCCGCCCGCCCCGGTAAATCCGTTGACGGTATCCACCGCCGGGTCGGCGACCATAATATCAACCATCTGCCGCAAGATCTTGTCCATCGCCTGGAACGAGGTATCCTGGTCAGCCTGAATCGCACCCATGATGCGTCCGTTATCCTGCTGGGGAAAGAACCCCTTGGAAACGTGGATATAGAGGAATACGTTCAGCGCGATGGTCGCGAGCAAAACCGTCAGGGTAATGGCCGGAAAGCGCAAGACGGTGGACAAGGTCCTTCCATAGAACTTCACCACCCAATTGAAGGCGCGTTCGGAGGTCCGATACATCGAGCCATGGGATTCATGCTGCCGCAAGAGATGCGCGCACATGGAGGGTGTAGCGGTGAGCGAGACGACCATGGAAACAAGGATTGCCGCGGAAAGGGTCACGGCAAACTCGCGAAACAGCCGGCCCACAATTCCGCCCATCAGCAACAAGGGGATGAACACCGCCACCAGGGAAACGCTGATGGTCAGCACCGTAAAGCCAATCTCCCGGGCGCCCTGCAGCGCCGCCTGGAACGGCGCCATGCCTTTCTCCAGATAGCGGGTGATGTTTTCGATCACCACAATCGCATCATCAACCACAAAGCCGGTGGAGACGCAGAGCGCCATCAAGGAGAGATTATCGAGACTGTAGCCCAACAGGTACATGACCCCGAAGGTCCCCAACAATGACACGGGAACGGCCACGCTAGGTATAAAGGTAGTCCTCGAATTGCGCAGAAAAACGAAAACCACCAGGATCACCAGCAGCACTGAAATGATGAGGGTCCTCTCCACATCGTTAACAGAGGCGCGGATGGTCAGGGTCTGATCCATGGCCACCCGCATATCGATCGCAGCGGGCATGCTGGCTTTGAGCTGGGGTAATATGGCCCGGACGCGGTCCACGGTTTCAATGATATTGGCGCCTGGCTGGCGGAAGATGATGACCAGAACACAAGGCTTGCCGTTGGTGTAGCCCGAGGCACGAAGTGATTCCGGTGCGTCACGCACTTCGCCGACATCCGAGAGGCGCACGGCGGAGCCTTTCTTGTAAGCTACGATCAGCGGGCTATAATCACCCGCGTGGAACAGTTGATCGTTGGCGCCCACCTCCCATATCCGGAGACCATCTGAAAAGTGCCCCTTCGGTACGTTGGCATTGGAGTTGCTCAAAACCCCGCGTGCCTGCTCCAGCCCGATACCGTACTTGTCGAGTAAGGTCGGATTCAATTCGACTCGAACTCCCGGCAGCGCGCCCCCACCCGCAAAGGCCTGGCCCACCCCTTTTACCTGCGAGAGTTTCTGCACCATGATGGAGGAAGCGTAATCGTAAATCCTGCTTTTCCCCAGTACGTCGGAGGTGAGAGAGAGCATGAAGATAGGAGAATCGGCCGGGTTCACTTTCCGGTAGGTCGGGTTGCTCGGCAGGTTGGAGGGCAGGTAACCGCGGGCGGCGTTGATGGCGGCTTGAGTGTCGCGCGCGGCCGCATCGATGTTCCGGTTCAAGTCAAATTGCAGGATGACGTTTGATCCCCCAAGGCTACTCGATGAGGTCATCTCGGTGACCGCCGCAATGCGGCCAAATTGCCGCTCCAGGGGGGTGGCGACCGACGAGGCCATAATCTCCGGACTGGCGCCCGGCAAACCCGCCGACACCGAAATGGTGGGAAAATCCACCTGAGGCAGCGGCGACACCGGTAGCAGGCGGAATGCCACAGCGCCGGCCAGCGAAATGGCAACGATCAGGAGCGTCGTGGCAATCGGCCTGCGAATGAATGGCTCGGAAATGTTCATGGCTTATTCCGCCGGGACCGGCTCAGCGCCTGAGCTGCCCTTATGCTGCCCCGAAAAACGTAACGCCAGGCGATCAAACCAGAGGTAAATGACCGGGGTCGTGTAGAGGGTTAGCAACTGGCTTAGGATGAGCCCCCCCACCATGGCGATTCCCAAGGGCCGGCGCAGTTCCGAACCCATGCCGGTGCCCAACGCCAGGGGCACACCGGCCAGCAACGCCGCCATGGTCGTCATCATGATGGGCCGGAAGCGCAGCAAGCAGGCTTGATAGATGGCATTCACCGGCGTCATGCCTTCCTTGCGCTCCGCTTCCAAGGCAAAATCGATCATCATGATGCCATTCTTCTTCACAATGCCGATGAGCAAGACCAGCCCGATCAGGGCAATCACACTGAAATCAATCCTGCAGATCAGCAGTGACAAGAGCGCGCCCACCCCTGCGGAAGGAAGAGTGGAGAGGATGGTAATGGGGTGAATATAGCTTTCGTACAAGACGCCCAGAACGATGTAGACCGTAATCAGGGCCGCCAGAATCAGAATGGGCTCGTTGGACAGAGAGGATAGGAAAGACGCCGCCGTGCCCTGAAAACTCGCCTCAATGCTGGCCGGCATGTTCAGTTGGGGATCATTCTTCACTTTGTTCACGGCGTCCACCGCGGCCCCCAGGGAAGCCCCTGGAGCCAGATTAAACGAGAGCGTAACCACAGGGAACTGGCCCTGGTGATTTACAGTGATAGGGGCGTTCATCTCCTCAACATGCGTGAAGGCGGCAAGCGGCACTTGTCCGCCGTTGGGAAATTGTGCCGACGATGCAATCTGTCTACCCCCGAAGGCGGTATCGGAAGGGATGGTGGTGGAAAGGCCGGAAGAGGAAGTGGAATTCGAAAGGCTGGTGGCGGCAGCGGTGGCCGAACTCGTTGGTCCGTACAACTGCGCGGATGACGTTCCCCCGGCTACCAATCCTGACGAGCCAGTGGTGGTGCTTGTAGCCGCGTTGGTGCGGATAAAGAGGTCGCGCAAATCAAAGGGATTCTGTTGAAAGTCCTGTTTCACCTCCAACACCACATGGTACTGGTTCAACTGGGTGAAGATCGTGGACACTTCCCGCTGACCGTAAGCGTCGTAGAGCGTTTGATCAATGGTGGAGGGTGTGATGCCCAGACGGTAGGCGGTGTTGCGATCGAAAACCAGCTTGGCGCGCAATCCGCCCTCCTGCTGGTCACTTGCCACGTCGCGCAGATCCGGCAACTCTTGCAGCCGTTTGACCATGCGGGGAGCAAAAGCATCCAACTCGTCGACGTTGGGATCTTCCAACGTGTATTGAAACTGCGTGCGGCTGACCCTGTCCTCCACGCTGATGTCCTGTACCGGCTGCATGTAGAGGGTAATTCCCGCCACCTCGGCAAGCTCAGGCTGCAAGCGGCGGATGACGTCGCTGGCACTGATCTTGCGCACGGCGAGCGGCTTCAGGTTGATCAGGATACGCCCGCTGTTAAGAGTGGCATTGGTTCCATCGATGCCAATGAATGAGGACAGGCTTTCCACCGCGGGATCCTTCAAAATGATCTTACCCAGCGCCTGCTGCTCATTGGCCATTTCCGGGAAAGACACCGTTTGCGCAGCTTCAGAGACGCCCTGGATGACTCCGGTATCCTGAATCGGGAAGAATCCTTTGGGCACGTATATGTACAGTAGAACAGTAAGGATAAGGGTCGCGGCAGCAACCAGGAGGGTAAGGGTCTGATGGCGCAGCACGACTTGGAGGGTCCGGTCGTAGAAAGAAATAATGGCCTTCCAACCATGCTCGGTGACCCGGTAGAATCGACTCTGGTCGGCTTCCGGGGAGTGTTTGAGCAGCTTCGAGCACATCATGGGCGTGAGCGTCAACGAGACGATGGCTGAAACCAGTATGGTCACTGCCAAGGTAACAGCAAACTCACGGAAAAGCCGCCCGACAATGTCGCCCATGAATAAGAGCGGAATAAGTACGGCAATTAAAGAGATGGTCAGCGAAACAATGGTGAAGCCAATTTGCTTGGACCCTTTTAGCGCCGCCTCAAGCGGGGGCTCACCCTCTTCAATGTAACGCGTGATGTTCTCAATCATCACGATGGCGTCATCCACAACAAACCCGGTGGAGATCGTCAAAGCCATCATGCTCAAATTGTTGAGACTGTAACCGAGCAGGTACATCACGCCAAAAGTGCCAACCAGCGAAAGCGGCACGGCAACGCTGGGAATAAGGGTGGCTGCCAGGTTGCGCAGGAAGAGGAAAATGACCATTACCACCAGGGCCACGGTGAGCATCAACTCAAATTCCACGTCTTCCACCGAAGCGCGAATGGTCGTGGTACGGTCAGTCAAAATGCTGACCTGAACCGAGGACGGCAGCGATTTCTTGAGCTGATCCAGAAGGCCCTTGATTCGATCCACCACAGCAATAACGTTGGCGCCCGGCTGACGCTGAATATTCACGATGACGGCGGGGACATCGTTCATCCATGCGGCTTGGCGGACGTTTTCCACGTCGTCATCCACTGAGGCCACATCCGTCATCTTAACCGGGGAGCCGTTCCGGTAAGCCACCACCAGCGGCACGTAGTCAGCCCCGGAGAGCAACTGGTCATTGGCGCCAATTTGATAAGATTGGTGCGGACCATCAAAGTTGCCTTTCGCCTGGTTGACGTTGGCTGCCACGATGGTGCTGCGAAGGTCTTCCAGGTTGATGCCGTAAGAGGCCATTAACGTAGGATTGGCCCTGATCCGCACGGCGGGTTTCCGGCCGCCGCTGATGCTTACCAAACCCACTCCCGGCAACTGGGAAATCTTTGGAGCCAGGCGCGTGTCCGCAAGGTCTTCAACCTTGGGCAGTGCCAGCGTATTCGATGTGAGCGCCAGGGTCAGGACCGGGGCATCGGCAGGGTTGCTTTTGCTGTAAAGGGGTGGCGTGGGAAGGTCAGGCGGCAGGTAGGTTCCCGCGGCATTGATGGATTGCTGCACTTCCTGCTCAGCCACATCGATATTGAGGCTGAGGTTGAACTGCAAGGTGATAATGGAACTGCCGTCGGAACTGGTGGAGGTCATCTGCTGGAGGCCCGGCACCTGGCCGAATTGGCGTTCCAGCGGAGCGGTAACCGACGACGCCATCACATCCGGGCTCGCACCCGGATAAAAGGTGATGACCTGGATAGTAGGGTAATCTACCTCTGGCAGGGCTGAGACCGGCAACTGTTTATAAGCCACCGCGCCCGCCAGGAGGATTGCGGCCATCAGCAGCGACGTCGCTATTGGCCGAAGGATAAAGATCCGAGACGGGTTCATGAACTCCCTCGATGACTCCTCTCGCCGGGCTTCTGCACTCTGACCTTGCTGCCTTCCTGGAGCTTATCCACCCCCGTCATGACCACCGAATCACCAGCCGCGAGGCCGGAGGTGACTTCCGCATCTTCGCCTTCCGTGGTGCCGATGGTAATCGTTCTGACGGTCGCAGTCCCCTCGAGTTGCTGCTCTGCGGGCTCCCGCGAAACTGGCCGCCCTTTGCCCGCATCTCCCTGAGAACCGGCTTTAACCGGATGAATGTCTTTTATCAGATAGACATAAGTCATTTGGGAGTTCCGTTGAACCGCCGCCGTGGGGATCAAATTGACCTGTTGCTTTTCTTCCACCAATAAGCGGGCATTGACAAACTGATTGGGGAACAATAATCCATCCCGATTGTCGAAATTCGCTCGCAATTTGACCGTACCCGTGGTGGGATCGATTTGATTATCCATTGTCGCCAACAACCCTTGGCCGACCTTGTTCTTCATTTCACGGTCATAGGCTTCCACTTTCAAGCGTGCTCCCGCGTGGAGACCCGTCAGGATGGCATTGAGCTGGTCCTCGGGAAGGGTGAAGACGACGCTAATGGGTTGGATCTGGGTAATAACCACGAGTCCGGTTGAGTCGTTTGCCGTTACATAGTTGCCCGGGTCGACAAGGCGAAGACCCACGCGGCCGGATATTGGGGCGATGATATGGCAATAAGTGAGGTCAAGGTTGGCACTATCAATTTGCGCTTGATCCGTTTGCACAACAGCCTGCTGCTGCTTAACAGTAGCTTCCTGCGTGGCTAGTTGCTGTTCGGGGATGGCTTTCAGCGGCGCCAGCGTCTGGTAGCGCTTTAAATCCACCATGGCGTTTTCCAAGGTGGCCTGATCCCGGGCCTTCCCTGCCCGCGCTGTCTCCAGCATTACCTGGTACGGTCTCGGATCGATCTCCGCCAGCAGATCCCCTTTACGAACCGTCTGGCCTTCCCGATACAAAACCTGCATCAGATATCCGGAGATCTGGCTCCGCACGGTTACCGTATAAATCGGGGTCACGGCGCCCAGGCCGGTGTAATAAACGCCGATGTTTCCCTTGCGCACCTGCGCGGCCACAACGGGAATCGCGCCCCCACCTCGCCCACCCTTGCCGCCCGGCGATTGGGCGACATCCGTGGCAGCCTTCGTGGGACTTCCATGATTGCGAAAATAATAGTAGACACCCACCCCCGCCAAAACCAGAATTACCAGCCAAAGCCATCGATATTTCCCGGGCTTTCCTGCATGGGGGGGCTCTGCTATCCCGTAACTCGGTACGGTTTCGTGTGGGTCAAGTGTATTTGGTTTTTCCAGATTCATAATCGATCAGCCTTTGTTGCCGCTGAAGAGAACAGATGCGCGTTCGCCAAAAGTGCGGTTTCGCGAGAATTGGACTCGCTTGCTGCGGGTGGTGGCTTGCCGCACCCCCAACCCAACGGCGGTCCTTAAAGCTGGGCCGTCGTAAGAGAGTTTAGTCTGGGGTACCCTAATGATTCGGTCTCTCTCGTCGCGCCGGGGCTACTGACCCTTGTTTCCAGTAAATCGCTTAATTCACCTTACAAATTTAACACCTAACTTTTGACGAAAGAAGAACGGTCAGGGTTACGACCTCCGTCCACAAACGATATATT
>CAYTMD010000094.1:0-16164 GCA_964438685.1 uncultured Acidobacteriota bacterium
CCCCATGGCGTGCCCGGCGGAAGAGCAAGCGGTGGCGGTGGTCAGTGCTGGTCCCTGCGCGCCGAACTCCATGCAGATCTGCGAGGTGGCCGCGTTGTGCATGATCTTGGGGATGGTGAAGGGATGCATGCGAGTGACTTGCTTCGCATAAAGGTTGTAATAACCGGAGTCAAAGGTGGTGGCGCCGCCCATGCCAGTGCCCGTCACCACGCCAAAACGCGGCCGTTCCTCATCCCGCAGTTGGATGCCGCTGGACTCCATGGCCTCTTTGGAGGCAATGAGGGCGAACTGGCTGAAGCGATCGAGCAGGTCGAGGCGCTTGGCGGGAAAATAATCGAGCGGATCATAGCCGGGTATTTCCGCCGCGATCTGCACGCTCAGCTGCGAAGGATCAAACTGCAGGATGCGCCGAATCGCCGATTTACCCTGTATGAGTGTGGCAAAGAAACTCTCAGCATTCTTACCGGTGGAAGCGAAGACTCCAATCCCGGTGATGACGACTCTCCTCACGATGGGCCCCTTGAACGTCGTGGATTAACTGACAGAAGCGGAAGGCTCACCCTTGGCCATCGCCACCAGGTCAGATACGTCTTTACCTTCCAACACGCGAGTGAGGCTGTCGATCACCTGGCGGACACTCCTCATGTTCTGGGCAACTGTGTCGGGGATGTCGAGCTTGAATTCCTCTTCCAAAGCGAAGAGGATATTCACCCCGTCCAGTGAATCGATGCCAAGTTCCGCGAACGTCGAGTCCACGGTAATCTTGCCCAAGTCCAGGTGTTGCTCTCGCGCGATAATCTCTATTACTTTTTGTGAAACGTCCATCGTTGCTCCTTATCCTACCAAGAGTTGGATGCGAGCCGTCGCCGTAGTGCCACTCTACGTAGAAATACCTATTGAATTCTGGGCCGCAAGCGCCGCCACTGTTTGCAACAATTCCGTAAGCTGAAAGGGTTTATCAAGTAATGCGTGGACACCCAGCGCCTTGGCAGCCTTCTTCTCGGGACCGCTCATAAAGGAAGACATCAGAATGATTTCATGCTTGGAATTCTGTTGGCGTAATTTGCGCAATAGTTCCAAGCCGGTTTCGTGCGGCATTTGAAGATCAGCAATCACAATGCGGTATTCATCATCGCGGCTCAGAACCTCGCGCGCCGCCAATCCATCAGCCACAGCGCAAGGGGCGTAGCCGTTCGCCTCCAGGACTTCACAGAGGATCTCGCGGCTTTCCTGATCGTCATCAACCACCAGAATCTTGTTCACCATACGCCTTTACAACCATGGGTGGTTTAGGCAATGCGGGGGCCGAGTCGCAAGAATAATTATAACCCGTTGAATTCATTATGATTTATTAATGAAATGGGTGAGCTGAAGGGCGCATTCACAGAAATGCCATCTTTGGGTGTGGCATTATGCCACACTATAAAGCATTATTGTCCTCTTTGGGAGATGCGGCCATCAGGAGGCCATTTTGTCGCATTCAAGAAACCCAAATAACACAAAACAATACGCATTCATATCATGTCAAGATAAAATTGCGGCCTCAGTCCACTGCTGCAATATGCCTCATGCAAAAGTAGTTATGTGGCGGGTAGAAAGTCCTTAAGTGGGGCAAAGGTGTAACCCTGTTTGCGGGCTCCGGCAATAATGGCTGGCAGGGCCTCGACCGTCCGCGAGCGGTCGATCTCGATGGCGCGGCGCGTCTCCCGTCCGTCATGCAACAGGATGACAGCGCCAGGCTTCAATTCGTCCAAGGCGGCCTTGATAATCCCGGGCACGTCCTTTTTCCAGTCGTAACCCGTGGCTGACCAAAGGATCAGGTGCATACCTCGTTCTACCAGGGCCGGTACCAGCCCAAACCAGCGGGCTCCATAAGGAGGACGGAAGATACGCGGGCGAAAGCCAACAACTTTCTCGATGATCTCCTGGGTGCGATCAATCTCCCCGGCGATTCTTCGCCGGGACTTGAAGTACACAAAAAAATGCGAATAGGCGTGATTCCCAACCTCATGCCCCTCGGCAACAATGCGACGGAGGAGGTCGGGATGATTCTCCACGTTCTTGCCGCAAACGAAAAAGGTAGCGGGAACTCGCTGCGCGCGCAGGATATCGAGAATCTGTTCAGTAAACTGCTCCGCCGGCCCATCGTCGAAAGTCAGGGATATGCGCTTGCCCTCTTGCGGGCCTCGGATCAGCACAGGACGGAAGAAAGTGGATGACGGTTCCGAGCAGGCCCACCAGAACCAAAGGCCAAAAGCCAGGCCCAATATTGCAAGGATCGCCGCCGTGATCGTGAGCATGTTTTCCCTAACTTACAAGAAGGAGTAGCGCGGACCTGGTTTGTAGGCCCGCGCTACACTAATTCACAACAATCGCAAGAAATTCAGCCCTGATTCAAGCGCCAGCATGGGGCTGTTGGTGTAGGCACTTACCTCATAGGGACATCCGATTTTACAACCCTTGCAGAAGTCCCACAAAGTTGCTTCCTGGGCGATGATTTTCTTCGCCGCTTCCGACGCAAAGATCTCCTTGAGGGGCGCATGAGATTTGTGCAGGGTTACGAATGCGCAGGGCAAGTGAATGGCGCCATCGGGCTTCATGGAAATAAGCTTGGAGGGATGCCTGCAGGGGAACTTCGGCCCGAATCCGCCCTGGCGATAGAAGTCGTAGTAGTGAGTGTAGAAGCGGACGTTCTTGGGATACGACATGCGAAGTTCGCGCAGAAACATTTCCACCGTATCAAGGTCTTTGCCGTGCAGTTCCGAGTCAGGAAGCAGTTCCCCGTCGCGCATGACGTTGTGGACCGCCTCCGGGTGCATCACTATTTTGCGTTGCTTGCAGAACTCCGCCAGTTCAGGCAGATCCTGAAGGTTCTCCATATTCACCGCAGCATTGATCTGCGTGGTGTAAGGCTTACGCTTAGCCAGCACAAAGTCGAGATTCTCAATGATTCTGGGCAGGCCGTCGACACCACGGCGTTTGGCAAATCGCTGCACATTGAGCGAATCAATGGAAACTTCCAGCATATCCAGCCGCGCCACACCATCGGCATGCTTCTTGATGAGCAACCCGTTGGTGGGCATGGACGTCCACATACCCTTGTCCGCAGCGTAGGCGATGTAATCGCAGGTGTTCGGGTTCAGCAGAGGTTCGCCGCCGGAAAAACTAAGGGCGAAGATTCCCATCTCGCAGAACTCGTCAATGCGCTTGAAAATGCGGTCGCGCGTGCCGCGGGTCTGCAGGTCATTAAACTTGCCCTCTTCCCCAAAAATGCAATACTCGCAGAACATATTGCACATCAGGGTGGTTTCAAACATCACCATGTAAGGCAGATTGAAGCCTGACCAGAAAAGTTTTGCAGCCGATTTGGCAATATACGAATACTTCATTCCATCAACGCCTTTTTGGCAGAGCCCATGCCCGCCACCGGATTCGCCGCGGCATCGTCCGAATGTGCGCGTGACCTTCGGTGCTTTGGACTGTTCGTTCGCCCTGATGCGACGGCCCATTTCCAGAATAAACGAACTTACGGTTTCCTGCCCGACTTTCTCCGCCACGCTGCCTTAAAGTTCCGCGTCCCGAGTCCCGGATCCTTCACACCAGCAATTTGTATTTCTCCGCCTTGCGGTACAACGTGCGCCGGTCGATCCCCAAAATCTCCGCGGTTTTCACCTTGTTCCCGCCGGTCACCTTTAATACATGCTCCATGTAGCGGCGCTCCACTTCATCCAGGGGGGGCAAATCCGCATAGAAGTCTTCCACGCGTTTGATCTCGCGGGTCTCGCTGCGAACCTTGTCGGGCAGGTCCTCCGGCACGATCACGCCCGTGCGATTGAGTGCCACTGCGGATTCAAGGGCATTTTCAAGTTCGCGCACGTTTCCCGGCCACGCGTAATTCATGAGAACCGAAAGCGCCTGCGGGGAGATGGAAAGGGCGTGCTCACGCTCGCGGCCCATCTTTTTCAGGAAGAGCTCCACGAGCAGGGGAATATCGTCCAGGCGCTCGTTCAGCAATGGAATGTCAATCTCGATGACTCGCAAGCGGTAATAGAGATCCTGGCGGAACCGCCCCTCCTCCACACATTCCGCCAGGTTGCGATTGCTGGCGGCGATGATGCGCACATCCACTTTGACCACATCGTTGCTCCCGATGCGGCGCACTTCCTGTTCCTCCAGGGTCCGCAGTACTTTCACCTGGAGCCCCGGGCTCATCTCGCTGACCTCGTCAAGAAATACCGTCCCCCCGCTCGCTTCCTCAAATATTCCGCGCTTGTTTTCCGTAGCGCCAGTAAAGGAGCCGCGAACGTGTCCAAAAAGCTCGGTCTCCAGCAGGGTTTCCGTGAGCGCGCCGCAATTAACCGCGTAGAAACGTTGTTCGGCGCGCGGGCCATTGTAGTGGATCGCCTTCGCCACCAGTTCTTTCCCTGTCCCACTGGCGCCATAAATCAGGACGGTGGAACGGGAGTCCGCCACCATGGCAATTTTCTTGTAAATCTCGAGCATTTTGGGGGAGTTGCCCACCAGGCTGGAGAGTTGGGCCTGGGTGCCGAGTTGCCGCTTCAGGCTGCGATTCTCCCGCAACAGTTTGCGATTCCCCAGCGCCCGCTGAACTTGCAACAGGACTTCATCAATCTTGAAGGGTTTGGAAATGTAATCGAATGCTCCGGCCTTCACAGCTTCGATGGCGGTTTCCATGGAGCCGAAGGCCGTGATCAGGATGACCTCAGACTCCGGCTGAACGGCTTTGTAGGCGCGCAGCACGTCCAATCCATTGAGGTCAGGTCCCAGGCGCATGTCGCTAATGATGACATCGAAGAATTCCACCTTGCCAACGGCCATGGCCTCTTCGCCGCTGCCGGAAGTATTGACGCGGTAGCCCTCCTCGCTCAGGACTTCGCGCAGCAACTCGCGCGTGTCTTCGTCGTCATCCACCACCAGAATGTTTGCGGGGTTTTCAGTTTCCATAGTCATTTTCGAGTGGCGAGCCAGCAAGGACCGAAATTCGAAGATCGAAACTCGAAAATCGCATCAAGTTTCGAATTTCGAGTTTCGAGTTTTGCCTTTCCGCCGCTCGTCACTTGTCACTCGTCACTGCACTCAGGGTCGGGCCTTCAACCTTTTCTCGGCAGTCCAGCGGCAACCGGATCGTAAACGTGGTTCCGTGGCCCGGCTCGCTTTGAGCGTTGATCGTCCCGGCGTGCTGGCGAACAATCTGGTCACAGATGGCAAGCCCCAGCCCGGCGCCAGTCCCGATCTGCTTGGTTGTAAACATGGGGTCGAAAATATGCGCCAAGGTTTCACGCGCCATTCCCGTGCCTGTGTCCGCAAGAACCACTTCCACCTCGCGCGACTCCTCCGCCCCCGGCGCCCGCAGATCGATGCGAAGTTCGCCCCCGCGTGGCATGGCGTCAGCACTATTGTTAATCAGGTTCAGAAATACCTGGTGCAGGTAGCCGGAATCACCGTAGATTTTGGGACAGCCTTTGGCCAGGTTCAGTACCACGCGGATTTTTCTCAATTCCAAAACCGGCGACGACAGTAGTATGGCATCCTCGATGACATGTCCCATATCCACCAGGTCCATCCGCAATTCAAACTTGCGCGTCCAGGAAAGTAAATGCCGCACTGTCCGGACAATGTTTTCCACCTGCTTTTCAATGACGAGGAGCCGGCGCGCGGTAGCCTCATCATTGCTTTTGCGCCGCGCCAGCAACTGCACATGCCCCGAAATGGAGTTCAGGGGCGTGCCGATTTCGTGCGCCAGGCTGGCGGCGAGTTGTCCGGCCACGGCCAGGCGCTCCGAGCGGGCAAGGTTCTTCTGGGTCTCAAAAAGTTCCTCGTTGATGCGGCGTAATTCCTCGTTCCGGTGCGCCACCTCACTGGTCGCTTCCTCAACTTTGCGGCCCATCTCGTTGCTGAAATTCTCGATTCGCCGCAGCATGCGGTTCAAGTGGGCGGCGAGCAAGCCAATCTCGTCCCAACTCTGCAGGCGGGCGCGGACAGTGAGCTGCCCACCCTCCGCGGATTGCATTACACGAATCATTTCTTTCACTGGCCGCCGGACGGCACGCAGGAAAAAGAAATGTATTACCAATACAACCACCACGAAACTCGCAATCATCAGAAGCAGGTTCCGCATGACCAGGTCCCAGGTTATCGCATTCAAATTGGACCGGGAAACGGTGAGGATCAGGCAGCCAATCGGCTCGCCCTGCGCGCTGATGGTGGTACTGATGATCCACGCCTTACTATTTTCTGTTTCAACACTCTCCTGCTCTTCATTCGGCCGGAAGTATTCATTGATGCTTTCCACATTGGGAATGAAGTCAAGCTCCAGGTGCTGCCCGTGGGGATTGGTGCTGGCCACCAGATGATGCGTGGGATCATGCACGAAAACATCCGCCTGCATGATGCCCGGCGAGTCATGCTGCAATTGGCGCAAAGCGGGACCAAGAATGTCGGGCCTGGCCAACGTGTCGGGGGCGGCAATCTGGCGAGCCGTCTGTCGCGCCTGGGCCAGAGCCTTGCGATAAAGTTCCCCTTCCACAGGATCCCGCGTCAGGAAAGTGGCGATCAGGGTCGACACAACAAGGACCACCATGACCGTGGCGGCAAAGATGCCGATGACCTTGACCTGTAGACTCAGGCGCTCAAACATTCCATTCACCCCGAGTAGCTTTTCAAATTATCACTGCGCATCCCAGAAGGCAACTCAGCCCGCACGGCAAGGGAACCTTCAGGATGCGCGAAAGCCACGTTCAGCGCGCAGTGCCGGCGCTCTGCGACCAAGCCGGACTGCCACTGCAATGTGAGGGTTTGCGCGAATGCAATTTGTGCCCAGGCGACACCCAATAGTAGAATACCTCCACCGTTCAGCCAGAAATTGTACAGGGCAGTCTGCACGGGTACTGGAGTCAATCTGTGCCCAGGTGAGAATTGCATTTGCTTAAAGTCCCACTTAAAGATCAGCTAACCCGCGTGCCGCCACTGCTTTTTGCCCTGGTTATCGGCTGCCTCTACCTCGACGCCTTTATTTTTCCTCACACGCCGATCTACCAGGGAGACACCGCTCCCATTTTCATGTTGGAAGCCACCAAGATGCTGCAGGGGCAGCTAATTTACCGGGATTTTTTCCAGTTCACCCTTCCTGGTACACAAGTGTTCTATCTGCTGCTCTTCAAATTGTTTGGGATCCACGCTTGGATTCCCAGTGCCGTTTGGGTTTTTCTGGGAATCGGATTGGCTTGGGCGGGTGTCGTGATCTCGCGCCAACTTCTGAGCGGTTCAACGGTGTATCTGCCCAGCATCCTGTTTCTGGGTTTGGGGTTTGTAACTGAGCCCGATCCCACCCACCACTGGTTCAGCACGCTGGCCTGCATGGTAGCCCTCGCCGTCCTGATGAAGGAGCGGAACCCGTCCCGATTGGCCGCGGCTGGGGCGCTTTGCGGCATTGCCACACTGTTCACGCAATCCCGGGGAGTCGTGGCAATTGCAGGAATCGCTGCCTTCCTCCTGTGGGAGTGCCGCGCGAAGAAGCTGACCTGGCGTTGGCTGGGAAGAGCCGCGCTGTATCTAATGGTTCCTTTTCTCGCCACAACATTACCCGTGGCGGCTTATTTTGCCTGGAAGGCTGGGCCCAGGCTGTTCATCAACTGCACGGTTGTGTTCCTAGTGAAATATTGGTCCAAATGGTTTTGGGGAACCTTTTACGTCTACGGAGCGGACCTGCCGGATTTCGCTTCCTGGCTGGAGGTGCCGGCCCTACTGTTGTGGATCTTCATGCACCTCCTTCTGCCCTTCGTCTACCTGTTGTTTTACGTGCAATATCGTCGCCGTGCGAAGGCGCATCCCGACAAACCGTGGGATGGCGCCATGCTCATCGCCATCGTGGGATTCTTCTTGTTCCTCGGCATCGCTTTTTCTCCTGTATGGTTCAGATTGATTTCGGTCGCCCCGCCTGCCTTGATCCTTTATGTCTGGTTGATTCAATCCGAAACCAAAGCTCCACGCGTGCTCACACACCTGGCATGGATTTTGGGACTCTTTGCTTTGTTATGTCAGTCAGCTCTGGTGCAAACCGGCTGGAGGGGATACATCGAGTCACCGACAGGCCGCACGGCCCTTCTGGATCCGGCCCACTACGAAAAGTACCAATGGCTGCTCAAGCACACCCACCCCGGAGATTTCTTCTTCCAAGCCTTCGACTGCGATGAGTATTTTCTTCTGGGCCTGCAAGATCCGGCCGAAGTGGCCTTCGTTACCGACAGCACCTACACCCGGCCCGAACAAGTGCAGAACGCCATCGATATGATTGAGAAGCATCAGGTCCGCATCGTGATGTGGTCAGCATGGCTGGACGTCCCCCGCAGCCCCGGCGCGGACGGAAGCGCTGAACACCCCTTCCGCGTATATTTGCGCGCCCATTACCATCCGGTAAAAGGGTTTGATGACCAATTTGAAGAAGCTTGGGAACGCAACCGGCAAGAAGTATCCCTGAGAGACATCGCGATATCACCCCAAAGCACCAAGCCACAGGCCAGGCCCTAGCACGACATATCCGATGGATGAAGATGGGAAAAGATCCAGCACCAACCTTGGGAAATCCTCTATCCGCTCAGCATCGCCCATGACGCAACGATTCAGCACTCGGGGTGGGGGCTGACCACCGCTTTACGCCTTCGCGGTTAGTGAGTAAACTCCTTGCGACGGGGTAGTATCAGAATCAGGACATGTGCATGACATTCGTGTTCCCACTCGTTCTCCTCGCCATGGGACCCGCAGACAATCGGATGCGATGAAGGCAAACGGCCAAACAAAATGGAAAACCACGTCGAACCATCAGCTCCCCCCGCGGCAAATCGCAAATGGTACGCTTTTGCCTGCCTGACCATTCTCGGTCTCGCGCTTTTGGCAAATTTTGAGAGCGCGGCGGAGCGGTCTTTCACCACGCAAGACGATATTGTTCCAGTGGATTTTCCGGTCTTCTATATAGGTGGCAAGGTCGCCCTGCAACGATGCGCAACTCCCCTTTACTACCCACCCGCGGACCGCAGCCGGGGATATACGCTCTTATATGATAACGCCGCTGATTCAACCCCTTGGGCACAGATGGGGCGAGCGAACGGCTTCCCCCAGATCATGCAATTTACCAATCCGCCTTTCTCCGCCCTGCTCATGGCGCCATTGGCAGTATTGCCGTGGCAGTGGGCTTATCTCATCTGGCAAATAATCATCATAATTTTGGCTGCTGCGACTATATTTCTTGCCTTAATGCTGCTTGATTCCGGACCCACCATCCAGACCTTTGCCTTGGTCTTCGCGGCAACTTGTTTCTTTTTCCCCTTTAAGTCGAACCTGGTTTTTGGCCAGGTCAATACATCGATTCTGTTCCTATGGGCTCTGGGTGTGTGCCTTCTTAAGCGCCGACAGCCGGTGGCTTCCGCCCTGTGCTTTGCTTTGGGAACGGCGCTAAAGGTTTCCCCCGTTGTGGCCGTGCCTCTTCTCCTCCTGCGCCGGCAGTGGCGATGGTTGACTGCCTACGTGGCGGGAGTCATTGCTTTCACCGGAATTTCCATTTGGCGCTTAGGCTGGCAGACCCATGTGACGTGGCTGACTGCGATCTACCCCTGCATTTCCAACGGGCTCGGCAACAACATCAATCGCTCGTTCGCAGGCCTTGTGGATGTTCTGGTTGGCCCCAAGTATTTCGCCTCGCAACTCACGGCCACGGAATGGCCCGTGCCCCATGGACTCGGGTTAATAGAAAAAGCATGCAGCCTCGCGATTGGACTGGGCTTTATATATTGGTGCTGGCGCCGGAGAAAAGACGCCAAGGGGTTGGTTGAGGAACTCGTTTTGTTGCCACTTGTCTACCTTTTGGCGGCACCCTTTAGTTGGCCTCACCACTTCATCCTCGCGCTCCTTCCTTTAACGTATCTTTGGGTAAAAGCGCGGGAGGCAACCACCGCGGAATTAGTCGCCCTCTATCTCAGCACTCTGGTGATAGGGACCGAACTGCCGATGTACCTTGCTGCCTACTCTCCCTGGGCGAACCCCATGCTCATAATTGTGGCCACGGCGCTGTGGCCGGCGGCAACCTGCGCGATTATCTGGGTAGGCCTGCGCACGTACGTCCGCTCCCAGGAGCTCGAGGCACGCCTGGCGCTGGCGGGGCAAGCTACCACGGCGGTTTAATGAATCGAGGATTCCCGGGTTTATAGTGAGGACACAAACACCCACCACCGCTTTGGAATTTTCGCGGTAAACTATTCCCCTACAGATGATTGCAGAATATAGTGACGCCCAATCGCCGTAACGCCGCCATCCTGGCGGCAGTTTCCGGTGCCGGCAAGATGCCGGCGCTACGGTGTGGCCGTACGGAGCCTCTCGCTATTTTCTGCAATCCTTTGTAATTCACATCCCGGAGGACCACATGGAAAACCGCGAAATCGCCGCAATCTTTGAGGAAATCTCCAGCCTGATCAAGATCCTCCAGGATGATCCCAAATGGAATTTCAAGGCGGCGGCCTACGATCGCGCCACGCGCTCCATTGAGGGCCTCCCCGAACGTCTGGAAGACATCGCTCGCGACACCAGTCGCAAGCTCACGGACATTCCGGGCATCGGCGCGGACCTGGCCAAGAAAATCACCGAGATCATTGAGACCGGCGATTCGGCTTATCACCAGGAGCAACTGGCGAAGGTCCCGCGCAGCTTGCTGGACCTGCTGCAACTTCAAACCGTCGGCCCCCAGAAGGTCCGATTGTTTTACAAGCAGGCAAACATCCACAACGTTGACGAACTGGAAACCGCCGCCAAGGAAGGCCGCCTGCGGGGACTGCCGGGAATGAGCGAGAAGTCCGAAGAGAACATCCTGAAGGCCATTGAGGTCTTTCGCCGCGCGGCAGGCCGCTTCCATCTCAATACGGCGCTGGAAACGGCGGAAGTGCTCACCGCATGGCTGCGCGATTCCAAGGCGGTGGAGGAAGTCACCCCGGCCGGTTCCCTGCGCCGCGGACGCGAGACGGTGGGGGACCTCGATTTGCTGGTGACGGGCCGCGACCCCGTGAGCATTGCCGACCACTTCGTGAAGTTCCCCGGCATTGCCGCCATTCTGGCCAAAGGCGAAGACAAGGTCAGCGTGAAGCTCAAGAACGACTTGCAAGTTGACGTCCGGATGCTCGACCGTGCCTCCTACGGCGCCGCGCTGATGTACTTCACCGGCTCCAAGGAACATAACGTGGCCCTACGGGACCGCGCCAAGCGGCACGGGTGGAAGTTGAATGAATACGGCCTTTTCCACGGTGACGAACTGCTGGCCAGCCGCACCGAAGAGGAGGTCTACGCCAAGCTCGGTCTGCCCTGGATTCCCCCGGAACTGCGGGAAAACCTGGGGGAAATTGAGGCGGCAGAAAACGGTGAGTTGCCCAAGCTGGTCGAACTTGGCGATATTCGCGGCGACCTGCAAATGCACACCACGGCCTCCGACGGCCACGCCAGCATCGAGGAGATGGCCGCGGCCGCGAAGCAGCTTGGCTACCAGTACATCCTGATTACCGACCACTCCAAAGCCGTCACCGTTGCCAACGGGTTGGATGAGAAGCGCGCAGTGGAGAATATTCAGCGCATTCACGCCGCCCGCAAAAAAGTGAAGGGGATTGAAATCTGGGCAGGCTCGGAAGTGGACATCATGGGCGATGGCAGTCTGGACTACCCCAATGAACTATTAAAGCAATTTGACATCGTGCTGGTCAGCGTCCATTCAAGGCTGAACATGCCCGCCGATGAAATGACCGCACGGCTGCTGCGCGCGATGGAGAATCCCTATGTGCGCATTATGGGCCACCCCACCGGCCGCCAGGTTTTGCGGCGCGATCCGTTCCTGTTTGACCTGGAAAAGGTCTTTGCCGCGGCCAAGAAATTCGGCGTCATCCTGGAGCTCAATGCCAGTCCGGAACGGCTCGACCTGTGCGACCGCCACGTAAAATTGGCCCGCGATCGCGGCATGAAGATCATCATCTCCACCGACGCGCATGACCCTCAGCATTTCAAGCTGATGCGCTACGGCGTCACCACCGCGCGCCGCGGCTGGATGGAGAAATCAGGCGTGCTCAATACCCTTCCCCCGGAAAAACTCCTCGCCAGCCTGCGGGCTTTGCCAACGTAGGGGCCAGGAGTCAGGTCGTGGGTGCCCAAAGAGCGGCGCAATATGAGACCGAAGAGCATCGTGCGGTGCGATTGTTTCATGCCAGAAACGTTGGGCGCTTGGCTGGGAGTGTCACTTACCGGACAGATACTAGCCCGGATTGTTCACGAATCTTCTTGAGTGCCTACGGTTTCACACCGAGGTCACAGAGACGGCGCACAGAGAACACGGAGAGGTCCCGCATACTTTCTCTGTGCACTCTGTGGTCAACGAGATCGATCATTCTTGCCAATAAAACGCTCCGTGAACTTTGTGTGAAACGCTCTTAAGTCGTCCCGGCGTTATCTCTTTCATGAATAATCCGGGCTAGGGGGATTCCCAAAGTGGCGCACCATCACTGCTGACAGTTATTGACATTAACTGCCATTCGCTCTAGCCTAAGGTTCATGGACATGACTTCCTTTAACATCTCGATGCCCAAGGCCCTCAAGCAGTACATCGAAGAACAAGTTGCTGGAGGAACTTACAGCACCCCCAGCGAATACGTTCGTGAACTCATTCGGGAAGACCAGAAACGCCGCACCAAGGAAATAATCGAGTCGGCACTCTTGGAGGGGCTGAGGTCCGGCCCGGGCGTGGAAATCGATGCAAAGTACTGGGCGCGCAGGCGGAAAGATCTTCGGCAACGGCATAGGCCCGCGAAGGTCACGCGGTGAAAAGCCGCATCATCCTTCGGCCTGCCGCCGGCCAGGATATTGTTGACCAAGCCGAGTATCTGAGGAGACATCAATCCCTGCAGACCGGTCTTCGTTTCTACCGCGCCGCTGATGAGACGTTCCGTCTTATCGCCAGCCAGCCGGAAATAGGCACCCGGGCTGAATTCAGAAGTTCCTTCCTCCGCGGCGTGAGAATGTTCCCGTTGAAACGATTTCCCAACCATCTGGTTTTTTATCGGCGAGTCGAAAACGATGTCGAGATCATCCGTATACTACATGGCGCTCGCGACATCGAAAGCCTCTTTAAACGCGAGGAGCAGGGCGGCTAAAACTCCTGCCGCACAGACCAGAAATGCGAGGTCACCTGATTGCGCCAGCCACTTCCCTTCCCGCGGTGGCTGGATGGGAAAGTCGGGCGTGCTCAATACCCTTCCCCCGGAAAACCTCCTCGCCAGCCTGCGGGCTTTGGCAAGTTAGCGCGGGATCTCTCACTGGAATCCGACGTCTGGGGAGCGGATCCAACCGGCGGCGGGCGCCACCGGCATTTCCCGCTTGACAACTTCGAGGTGATAGGCTACCATGTAGGCATAGGAATTGGCCCGGGCCGGTTGCCCGCCGGTGCTCACTCCCGAGTCATGGAATTGGAAGGAACTTTAGGATGTTGTTTCCCCGCCTCAATTCTCCCCAAATCGCATGTGACATCATATCCGCTTTTGCGCCAAATTCGTATCTTCCCAAAGCTGGTAACATCTTGAATATAAAGGGCATGGAGAGCGGATTTTTTTGCGCCAAAGCTGACAACATGCTGAGAATAAAGCCACTTGCATGATTTATGGAAAACAGTATTCAAGAACGACACAATGTCGCACTGAAGAGCGCCAGACTCAAGATGCGGGCAGTGCCAGCAACGCACAACCTAGCGAGTAATCGGGACGCGTGCGAAAGAGATTGTGGCAGTCCCCCGAAGGCGCAAACCGTGAGTAGCCGCGGGTTTCAACCTGCGTGTAAGGCCCTCGCCACCTCACAGCCGCCCATGCTTAACCCGTGGCCAATCGATGAAGATCTTATCGAAAGGCACAGGATTCAAGTAAGGCTTGCCATGATGGAAGTCGTCGATATTCTGCATGAATTTTAGAACACATTCCGTGCCGTCAATCATATAAACATTGATCCGGTAGAGAACGCCGAGGTCGGAAGGATCGTCAATGATCTCGGAAAACTTGGTGGCCATCGCGATGGACATCCGGTGAGCCTCGCGGAACATCTCCAGGCTATGATCCAGCTTCTGCACGAATTCCGCGTTGTTTCCTGAACGGACCCGGAACGCCGCATCGAACTCAAGATAGGCCTGGTCGAGAAGCACCATGGTATCGAGATGCATGGCGTAAGCTTCGGTTTTGTTCCGGAGGTAATCCAGTTCCGCGCGGCTTCCCGGCGCGGAGACCTTTTCAGCCTGATCGAGATGGGAGGCTGCCTGCCGCAGCAGGCCCGCAGAATGAGCATAGAAACTGGGCAGCTTGCGGGCGTGATCTAGAAAACCCGCCCAACCGGTGAAAGCCGGCCCATCGTACGGGTCTCCCTGGTCCGCGTAAGTCCGCGCAATGTTGATCTCGGGAGCAACCCCGCAGCAAGGGAAATTCGCGCGGCCCGTCCAGCCTAGATACTCTTCATTTTCCTCCAGGATCTGGTATGCCTTCATGGCTTCCGGCGCAGCGGCCTCCCCAAAGATGCGGCGGGTGTAGGAGGCATAAAATTCGCCTGGCGTCAGATGGGGCTTCCAGCCGCCTTCGGCCAGGAATCGTTCATTGTGCTCCATGCCGCGCGCGCGGTTCACTTGCATCGCGTGCCCCGCCACTCCATTTTCCAGCGCCCCCTCAAACGTGCGGTCCTTGTAATACATATTCACGTTGAACTGCATGCCCAGCATGCTGCTATCGTCGTCGGAGCGCGCAATCACGGTGCGTTCGCGATCGCCCATGCCCCCGTAATCACCCATCGGCACGCCCTTGGGAGTCCATATGGCGCGGGAAATCATGTCGGTGAAAGGCACATTCTTGGGAAACATCTTGTCAAGCAGGGGATAGACAAACCCTCGTCCAAAGGCGCCAATGCCCACTTGCGCTTGGGGATTGATGTGTTCGCCGGCTTCCAGGGCGCTGCGAATCAACTCCAAGGCGCCGGCATCGGAATCCACCACGCGATTCGGGTCGCGCTCATAATTGTTTACATATGCCTTCCGGTGCAGAGTCTCATCGGCGAAAAGCTTGGGCCGCTCCTTCAGGGTGTAGGCGCGGCTTTGGGGATCGTCACACACAGGGTAAAGTTCCGGAAACCAGAGAAAGTAACCTTGCGCACCCGGATAAGTGGAGAAAAGGCTCCGCATCCGGCTTTCGTTGATTTCGTGCGCAACGGGATCGTCCGGACACATGTAAGCCCCTCCCAGAATTTTTTGAAAGGGAAGGTCACCGGCGCGATCGCGTGCAAAGCGGCCCAGGTTGGGAGGAACGCTGACCGGGTCAATCGCCAGCCACGTGTCAATCTTGCGCGTTTTGGCGTAAGCGATGACAGCCCGCAATAGGTCCTGCGCCTTGGTGAAAGCCTGGTCCGGGGTTTGGACATCCTGCAATTCGGGCGGGGCAATGCGGGGATACTTGAAGTGCTCGCGGCCAACCGTCATGTCCTTGACCAGGAAGGAACCCTGTGATTCCCGCCACAACATGTATCCACTTTCCTTCACCGATGCGTCACCGAGGAAATTCTTTTCGCCCCGATATTCGTATGTCAGCCAGGGAGTATTGGGGAACCAAAAAATCTGAAGATAATTCATCCGCATCTTGGCCATCTGGTCGATGGTTCTCTGCCAGTCCGCCAGCGACCATATCGTCTGGTTGGGATAGCAATTGTTGATATTCACGCCGCGCCGGCGAAAAGCGGGCTCAACACGTTCATCCAGTGAGGGCAGTGCGACCTCGGCGCGTTTCTCCGGCAGGATGTCTTTGGTCAGCAGGAAAACAAATCCCAGGCGCTCCAGAAAGTCGTAACCTGCATACATTGTTCCTGCTTCGTCATTCCCCCCGATGACCAATGCGGGCCGTCCCTGCACGGTGATTCGCCGCAAGAGGTAGCCTTGCGTCTTTAGTCCATTAAAGTTGATCTGCCTGCGGTGTGCCGCGTCGCCTACCAGTTCGTTGCTCGCAGGCCCGCCAACCAGCAGCAGGCCAAGGCCCTTCGCCTGCTGACCTGCCTCATTGGCGGTGATGATCGCCAACTTCGCGCCGGACAGCATTTCGATGTAACGCTGCA
>CAYTMD010000095.1:0-16160 GCA_964438685.1 uncultured Acidobacteriota bacterium
AAGGGATCACCGGAGACAAACTGCTCGAGCATCATATCGCTGTACCCAATGATGAGCGTGAGCAGGTTGTTGAAATCGTGAGCCACCCCGGCGGCCAATCGCCCCACTGCCTCCATCTTTTGTGCCTGGCGGTATTGGTCTTCCAAGAGCTTCCGAGCTGTTATGTCCTCCTTCATGGAGACGAAGTGCGTCGTTTTTCCATGCTTGTTGCGCACCGGGGTGATGGACATGTTTTCCGTATAGAGGCTCCCATCCTTGCGACGGTTGATCATCTCCCCTCTCCAGACCTCTCCGGCAAGGATGGTGGCCCACATGCTTTTGTAGAACGCGGCGTCCTGATTCCCGGACTTGAGGATGCGGGGATTCTTGCCGAGAGCCTCCTCACGGCTATATCCCGTCATGGCTGAAAACGCCGGGTTGACGTACGCAATTTCCCCCGCCGCGTCTGTGACCACCACGCCTTCAGCCGCCTGTTCGATGGCGGTCATCAGGCGGGTGTGTTCCTCCTCCGCCCGCTTGCGCGCGCTGATGTCTTCGTAAGTTCCTATGACCCCGATTACTTTACCTTCTCGGTCACGAAGCGGAAATTTGTTGGTGAGGAGCGACCACACACTTCCATCCGGCCTGTTTTGTGGTTCCTCGAAGTTGAGCCGGGGCGTCTCCTGCTCCATCACCAGCTTGTCATCAGCGCGATAGCGTTCGGCCGTTTCTTTCCAAGTAAGATCATAATCATCCTTGCCAATGATTTCCGCCGGGTCTTTCAACCCCGCATCCATCGCGAAGGCCTGGTTACAGCCTAAATACGCAATGTTCCTGTCCTTCCAGAAGACGCGTTGGGGAATCGTGTCCAGGATGGATTGAAGCATCTGCCGCGACTTGTACATTTCCTCTTCCGCCAGCTTGCGCTCGGTGATGTCTTGTACCATGCCAACGGCGCATATAGGGCGTCCGTCCCTTCCCTTTACCAACGAGACTGTCAACAGCCCCCACACCACACCGCCACCCTTCTTGAGATAGCGCTTTTCGATCTCGTACTTCTCGCGTTTTCCTGCTGCCAGCTCGCTGTAGAGCCCCCAGTCCAACTCCCGATCGTCGGGGTGGGTAAACTCAGTGAAGGCCATGCGGCTCAATTCTTCTCCGCTATAGCCGAACATCTGCCGGAGCGCCGGGTTTGACTTGATGGAACGTCCTTGCATATCCACCAAAGCGATGCCGATCCCGGCATTCTCGAAGGTCGAGCGAAAACGCTCTTCGCTCTCGTGCAGAGACTCTTCCGCCCGCTTGCGCTCGGTGATGTCGCGCGCAATCGAGGCGACGCCAATCACCTCTCCACGGGAGTCAGTGAGCGGGAACATACTCAACGAAACATCAACATGGCTCCCATCCTTCCGGACTCGAACTGATTCGAATTGCCCAACAATCGCGCCGTGGCCAAGACTTGCTAAGATCTGCGTCAACTCCTCGGTCCGGTCGGGCAGGGCCAGGATGGAAATAGGTTGACCCAAAACTTCGACGGCAGAATAGCCATAGAGCTTCTCTGCGCCCTTGTTCCAGGTCGTGATAATGCCTTCCAATGTCTTGCCAATGATCGCGTCATTGGAAGACTCGACGATGGCCGCCAGTCTCAGTATTTGCTCCTGGGCCAGACCGCGTTCGTCCCGCAGCGCCTTTTCTTGTAGTGCCCGGCGAATGGCCGTCGGAAGACGGGTCGGCCGGTCTTTGAAAACATAGTCGGTTGCCCCCAGTTTCAGGCACTCTGCGACTGTCTCCTCCCCCACGCTGCCCGTGACGATGATGAAAGGAGGATCGAGGGACGTCTGCTTGAGAATCGCCAAGGCATCCAGCCCTGACCAGTTCGGCAGCCCGAGGTCCGATAAGACAATGTCGTAATGGAAATTGGCCAGTTTGCTGCGGAAGTCATCGGCCGTCTGGACGATATCCGCTGTGACTTCGAAGCCCCCTTTTTTCAGTTGAATCAAGGCCAGTTCGGCGTCAACCGGATTGTCCTCAACAAACAACACTCGCAGCTTGGAATTTGGAGTTACGCCTTCTTGTTCCATTGAAGTTCTACCTCTTTTCGCCGGTCCCAGCCCCGGGGGTGGCGGAGGGTACACCGGGCGGCGCCACGTTCACCAACAGCCAGTAAAGCCCCAATTGCTTAACCATCTCGCGGAACTGATCGATATCCACGGGCTTCTGGATGTAGCTGTTGGCCCCGAGGTGGTAACTCTCAATCAAGTCCTTCTCTTCCTTTGATGACGTAAGCACCACCACCGGGATGGTTCTTGTCCTGGGGTCGGCTTTCATGGCGCGCAGCACTTCCAAGCCATCGACCTTGGGAAGCTTGAGGTCCAGGAGGACCACCTTCGGCGGGTTCCGAAACCTGCGATGATCATACGCATTCCGGCAGAAAATGAAATCCAGCGCCTCCTCCCCATCCCGCACCACTTCAATCTTATTGCAGAAGTTTTCTCGTCGCAGGGCATGGAGGGCCAATTCAGCATCGTCCGGGTTATCTTCGACCAACAGAATCTCAATTTCAGTGGTACTCATACATCCCCCTTTATTAAGTCGGGAGCCGGCGTCTGTTCCTCGGACTGGTTTGCAGGACCGGTGGTAAAGTAAAACGTGGCGCCCTTATCGAGTTCCGCCTCAGCCCAGATGCGTCCACCATGTTTGCGAATGATCCTTTGTGCGGTGGCGAGGCCCACTCCCGTACCCTCAAAGTCTTCCGCCCGGTGGAGGCGTTGAAAGACCCCAAAAAGCTTGCCCGCATATTTCATGCTGAAGCCCACACCGTTGTCACGGACATAGATGACGGTTTCTCCGGCAAGCGTTTCTTGATCCACCTCGATGACCGCGGGCCGACGCGGGCGAGTGAACTTAATAGCGTTGGCGAGCAGATTATCGAAGACCTGCTTCATCAAGGTGGGATCACAATCCACAAAGGGAAGCTGGCCAATTCGCCATTTAATATCTCTCCCCTCTATTTCCTGCCGGCGATTCACAAGAACTTCCTCCACCAGAGAGTTCAAGCCAGCAGGTTGCCGGTTCAACTCCCGGCGTCCCAGGCGCGAGAGGTTCAAGAGGTCATCCACCAGGAGGCCCATTTGGGTTGTGGCGTTAGAAACACGCTGGATGTAGTGCTGAGCGGTCTGGTCAAGCTGCGGCGCATATTCTTCCAGGAGAATCTTGGAAAAGCCGCTGATGTGCCGCAGTGGTGCGCGCAGATCGTGCGAAACGGAGTAGGTGAAAGCTTCCAATTCTTTGTTCGCCGCTTCGACTTCGGCCATGCGCAGTCCCAAGGTGCTGTTGAGTTCCTTGATTTCAGCTTCCGCCCGCTTGCGTCCAGTGATGTCCCGGGCAATCGTGGAGGCGCCGACTACCTTGCCCGTGGAGTCCTTGATCAGTGAAACCGCCAGGGAAACATCGACCTTTTGGCCATCCTTTCGCGTGCGCTCGGTTTCATAGTGTTCGATCGGGTCGCCCCTGGCGAGGCTTGCTAAAATGCCGCTGATCTCGTCCTTGCCGCCGGGCGGGGCGAGGATGGCTACGGATTGGCCCACAACTTCACTTGCGGGATAGCCATAGAGTCGCTCGGCCCCATGGTTCCAACTCTGAATGATTCCATCGAGATTCTTGCTGAGGATGGCATCGCCCGAAGACTCAACGATGGCAGCAAGCCGCCTCAGTTTCTCTTCCACCCGCTTGCGCTTCGATATATGGCTTTGAACGATTCCGCCGGCGGTAATTATTGACCCCAGCGCCAACAGCGCGGCGAGACCCATCACCAATCTTGCCCTCTTGGCACTCGCGTGGCTCGCAGCGGTTCGAACCTCCAATAAGCCTCTCTCCTCAGCCTCCATATCTTTGATCAGCTCGCGCATCTCATCCATGAGCCGCTCCCCCTCACCCTGGTCCACCAATTCGCTGGCAGCGGCAATCCCGTGGTCCCGGCGCAAGTTACTGACCGTCTCCGCGAACTGGACCTTCTGAGTCATCAACCTTTCGAGGGTAGGGAGCCGGCTCTGCTGGTTGGCGTTGTCCATCGTCAATTTGCGAAGGGTTGCTTCATCCTGCTTGGCGATCACGATACTGACACCGTAGGACTCGAAAAGGGCTTCCCGGCCGGTCAAAACAAATTCGTGGCAGCTCGAATCGATACTCTCCATGGCGAAGAGCAAATCCTGGAGGCTCTCAATAACCTCGTGGGTGTGCCGCACCCATCGGTCGTTTTCCATGGACACCATCATGGCGCGATAGGACATCGCACCCGCGACGAGCAAGGCCAAAATGGCAGACGCGAACACGAGTTGCTCATTGCGGTTCAACAGGGACTGGCTTTTCATTTCACACCAGATTGGGAATGGAAGTTCTATTCCGGACACGACCGTGCGAGCTGAAGAAGGGCCATCGTACTCCCCTCTGATTCAGACAGCCCGTGCCCGGGTTTCTTGTGGACCTGCAAAAGCCCAGGGGGGACCTTGTAGGAAGTGAGGTTCTCGATTTGGAGATGAGGCTGACTGAGCGTCCACCACCGCTTCATCCTCTGTTTCGCGTTTCTCTAGTGTAATTCAGTCATCTGGTCAACCATCAATATATTAACCCACAATAATTCGGTTGTATGTCCCATATTGCTCACTCGTCGGTCAAAGTGTCGGGGGAACTACGGAGAGGGGAAACGGAAAGGAGCGGAGCAAGCGCGGACCTGCGGTACAAGGTCCGCGGCTTTTCGGCTTTAGATGCGAGGAATGGCTGGCTAAGTAAGCTGGACTATTGACCGTCACTCCGTATCCGATTTGATGTGTGCTGACCGTGGATGAACCTGACAAGACCTGATAAGTTCTCACAGTTGCGGGTGGCCGCCGCTTGTGATGTCAGATGACCACCTCACCCAGACGCTCCAGCAGATTGTTGGCAGCTTGCAGAGGAAAGCGGATGCCTAACTCCCTGAGCTTCATAAGATTCAGGCGCACAGTGGCCGGGGCAAGCAGTTTGAGTTCACATAGTCGTTCATGAACCCAAATTGTCCCGTGGTAATCGAGCCGGTGGCGCTCGGCCAGCTTCCGGCCCCATTTTTCGTCAACCACCACCATGGCTCCCAGTTCAGTAGCTTGCACTATGGCTTCGACCTCTCCGCGGTCCTTGTCATCCGGAAGAGCCGGTTCGGTTCCGTCCGGTTCTTTTCCGCCCCTAAAACGGCGCTCAATGAGCAACTGATCGACCGCACCTTGATCATATTCATCACATTCCTTGACGAACGCATATTCCCGCAACAGGGCTTCAATACGGTCTTTGGTGTCTTGCCGACGATAGATCTCTGTCCGTACGGCCTTTGGAATGAGGAGACGATCAAATAGGTAGGTGAGCTGCGGCAGCAGATTCAGGACGTCTAATGCGATAACACAAGATGAGTCAATTACTCCGGCGGGCTTTGGCAAGGGCGTCTTTCCGTCACTCCTGAGGAGCAAATAACATAAGTCCCAACGCTAAGGTGCCGAGTGCAATCAACGCCGTTTTGGCCGCTTGTTCAATTTTGGCCTGGTTGAGAATTTGCACAAACTGCTGCTCTGCCGCTGCCGGGTTTGCAGGATCGATGACGACGACATTACCGGGGAAGAAGTCTTGCAGCGATGGAGCCCAGGCGAGATCGGCCATCACGATCGGCTTCTTATTGAAACTCTGGGCGGTATTAAGCTCCTGCCGGCAGACCTCAGATATGCCCATGGTGATTACGCCTAATATGATATCCGAAGCCATGAGCTTGTCTAAGGATTGTGGCTCAAGCGCAGTCGCGGCGGGCTGGCGCGTGTAGGCAGGCGGGACGTAGACGCTGAGCCCGTTGACAGCCGCCAGCGCTTGCAAGCGAAGGGCTATCACCTGGTCAGCAGATGTTCCGTATGCGATGTATAACTTCAGCGCCAAGAATCCTCACTTCGAGAAAAGCTCTTTTAACGTCCTTAGTCCTACCCTTTCGAAATCTTGTCTGCAGGCTATATCTTACCAGATTGCCGATGAAGAGCAACCACAGAAAGACCACCGAAAAGCCGCACTGCAACCACGGTAAAGCGTAGAATAACAGGGCTGCCACTGAACCTTGACTGCCGGCAACACCAGGAGTACGGTGATAGTGTCGAAGGAGGACTGCTCATGCCAATGATCTTACAGCCGGAACACGAGCGGTTGATTGCGGAGGCGCTCCGGTCCGGTGTCTACCAGGATTCCGGGGAAGTTATCCAACGGGCGCTGGAGCTGCTCCGCGACCGCGACGCGTGGCTTGCCGAGAACCGCGCCAGAATCGATGCGGGGTATGCTGCCGCTCAGCGTGGAGAATTGATCGATGCCGACCAGGTCCGCGTCCAAATGGAAGAGAAAAAACGTGTTTGGCGGGACGAACAGCGCAAGGCATGAGCCGATATCAGTTCACCCCTCAAGCCGTTGACGATCTATTCGAGATTTGGAGTTACATCGCCCGCGATAGCGCTCGAGCAGCTAATCGTGTGGAAGCTGAAGTTCACAATGCTTGCGCCTTCTTGGCCGAAGGTCCTTTGCGCGGTAGGACCCGCGAGGAAATAACCCAGCTTCCACTTCGGTTTTGGACGGTCCAGGCCTTTCCGAATTACATCATCGTGTACGACCCCCAGAGCGACCCTTTGCAAATTATCCGTATCCTGCACGGTAGTCGGGACGTATTGGCGATTCTTGGTGATGCTAAGCCATGAGCCTGATGGCAGCCAATGATAGGAAAATAGGCGGCATTAATTGAGAACTCATGCCCTCGTAGCAAGCAAGTAGCAGACCTGCGGTACAAGGTCCGCGGCTTTTCGGTTTTAAATGCGCGTATGCACATCGAAGGGAAGCGGAACGCGATCGATTCGCAGTCCGCAGAACCGTTCCTGGTTTTGCCCGCTAACCCCCGCATCTTCCCGCGTGCTCGGCCACTTCCAGTAAAGCCGCGGACCTTGTACAGCAGGTCCGCGCTACGAACCTCGTAAAATCGAAGTCTCGACCTGCCCATTGCCAAGCATGGATAAAGGGCCGCGGAGGAATTCGGCTCGGAGCCAAATACCTCCACGCTACATGCTTCGCGCCCAAGGCGCAACTTGTAACCACCCCGCCGCTACTTTTCGACCCCTTGGACAACCTCGTATTGTTTTTCGATCACCTTTTGGAATTCCGGGGAGGTGGCGTGCCAATCGAGCACGTCGACGCGGAAGGGCAGATCGGATTCCTCGAACGCTTCCTTGAGGTGGCGGAGCGTATCGTCGCTGAGTTTGCCTGACCCCACCACCGCCAAATCGAGATCGGAATAGTTCTTTGCAGTGCAGCTCACGCGTGAGCCGAAGGCGCGGACCTCGCACTGCGGCACATACTGACGCAGGATGGTTCGGACCTTATCGAGATGCTGAGGGACCAGTTCAATCATTCCGGGCTTCCAATGCTGCCAGCAGGCGCGCGGCGTCGGGGGCAAAATCATGGGCGGTGTTATAGACCCTCTCGGCGATCTCCGGCTGGTAGGTTTGGGAGGTCAGGTTTCGCGCCTCGTGATACCGCATCCACTGCTCCACGTTATCGATCAGGCGGCTCTCCGCGGCGAGGCGGAAAAGTTCACGGCGCGTGACGCCATCGATTGCCGTGGCGCTGACATTCGCTTCAAGCCACCGCTTGATAAATTTCCAGCAAAGCTCATAGGTGAATTCGAAATGCTGGATGGCTCCCGATTTGATCGCATTGCGGGTGACTTCGTCCAGATGGCTCATGAATTCGCGATCATCGCTCTTGGCCAGCACGCCAGCCAGGGCGGAAACCGCTATCTGCAAACTGCTAAGTTCCAGCGCCACCGCGCCCTCCATGTCTGCCACAATTGTATCTCGTAGCGCCGCCCTTTAGGGCGGCAAATGCCGGGCAAAGGCCCGGCGCTATATTCCGAACCACCTTCCGAATTCCAACCCCTTGCTGTTCCGCAGCGCATCCGCCGCCCAGAGCTTCAATTTAAATTCCAAAGGAGTGCCATTAGCCAAAGGAATTTACCTGCCAGTCTTGGTTTACAAGGGGTGAAATAAGACGCTTCGCCCGAACTCCCATGCGAAGCCTAAAACCGGAGGGGGATTATACAACTCATCAACCTCCCAGCGTGACAGGTTTTTCCGGAGCCTGTCGAGTGACCTACCGGAAGGGAATGCCGTGGACCAGGAATGCGCGGCCACGGATTAACACGGATTCGCACGGATCAAAACAAAGGCTTTATCTGTGCTGATCTGTGCTCATCCGTGGCTCTGACTATTTTTTTGCCCCGCCGTTGGCATGGGCTGAACTAGCCAGGATTATTCATGATTTGTTGCAGCGATGGAGGGCGGTGCAGAATTTCGCACAGAGGTCACGGAGTTAAGGCACAGAGATCGCAGAGATGTCCCAAATCATTCTCTGTGCACTCTGTGGTCAAACGCTTTGACAATTCGATCTGTAAAGCACTCCGTGGACTCTGTGTGAAGCATTCTTAAGTCTGCCCTTCGCTTATCGTCTTCATGAATAATCCAGGCTAGTACGCCCCTTTGGGGCTGGAATGCACCACCACCAAATAGAACCGCTCAGGCTGGTGAGATGTCCTGATTAAGTGCGGAGGCTGACAAAAGGGTCGTGCTGACACGGTGAAAACAGGTTTTTCCGCAGTGCGTTGAGTTCTTAGTAGAGACGCCGCACCTCTTCCCAGTTATAATGGACCACTTACTTGCGGCGCCTTCTTCGAAACTCGACAAGAGAAAAGCGAAATTCGAAACTGGAAAATCGAAACGCGAAAATAGAAGATCGAGAGTTACAGGACGCCAATCGGCAATCGAAAATCGTCAATTACCAAATCGCAAATGATTTGAGGCAAAGATGGCAATCCACAGCATTTATACCCTTTCCAAAGATGACCCCGAAGCCCGCAGTTTACTCAGCTTTTTCCGCCGGCGCGGTCATGACAAGCTGACCAATGTGATGATTGAGCGCGTGGTCTGGCTGGAAGGGTCGTTTAACCTGGAGCGATTGATGCCGCTGTTCATCAATCCGCTCTACCAGGTCCCTGCGGAAACCTCGCAGCTTGATCCCAACCAGGGTCCAATTGTGGAGATTGCCTATCGCCCGGCAGTTACCGATCCGGAAACGCCCTCCATCCTCGATGGCGCACACGCTCTGGGGGAAGACGGATTGCAATTCGCCCGCTTGAGCCGCCGCTACCAATTCTGCGGGCTGGATGAGCATGAAGCCAAAACCCTAGCGGCCCACTTTCTCTACAACAAGGTGGTGGAACGGATTCGCGAGCCCAATGAGGCCGTAACCACGCTTCGGCCCACCGGAAATCCCGACCCGGTGGGTAAGGTATCGTTTGAGGGGCTTAGTGATGACGAACTGGCGGCGCTGTCGCGGGAACGCTCTTGGTATGCTCCCTTGTCTCAGATGAAGGTGATTCAAGCCCACCAGAAGCAGCGTGGCCGCCCCTACACCGACGCCGAAGTGGAAATCCTCGTTCAGAGCTGGAGCGACCACTGCTACCACACCACCTGGAAGAGTCTGGGCCTGCTGAAAAGACTCATGGCGGCCACCCGTGAAATCAACCATCCGCTCGTGGTTTCGTCCTTTACTGATAATGCCGGCGGCATGGATTTTGTCGATGGCTGGGTGGTGACCATTAAGGGCGAGACCCACAATTTCCCCAGCTCCATCGCCCCCTTCGGCGGAATTGCCACCAAACACGGGGGAGTGATTCGCGACACGCTGGGATTTGGCAAAGGGGCGTATCCTATTGGCGGGACTACAGTTATGGGCACTATGGACCCTCGGATGGCGGAAAGCGACGTTCCCGCGGGGGCGCTCCACCCGGAACTGATTGTGTCGGAGTCGATCCGCGCCACGGCCTACTACATGAACCCCATGGGCATTCCCATGATGCACCCCATCTACCGGTGCCATCCCGGCTATGCCAAATGCTTCGCGCTGGGCCACTCGGTGGGCCTTCTGCCCAAGAAATACGTGCGTAAGGACCAGCCCAAACCCGGGGACGTCGCTGTGCTGTTCGGCGGCTCCACGGGACGCGATGGTGTCCACGGCGCCACCGCCAGCTCCGCCGCCATGACCGGCGAAACCCTGGAAAAAGAGTCCGCGGCCGTCCAGATCGGCCACCCCATCACGGAACGGCGCTTCACCACGGCAATCCCCATCCTGCGCGACAACGAATGCATCCGCACCATCACCGACCTGGGGGCGGGGGGGATCTCCTGCGCCGTGGGCGAAATGGGAGCCGACACGGGAGTGGAAATCGACCTCGACGCAGTGCCCCTGAAGGATAAAAGCCTGACCGCGTGGGAAATCCTGCTGTCCGAATCACAGGAACGAATGCTGATGGCCGTCCCACCAGAAAAACTCGAGGAGGCACAGGCCATCTTGCGGCGCTTTGAAGTGGCCTCGTGCGTATTGGGGAAATTCACCAATACCGGGCGCTTACAGGCAAAATGGCAGGGCGAAATGGTGGTCGACCTGAACATGTTCTTTCTGTGGAAGTCGTGCCCCATTGATCCCACCCCCACTGCGCCGCCGCAACGACATCTTGTCCCTGTGACAATAATGCCGCCTCAAACCAGGGAAGAGTGGGGAATCGCGGTCTGTCGCCTTTTATCCCACTACCACTGCGCCGACCAAAGTCCCGCCGGCACGCGTTACGATTCCACCGTACAGGGCAGAACTGCGGTGGGACCCTACGGCGGCAAGAACCATCGCATGCCCACCAACATCTACGTTTCCGCTCCGCTGCGGAACAAATCCAACGGGGTAATAACCACGCTGGCTTTCAATCCCTTCTATGGTGAGATCGATCCCGCGGTGATGGCGCGCCTGATGATCTGGGAGGCTATTACCAAAGCGGTGGTGGCCGGCGCCGACTATCGTCAAATGGTTTTGTGCGACAACTTCTATACTCCGCGAGTGCGCCCGGATACGGCGTCGGAACTTGTAGCCATGGTTGATACCATCGCCGACTTGTCGGTAGAAATCGGCGTGCCCTTCATTTCCGGAAAGGACTCCAGCTCGGGAACGTTGGAGGCGGGAGGGAAGAGAATTGACGTACCGCCTACGCTCGCCGTTGCCACGATGGGCCGCGTCAGTGATGTGAAGAAAGTGGTGACCAAGGATTTCAAACGCGCCGGCAATCGCCTGCTACTGTTGGGCCGCTATGACGCGAGCATTCTCGGCGGCACGGTTTATGCCGATTCCCTCGGGCAGCGCGGGGATAGTCTGTTTGATGCCTATGATCCCATTTCCATGAAAGTTCAGTGGGACTACTTGCTGGAACTTCACGCCCAACATCGCTACGTTTCCGCGTCGGCTATTGCCGAGGGGGGAATGATGTTGCGTTTGTTTGAAGGCGCCTTCGGGTCGGGCCTGGGAGCGCGGGTGGATGTTGAAGGCATCCCGGCTACACGGCTCGACGGATTGCTCTTTGGCGAGTTCATCGGGGCATGCTTGCTTGAGGTGCCACCAGATTTCAAAATCCCCGCGCATCTGGCCGGAATTCGTCACCAATTTATTGGCCACGTGACTGCCGAGCCACGTTTGACGATCGCGCGCGGCGGGGAAGTGATCTGGGAAAAATCGATTGCGACACTAGCTGATACTTGGAGTGAAACTTTTCGTGAGGTGGTGAAATGACCCAGGCGACGACCGCCATTCTGTATGCTCCCGGAACGAATTGCCACGAGGAGACTGCTGCCGCGATAGAGTTGGCTCATGGCAAAGCTGAACTCGTCCTCTTAAAAGATTTGATTGGCGGCCAAACCCGTCTCGACGATTACCAGGCTGCGGTGGTTCCGGGCGGGTTCTCCTATGGTGACCACTTGGGTGCAGGAAGAATCTTTGCCACCATGCTCGTGGCCCGGTTACGCGATCAGTTGGTGCGATTCCTGGATGCGAAGAAGCCGTTGCTGGGAATATGCAACGGATACCAGGTGCTGACCGAAGCAGGAATTCTTCCTGGACGCAATCCGGGTCAACGCGGGATGGCACTACTGGAGAATCAATCCGCGCGGTTTGAAGACCGTAAAGTGCGGATGATTGTTTCCAAGGTAGAGTGCGTGTGGACCGAAGGCCTGGCCGGACAGGTGCTGGAGATGCCTTCCGCCCACGGTGAGGGCCGTCCATTATTTTGTGACTCCGACCCGGCGTCAGCGCCGCGTGCGGTTTTCCACTATGGCGATGAACACGGCCAGCCCACCATGGATTACCCGAGCAACCCGAATGGTTCGCCCGGGGCCGTTGCCGGCGTTACTGATGAGAGCGGCCTCGTGCTCGGACTGATGCCTCACCCCGAACGCGCCTCACTCCCTTCCCAGTATTCACAGGACGGGTTGAGGATCTTCCAAAACCTCGTTAATTGGCTGAATCGGTAATCTCGCCGGCGTTCAGTACCGCGGAGTTTATGCGGGCACATCCACTTTGGTGTGGGGTGGCGCCAGTTCTCGAAAGATGCAGGCGACGATCTCCAGCGCTCCAGCAAGGTCGCGAACCGGCAGCACTGAGACTTCAACTTCGCCAGTGGTTCCCTCCCGACCTTGGACCGTGACGGTTCTCCTTCGGATTTCCTCTCCGGTTTCGAAGCCCTTCTGGATGAGGTCTGCAAGTTCAGGCATATCACGGAAAATTTCCCCATAGCGTCGGCGCGACCACGTGTCCACAGCAAGGAATTTGCTTACGAGGGGATTGGCGGAAGTAATAAAGCCTTGAGCATCGAGGATCATTAAACCGAAATCAATTTCACGGGCAAGGAGGTCAAACTTCCGGGCGGTCGCGTCAGCCCGGCGTTCCGCTGCGACAAGCTTCTCCTGAGCGATCGTTTGGTCGGCCTTCAACTCGGTAATAACGGCCTTCACAGTCGCCAGCGTGAATGCAGCTTCGTCCTTAACGCGCACCTTCTCCGGCTTGGCGGCGTCGGGATGCATATTGCCCCTTACGAGCTTTTGAACGAGGTAAACTCCCATCAGCAGGACGCAGATCAATACTACGGCGCCGCCAAAAAGCAGAATCAAATTCTGCGGGTTGATGTGTGGATTCATTTTCAGCCTGCCATTCCCGAATATCGCAAATACCAGTCGAGAAGCCGGCTACCATACAGGCCAGCGTAAATTGCGGCAACACCCAGGAACGTACCATAAGGCCAGGCGTAGCCGCGAAAGCGCGAGTTGGCGGCACCCAAGCCAAGAGCTAAAACCGATCCTCCGAGCGAACCCAGGAGGATCGTCATCAGGGTCAGAGGTACGCCGAGGAACGTTCCCACCATCGTCATCAGCATGACATCCCCGAAACCAAGGTACTCCTTCTTTTTGCCCCCGAAGTAGTAGAAGGCTTCACCGACCGCGTAGAACAGTCCCCCTCCTGCCAAAGCTCCCGCTACCGCACCTACGACTGAGGCGGGAGTGCCGTCAAGATAGAAATCCCAATGCCGGAAGATCCAAACCAGTGGACGATCATCCGCCGGAATGAAAAAGCTGAAGATCAGTCCCAGGCAGATTCCGAAAATCGTTATGGCGTGGGGAATTCGCCGGTCGAGCAGGTCCGTAAAAATGAGTACTATCAGCATCATGCCGAATAGAGCGTATTTTACGAATTCGGGTCCCAGCCCGTAAACGTGGAATGTCAAAACCAGGATCACGGCTGTTAAGGCTTCGATCGTGGGGTAAAGCGGAGAGATCGAAACATGGCAATCGCGGCAGCGGCCGCGCAGAACTGCGTAGCTGATCAGCGGGACATTGTCGTACCAACGAATCGCGTGATTGCATTTCGGGCAGTGCGAGCGGGGCAGAACAATCGATTCCCCCCGGGGCAATCGGGAAATACAAACATTCAGGAAGCTTCCAAAGACGAGGCCAAATAGCCCAATGATGGCGTAAATGATGGCGTATACGATGACCACGAGATATAGAACCTTTCTGTTGACCCGATCCTTGCCGGGATTCCTTGCTATGGCTGAAGGTGTTTCGCCAGGCTACGATAGAGAGCCTCAGTCCGGCCGACCATTATAGCAGCAGAAAATCCCTCAGCCCGCTTGCGGCCACGGGTGCCGAATTCAATCAGCTTTGCGCGGTCGCGAGAGGTCAGCAGGATCGCATCTGCCAAGGCCGCGGCGGAATTGGGCGGAATCAACCAGCCGGTCTCATTTTCTATCACAATCTCTGGAAGGCCACCCACGCGTGTTGCCACCACGGGAAGGCCGTACGACATCGCCCACAGCGCCGAGGAGCCCAGACCTTCGGCCCTCGAAGGCATGATGAAAAGGTCGAGCCCCGGGAAGAAGTTCGCCAGACCCTCAATAGCGCCGAGGCGCAGAATTCGCGCGCCCTTGGAATCAGAGTCAGCAGGCGATTTGATAGGGGTGTTTGCGGCCTCATCGCCGGCCAGGACCATTCGTGCCTCGGGAAGTCTTTCCGCGAGCAGCGCCATCGCCGCAAGGGCTGTGTCCTGTCCCTTTTCAGCAGTTGATGCCCCCAGCAGGCCCACGACGAAATCATCCTCACGGAATTGCCATGATGTTCGAAGGCGGAGTCTCTCGGCGGGGCCGGGCAAATCCGCGGGGATTTCAATGCCATCCGGTATAACCGAAATCCGTTCGCGGGGCACGCCGGCTTGGACGGAAAGCTCCTTGATGTTTTCCGAAACCGCGATCACGGCATGGCAGGTGTAAGCATATTTGAGTTTGTAGGTCCAGCGGTCAGAAGGGAAGAAGGTAACGCGCCGGCTGGCCACTCGCTGGACGGGCAACCCGAGGGAGGCCAGCCACGCCACTGTTTGCCCGCGGCCGTCATGCGCGTGCAAAATGTGCGGAGCCCAGGTTTTCAGCTGATTGCGCCAAAGCTGAATTCCAAAAGCGTGCCACGGGTCGTGAGTGGGTAAAGCGAAAACGCGAAAGCTTTCCCGCCGCGCCTGTTCTTCCAAGGGGGTGCCTTCAATGCACACGATGACCTGGTCGTGCCCGCGCTCGCGTAGTCCCTGCGCCAGCATCAGCATTTGCCGCTGGCCGCCTCGCAGGCTTAAGCCTGTGTCGATGTGAGCGATTCTGAGAGCAGAGATTGAATTCATCAGTGTGCGCGCGGGTTCTTTCTCAATTCGTCCAGCTTGGCGTACTTTCTTCGGACGTATCGCGCCGCCATTTTCGCGATCAAGTAACCTTGCATACCGTCGAGCATTCCCAACCGGAACAAGTAGGTATTCAGAAATACCCAGGGTGGGGCCAGCGTGCGCCGCAGAAAGCTTACGTCCTCGCCTCGTGCAAGCATCTCCTTCGCGGCCAAGTCGGTATAGAACTCAATTCGCTGCCGATGTTCCTCCAGGGAATTGCAGGTGTAATGGAAGATTTCTCCGGACAATGTTGCCACTGGACCGTCGACCACCACTGATTCGTGCACGTAAGCACCCTCCCAGCGGCCGCGGCGGCGATCAAAGAGCCGAAGCTTGTAGTCAGGATACCACCCCGAATGCAGAATCCATCGCCCCAGGTATTGTGCCCGCCGGGCGAATTGATATCCGGCAGCATCGGGCTCAGAGCGCTTCCATTCCAGAACCGCGGCTTGTGCCCTATCATCCAACTCTTCATCAGCATCAAGGCTCAGGACCCAATCGTACCGAGCTTGTGCGCTGGAGAAGTTCTTTTGGGCGGCAAAACCTTCAAAGGCGTGAGTGACTACTCGCGCTCCCAACCTGGCGGCGATTTCGCGGGTATCGTCGGTGGAGTTGGAGTCGATTACCACAATCTCATCGGCGCAGGAGAGTGAGCGGATAGCTCGCGCGACATTGGCGCTTTCATTGTGCGTGATGATGGTGGCGGAAATGGCTGGCATGGCGGGTCACGTTCTCTTGTCCGGCGCAACGAGGCTGGCGAGCACGCCCTCCGAAATCAGTCCGGCGACGCGCGCAATGTCAGCGTGCAGAGGCCGGTCTTTGGCAATGTGGGGCGAAACCTCGCGAACCAGCGCCCGGGCTTGCTCGGCCAGCTTGCCGGACCGCAGCGGCGCCAGAAAGTCCAACGCCTGGCACGCACAAAGAAATTCGATGGCCAGAATGTTTCGAACGTTGGCGATCACCGGCTGCAGCTTCAACGCGGCCGCCATCCCCATGCTGACGTAATCTTCTTTGTTGCC
>CAYTMD010000096.1:0-16071 GCA_964438685.1 uncultured Acidobacteriota bacterium
CAATTATCAATCCCTGCCAGAAAGTCTCCTCGCCGGGTGGCGCGGTTCGTGAGGAGTTCGCACAATTAATCCGGGAATCCTATCGACCAGGGGAGGGAAGGTGGGATACGGGTTAAAGTGGAATTCCTTTCGACGCAAACTTAGGTCCGATCAGGCATAACAACGTTGTTCAGGGCAGAAGGTTTCCCAGCAGATAACGATACACCCTGCTCTTCAGCGTGGCGCAATTCTCATGCAAGTGGAGTGTGCCAGATGTTCTGGCGCTTGTAGCGGCGGGTTTACCCCGCCATAGGTGCCCCGGATTTGTGGCGGAAGAGGTGGCGTCGTAAAGCCGCCGTTATGGAAAAAAACTGCGGACGGTGAGTTCATCGACTTCGCGCATGATGGCCGTTTGTGATTGCCCATGAGAATCGACGACCTTGAATGGACGCTTGAACGCGTTGACCCTATCGCTCTACATGCCATCACGTCAGAAGAGGTGGAAGAAGTCTTGATCTCCGCCCCGGTCTTCAAGCGGGGCCGAGGTGGAGTTTACGAAGCTTGGGGACAAACCCAATCCGGGAGATACCTGCCTGTTGGTAATCTTTCGCTACCTGGGACATAATCGAGCGTGGCCCATTACGGCCCGCGACTTGGATGAAAATGAAAAAAGGTTCCTCCGCAAGAGGTAACGACCTCCGCACCCGCAAGAAGTTGGTCTATGTGAAATCCGTGAGGGATATTCCGGATTTCAAGTCGGAGGATGAAATTGCCGCGTGGTACCAGACCCACAGCACAGTTTTGATCCAGGACCAACTCGAAACTCTGCCTGCCAGAGTGGGTGGCGAACTCCGAGCGCGCCTCGCTTCCCGTCGCGGTAACGGGAGCCCTCTACCCCGAGGCCAGCGTGGCACCCGCTCTACCCAGTCCACCTGAATCCAGCTCGCTTGAATGGAGTTTACAATTAACAGCCGGCAGCTAACGGTCAAGGACCTGTAGCGGCGGGTTTACCCCGCCACCGCACGTTACGCCCACAGTCAAAATTGGATAATGCGTGGCTACGCCGCCATTTTTGCTGCTCCGCCACTCGGTTCTTGAAATCAGCCTTGAGGGCAACTCAAGGCTGAAAAAGGCACCAGCGCGATGAAGGAATCACTTGGCCTCATCGCGCAGGAAGGCGACGACATCTGCAGCAACTTTCATCAGGGCTTTGCCGGTGGAATCTGTTTCGGCCTTGGCGATCGTCTAAAACAGGTTGAGTGAAATGTGAATGCCGGGATGCCGGAGGTTGTACATATAGTATTGGCCACCGACGTATTCCACATAAACGTCGTCGTTGTAGTCCCAGCCCATCGGCCATCCGTGGTTGTAACCGAACCAATAGCCGCCGTATTGAAAGCGGTTATACCCGCCGATCATCCGGGGATATCCCATGTGGAACGAGTGGCCATGACCAAAATGGGAACCGTAATTGGCGTCAGAAATACGGCCATAATGGTTACCGTTGTTCCCGTTTCCATGGAAGCCGTTGTTGCCGTTGCCATGAAAACCGTTGTTCCCGTTGCCGTGGAAGCCGTTGTTGCCCTGGTTCCCGTGATTGCCGTTGTTGTTACGGCCGTAAGCAACCGACTGCGGCCTTTGTCCTCTTGACTGTTGTGCCCGCTGGGGTTGCTGCCGGCGTTGTGCCTGTTGTTGGCGCTGCGGCTGTTGCTGCCGTTGCGCCTGCTGTTGGTGCTGGGCACGTTGCGGTTGTGCCTGCTGCGCTTTCCCACCGCCTCCGCCCTTTTCCCCCTGCCCTTTTTCTGCCAAGGCTGGAATGCTGGTTCCGAGAAGTAAGAATAAAATTGCCGCACTGATAACTCGATTGGGTTTCATTGATTTTGCCTCCAACTCATGTCACATCTGCCTCACCGTGAAGACGCGAGGCAACCTTGTTATACCCTGCATTCGAATCGGTGACAGCCCACTACTGCTCACGTATGAGGTCAATAATGCTCAGGCTGGTTAATATGAGAAATACTACGGCCCTCCGGGCCTGTGAGGCGAGCACATCTATTCAGACGGAATCCTGTGAAGAAAGGACTGGAGAAGCGGTGTAGCCACGGTCAGTGCAGTTCTGACCGTGGGTTCTTCCGGGGCTGGTCGAGTTGCAACAATTTCGCCCTGGACAATGCAACTGTTGCAGCCTGCCCAATTCAAATTGATTACGTGCGACTGCCCTTGGGGTATCCTGCAAGAGAAAAGCCCACGGACAGCAAAGCACTGTCCGTGGCTACCGTGGCTCGTCTGGAGAAATGATATGGGAAAACTGATCAACGTCGCGCTTGCCACTATGATTGTGCTATCTTCTGCGACCCCTGCCCGCGACAGATTTGCAAACTATAAGGCGATTGAAGCCTACGAAGTTCGGCCGGGAATTATGATGATGCCAAGATATTCGGCCGACGGGCAGGTCTGCGAGATCGGTATAGAGAAATTGCACTATACGCCTGAAGTAATCCGTCTAGACTCTGACCTGCCGCGCAAGGAGATCGATGAGATTTTCGACGAGCTGGTGCCGATAGAGGAGAGGGGACCCAGGTCAAAGGATTTCCAAAGGGATGTAATCATGGAAGCGGGGCAGAGCATCGAAACGACCAGAGTTTTCCAAAACGTAACATTTCAAATCTCTGCCCAGGAGTTGTCACGGTCGCGTCACCGTGGAATCATCATGACCGAAATCGTTGCGACCGTTCATTGGAACAACCGAAAATGCCAATGATAGGAAGACCGCTACAACGGGGAGAAAGGTGTCAGGAACATGTGAAAAAATCGATTTTGGGCATGTTATCCACAGAGAAAAGGGTCGGCGCTACGGAACACCCCCCGCCAATTACAACCACGCCGTCGCTTGCGCGCCATCCCTCCTAAATCGGGAGGGAAGTTTTGGGGCACAGTCATCGACAAAATGTCGTAATCTCAACAAGCGCAAAGTGGCGATTCGCTCTTTATCACCCCGTATCATGCCTTGTCCACAATCCGCGTGGATCAACGTCCGAACGCGTGCGCAGATCCAGCCGAGGCGGCGACTGCTACAAGTGGCTGGGCAAACTCGCCGCGACGACATCGCGCGGCGCGAGATTACACTGGTGCGCGCGGTCAAGCGTAAGGCTAGTCGAGGATTCACCCTTCAAGATTCTGGTACAACTTCACATTTCCAGTGGAGCTGCCGATGGCGACCACATCTTTGCGGCCGTCGCCATTGATGTCGGCGATGACCACGCCAGAGGCGGCCATTTCCGCGTCAAGCAGTTGTCTTTCCCAATTCAATCCTGTCGCGTCTGCCGCGTAATAAACGTAGAGGCTGGTCCCCGGTCCGCGGAAACCCGCAACGATTTCGTCATTGCCGTCACCGTCGAGATCGGCGCACGCCAGTGCGTGACCTTCATGAAAGCTGGTGTCAATCACGTGGCGTGTCCACAACTCTCCCGGCCCAGCTTCGGTATAGACCGCCACATGGTCGCCGTGCCAGGGTTCGATGGTGGCAAGGAATCGCTTACCGGCCACCTTGCCAACTCCGATTTCACTGGCGCCCCGCTTCGGTCCTGAGTGCTGATCGCCCTCGCCCAGGTGCGTGCGTGTCCACGTGAGGTCCGCGCCGTGCCCGGCGGAGTGGAACAGGTGTACACCCTCAAAGCTCGCGGTCAGAATCTCGTCGCGCCCGTCGCCATCCCAATCCAGCACATTCAGCCCATGCACCACTGTCAACGATTCGTCGATTAGGTGGGAAGGCCACTCACCCGGAGGATCCTCCTTTGTTGAACTGCGCCCGCGCGTAAAAATCTCCGGAATCTCGAACCACGTCAGCGGGGCAGGGACCTTGTATTCCGGCGCCACTGCACCGAAGCCCAACAGAGGCGCGTCCACCAAGCTCATGCGCCCCGTGCCGTCCAAGTTGGCCCAACGCAGCCGATGCGAGGTTGGAATTTTCCCAAGCGGGCGCAGGGTCCATTCACGGTCCCAGTCGGCATTGGGTTCAGCCCACCAGAGGCTTCCACCGTAGGTGCTATCGTCGAGGGCAAAATCGCTGGCCAGCGCCAATCCGCGCGCCGGATATCCAGGGTGAAACAAGGGCGCCAGGCTGATGTTCTTGTGGGTCGTGGTGGTGATGGGCCGGGGCTTCCATGTAGGATTCTCGTACCACTCCACGATGCTCTTGCCTGAACTTAGCGCCAGAACATCCAGGCGACCGTCGCCGTTTACATCGGCCACGGCAACCTGATAGCCTTCAGGAACCTTCGCGACCTCGTGCGTCCGCCACTGGATCATGCTGCGCTTATGCACTGCAACGCTCCTTCCGGTTGCGCCGCGGGCAGGGCTCACCACGGACGGCAATCCCAGTCCCAAGGCCGTCTGCAAGAAGGTTCGACGCGTCGACTGCGCGCCGCTCCCAGGATGTGTCTTCAGGATTTTCACGCCGGGTAGTTTAACGCGACGTCGGCATGTGTGCAGGATTTTGCACGTAAAGGGGTTGATTCGGATTGGCAGAAACATTGAAAGGGGATAGATCGTGGAGGCAAAGTTGCCCCTGTAACCTATAACCTGTCCCCTGTAACCTGTACTCACGCAGCGCGGGGGGATTCGAATTTGAGCTTTTCGGCAGGCGGGGTGCGCACATCCCAAGCCAGGCCTACAGATTTCAGCGTGCGAATGAACACATAGGAAAGATCGACTTCCCAAGGACGAAGGCCGTGGCGCGCCGAGGTGGGGAAGGCGTGATGATTGTTGTGCCATCCCTCTCCATAGGTCAAAAGAGCTACCCACCAGCAATTCGTCGAGAGGTCGGAGACGTCGAAGTTCCGGTATCCGAACGTGTGGCTGGCAGAGTTCACAAACCAGGTGCTGTGGTAGGTAACGACCAACCGCACGCACATGCCCCACACCACAAAAGGCCAACCGCCCAACAGGTAAAGCACAACGCCCAATAGAATGGAGAGTTCCAAATAAAAACGGCCCAGGAAGCGATAAAAAGGCTGGCGGAGCAGGCCTGGCGTATAGCGTTCGTTGAGCTGCTGTGAATCCTTTGCACTGGGGATCCAGAACATCCAAAGGACGTGGCTCCAAAAGAAGCCATCACGCGCGCTGTGCGGATCGCCTTCTTCGTCGGAGTACTGATGGTGCTGGCGATGGTGCGCAACCCAGTCAATGGGGCCGCCTTCCAGGGTCATTGTCCCGAGCAGGGCAAGGGTATATTCCACGGCTTTTGGGCACTTGAAGGACCGATGAGTCAGCAGCCGGTGGTAACCAACGCAGATTCCCAACCCTCCGAAAAGGGCGTGCAACAGTATGCAGAGGCCAATCGCTGTCCAGGTTGTGTGCCAGAAAGCGGCAATGACACCCAGATGCATCGCTATGATGAAGCCGGCTTTGATGGGTGCGAAGTGATTGCGGACGGGTACGGCGGGAGGTGGCGGCAACGCCACACTAATTTGTGCCATGAAGAATCCTCAGACGCCAATCCCGGCACAAGACCTGGACCAGCGGCGTTCTTATTTGGATGTACGAGCGCCCTGTTCAGTACAGACACCGAGAACGGAGGGCCGGGGAGGACCACTCCATCGCCCTTGGCATCAGAGAATATTATACCTGCTGGCGGGCGAGTTTCCTATGACTCGGTCATGGTGACGAGCGAAAACTCCAACCCACTTGGCAAGTTGCGTTGTTCCACCTTGCGGGTCCTACACACGTTCGACGTTTGCCGCTTGCAAACCCTTGGGGCCCGTTTTCACTTCAAAGCTCACTCGGGCGCCCTCTTCGAGAGTCCGATACCCATCGCCCTGGATAGCCGAGAAGTGTACGAAAACATCTTCGCCGCTTTCACGTTGAATGAATCCGTAGCCTTTGGCTGCATTGAACCACTTTACCGTTCCTTGTTCCTTCATACTGAAAGCACCTGGTTATGTGGATTTGGCAATTTGTCGAATGGGCTTCGGCGGGAGTGCCCGACGGCTCCTTGTAATACCTCGTCTCGCAAATTCAGTAGCTGTACATTTGCGCTGCTCGTGGTTGCGACCGGTTGGAAATTACTACAACAAACTGCGGGGTGAACCATACCACCTTTTTCTGGGAGCGCCAATACAAAACCGTGGGAAAAAGGCGAACTACAAAAATTGACAAGTATCAACTTTTCAGCCAGTTACCTTCTGATGCGCTGGATATCGGAACTCTCACCGAAAGGGGTTTCGAAGAGAAAACACTGGTGTCAGCGGCAGGTATAAGCGCTGATATCTTAAAGCGGCCTTCCAACCTTCTGGGCTAGACGCGATCTGAGCGTGGCGGCGATTGCGATAAGAATGGTTCGCGACACGAAGCCGCCGGCAGAATCAGCCGCACCATTCGCTCGAACAAGAAATAGTCCCACGCCCAATTAATCAAAACAAAAAGGCGGTTGCGAAAGCCGATCAGGTTGACGATGTGAACGCCCAGCCATGCGAGCCACGCCGGGAAGCCTGAAAACGCCACGCCTCCGATAGACGTAACAGCGGCGTTTCTGCCGATGGTGGCCATGACGCCGCGGTCGTGATAGCGGAACGCAAGCGGAGTCTTACCGGCCTCGCGTCGCTGAATGTTCTTCGCTGCATGCTTGCCCTGTTGCAGAGCGACGGGCGCGATCATGGGTAGCGGCTTGCAGTTCTCTATGGACCGCGCGATGTCGCCGATGGCGTAGATCCCTGTCAGTCCCTCGATCTCCAGGGTAGTGTCCACGTCAACACGGCCACTGCGGTCCGTCGTCAAACCCCATGTTGAGATGGCAGGTTCACCGCGGACGCCGGCTGTCCAGACAGTGGTTTCGGTGGGGATGGAAACTCCACTGCGGAGGTGAATCTCACTTGCGTCCACACGATCCACGATAGCTTGCAGGCGTACCTCGACGCCCATCTTCTTCAGCCGGTGAAGAGCATATTTCCCGAGACGGGAGGGAAGTGATGGCAAGAGGCGATCTGCGCTTTCCAACAACACCACGTGCGCAGCGTTTGAGTCAAGCTTGGGGAAATCACGTTGAAGCGGCCCACGCAGGAGTTCCGCCAGCGCGCCCGCGTACTCCACGCCGGTAGGCCCGCCGCCAACGATGGCGAAGGTCAAGCGGGCGCGGCGTTGTTCCGCGCCGGAATCTCGCGCCGCACGTTCGAAATTGCAGAGGATGTGGTTCCGCAAGCGGACGGCGTCATCCAGCGACTTTAAGGTAAAGGAGTGGTCGGCCGCTCCCGCTACCCCATAAAAATGAGTGGTGCTTCCTGCGGCGAGGATCAGGTAGTCGTAGGGAACGTCTGCCACCGTAGTCTTAAGACTGCGTGTGGCAAAGTCAATCCCCTTTACATCGGCCAGGAGAAAGTCCACATTGCCGAAGGGACGCAAAATGCTGCGGACAGGATAGACGATCTCTTCCGGTTCCACTTCCGCGGCAGCAACCTGATAGAGCAGTGGGAGAAACGTGTGATAGTTGTTGCGGTCAATCAAAAGCACCTGGAAATGCGTGTGCGCGAAGGCACGCGCTGCCCACAGGCCTCCAAAACCGGCTCCCACAATCACTACCCGCGGCCGATTGCTTGCCATAGCTCTCCCTCTACTTATTGGATTCAAGACCCAGGGAAAGCGTTTCAGGCGGGTAAGTGATTTGTTGCCCCTCAATGTGTGCCCAAGGGGTGAGAGCGTGCTGGGAGCGCTTCTGGGCGCTAAAGATGTGTTCCACCAGGACGCCCCGCACGGTGAGGGCGTCGGCAATCAGAGAGCGATGGCAACGCCAGGGCACGGCCTCCGCGCACATGATTGCAAGGGGCAGCCGTGGCGCGAGTTCGACCAGCCTATCGACGTTCTCCACGAATTCCGGCGTCTGCATGTAGTCCGCATAGCCGCGAAAGCTGTCATTCTTCCAGCCGGTATTGACAGAATCACGGCGTGCATGGCGATATCCGCCCAGTCCAGGCATGTGGAGGTATTTGATTCCAGCTGCGGCCAGGGAGTCCGGCAAGGATTCCTGGTTGAATTGCGGATTGTGGCGTGAGCGCGGTACGGTACGCACGTCCGCCAGCAGTTTGATGCCGTGAGAACAGAGAATATCCACAAAAGTCTCGATGGGAAGAATGGAATGGCCGATTGTCCTTACCACGGCCAGGGGTGCGGGTGGTTGCTGGTGCATACGCGTTCAGGTTAGCACGATATAGGGCCGGTTACCGAAGCCCTGACGAAAGTAGCTCACATTGTGATATTTCCCGGTTAAACTATAAACTTACCTCTTGGAATGTATCCCGGGGTGTAGAAGTTGAGTTATCCTTGAAGGATCAGGGTTTGGATCGATGAGGTCGAGATAGGATGGAACCCGAGCGGCAATGCCCCAAGTGTGGGCGCAAATATCCGTGGGGGCAAGTAAGGTGCCCATTTTGCACGAGTTCTGAGGGATACTTATGGCCACAGCGACGTGACACGTTTCTGCTGATGATCTTCGCGCTGCTTGTCCTCATGTTTGTGACCACGGGCTTCACTGTAAGGGTCTACCACGAGGTTGAAAGCGGGCTCGCGCAGGACTGGTATACACGTGGCGAAGAGGATCTTCGCGCCGGCCGACCGCAGGATGCGTTGACCGACTTTCGAACCTCCTTGTCCTACTCCCATGATAATGAGCAGCATCAACTGCGGTTGGCGCAGGCGCTGATTTTAACAGGAAGCCGGGAGAAGACGGGCACGGAAGCACGCACTTATCTGCTGAATCTGTTGGAGCATGAACCCGGTAATGGCACCGTGAATCTGGAACTGGCACGGCTGGCGGCCCGCGATCATGCCGTCTCCGACGCCTTGCGGTTCTACCACGGCGCGATTTATGGCGAATGGGCTGACAATGCGATCGTCAAGCGGAGGGCGGCGAGGCTGGAACTGGTGCAGTTCTTACTCGACTCCGGGCAGAACGATTCGGCGCGCGCGGAATTGATTGCCTTGGCGGCCGGTCTCCCCCCCGATCCGGTGTTGCAAACCAAGGTTGGGACCCTGCTTTTGCAGGTTGCTGGCTACGATGACGCCTTGAAACTGTTTCGCCTGGCGCTTACCGAGGATCCCCGCATGGTGACCGCCCTGGCCGGAGCCGGCGAGTGTTACTTCAAGAACCATGACTATGCCCAGGCGGACCACTATCTCACCCGAGCCTTGGAGCGGGATCCGTACCTGGAGCATGCTGCGGTGATGCGAGACACCGCCCAAGCTGTCCTGAATCTCGACCCCTTCAATCGCCGGCTAGGCAACCTGGAACGGGCCCAGCGCGCCATCCTGGCCTTTGATTCCGCCCTCACGCGCCTGCAATCCTGCGCCTCGCAAAAGGGAATTGACTTGAAGGCGGCGGGGAGCGATCCGCTGCAGGCCCTATATGCCGAAACGACAGACCTTCAGCCACACGCGAAGGAACGATATCTCAGCAGGGATTCCGCGTTGCTTTCGCAAGTCATGGACGCCGTATTTGGGATCGAGTTGGCATCCGCGCACGCCTGCGGTGAGCCACAAGGAGAGGACTTGGCTCTTCTACTGATGGCGCAAGAGCAAGGAGGGCCCCGCCGGTGAGTCTGCCTCCGGTCACGCCAGTTGTTGTTCCCGACGAACGCCCGCACCCGGTGCCCGGCCTTTGGGCGAAACTGCGCAAACGTTTAGGTTGGGCTGTGGACGGAACGACGCTTAAAGAAACCCAGCTCTTCCTTCTCCTGGCAGTCATCATCGGATTGTTTTCAGGCTTGTCCGTAGTCCTCTTCCGGATTGCCATCGACTGGACAAAGCTGTTGGCCTTCGGTTCCGGGCTGACCTCGCCATGGACGCGCGTCCTGCTGGTGCCGACGATCGGCGGATTGGTGGTGGCCTACCTGGTGATCCGGTTCTTTCCCCGCGTTCGTGGCAGTGGAGTGAATCAGACGAAGGCAGCGGTCTACATCTTCGACGGGTACATTCCCTTCAACACGGTCATCGGAAAGTTTATCACCTGCGGGTTGGCGATTGGAACGGGACAGTCGCTGGGACCAGAAGACCCTTCCTTGCAGATGGGCGCCGGAATTGCTTCAGCGTTGGGGCGCAGGCTGCGGCTTTCCCGCGAGAAAGTGCGGCTGATTGCGCCTGTGGGTGCGGCGGCGGGTCTTGCGGCGGCCTTCAACGCTCCCATCTCGGCCGTCATCTTCGTTATTGAAGAAGTCATTGGCAATTGGACCGCCGGTGTCCTGGGCGCGATCGTGCTGTCGGCGGTCTCGAGCGTGGTCGTAACGCGCTGGTTCCTGGGTGACCAGGCGCTCTTTCGAATTCCTGTCTATCACCTTGTGCATCCCGCCGAGCTGTTGGCTTATGCGGCGTTGGGAGTAATGGGTGGCGTCTCCTCGTTGGCCTTCGTTAAGCTGGTGGCATACGCGCGGCCGCGATTAAAGGCTCTTCCTCGCTGGACGCAATACGTGCAGCCCGCGCTGGCGGGTCTGCTGATCGGGATCATTGGGATTTGGTTTCCGCAGGTCATGGGCGCCGGCTATGGCTCTATCGACCAGGCCATGCACGATCAATTCACCTGGCAAGTCCTGGCGCTACTGGCGATGTTCAAGATTATTTCCACCAGCCTTTCCTTTGTCAGCGGCACGCCGGGCGGCATGTTTGCGCCCACGCTGTTCATCGGCGCCATGCTGGGCGGGGCAGTGGGCGGCATCGAACATCACTTTTTCCCCTGGCTCACGGGCTCGGTGGGAGCTTACGCGCTTGTGGGCATGGGTACTCTTTTCGCGGGATTCCTCCGCGTTCCACTGACCTCAGTCTTTATGATATTGGAGGTGAGCGGCAACTACTCGATCATTCTCCCGGTGATGATTTCCAACACGATTGCATATCTGATATCCCGGCAGTATCAGCAAGCACCGCTGTTTGACCTGCTCTCACGGCAGGACGGAATGGACTTGCCTTCCATGGAGGAGCGGCGCGAAGTGGTATCCGTGCACGTGGAAGACGCCATGCGCGCGTATCAAGGCGTGGTGCTGAATATCGAAGGCTCCGTCAGCTCGGCGCTGGTGAGCGCCGACGCTTCTTCGGAGGGCTTCGTATTCGTCGAGGATGGAGGCGGGAAATGGTACGGGATCACCAAGGAGGAGTTGCACCGCCAATCCAAGCAATGGGGGGAGCGAGCATCCTTGCGCAGCCTGCTTTCGCCAGTACCGCTGCCTCACGTTCATCCCGACCATGATTTGCAAGAGGCGCTGCGACGGCTGGGTGATTTGCCGTTTCTACCCGTCGTAAATCGTGCGAACTTCCGCAAATTGGAAGGCGTGGTGGGCCTTGCGGACATCCTGCGAGCATACCGCGCGGCCGGCTGAAATCAACCGCCCGGGCCGTCATTGGAGAGATATTGATCGAGGGCATGGAGCTCGCGCGCGAGTGCGTCCACGCGATATTCCAGCAGGTTGCGGATAGAAAGCATGCCGGTAAGCTGGCCGCTCGCGCTGACGATGGGCAAATGGCGCACGTGGCGTTCCACCATGTGGACCAGCGCATCTTCCTCGGGGCTTTCGTCGGTGATGGTTTCGACGGGAGAAGTCATAACCTCACCCACGAGAGTGTCTTTGGGAAAGCGATGGCGCAGGACCACGCGCAGCATCACATCGCGTTCCGTAAAGATGCCGATCAACCGGCCGCCATCGACCACAGCGACAGCGCCGACGCCGTGTTCGGCCATCACCTCCACGGCTTCCAGCACCGTGGACTTGGGTTCGACAATAGCAGGGGAAACACTGGCGATCTTAAGGAGACTCATCGCGCCTCCGGGCAACTAGGATTTAGATGCGAATTTAACCAGATTTCGTCTGACCCTGAAGGGCTAAGATTAGGGCAGTGGGTGCCGGAAGTCAAGGTGCTGTAAGAGGCTGGCGCCCGCGCAGAAAACACTCTGATTCCGCGAGGGCGAGGAGACGGGTTATGGCGAGACCGGAATCTCCCTCTCACCTTGGTTCTACTGCCAGCCGCCGTGTGCTCTGCCTTCTTGCCCGGACTGCACTTAACTTGCCTGTCGGAGCTTGAAATGAAAACAATGAAATGGATTCTTCCCCTCGTGCTCATGAGTGCCGCGTATGTGACGGTTGCCACGGATCTTAAGGCCACCATTCGATCCGACTCTCATAACGGGTGGATTCTGGAAACCGGCGGCATAGAGTATCGCCTGGGCCAAGCCGATGGGAAAATCTACCTGGCGTATTTTGGTCCTGGGGGCCAGCCGGACTGGGATGATTCAACTCCGAAACATGCTGCCCACGCGCAACACGATCTGCGATTCGATATTGCCGGAACGGTGGAAGGGGAGAGTATTTCTCCGGAAGACTTGGAGCTTATTTCCCAAGAGGAACTACACCCTTCAGGTGAAGTGGATGGGCTTCAACTGACATACCGACATCGACGGCTACCTCTGCAGATTGCCGTTCAGTATTTCACGTGGGGTGAGACAGGTGTCTTCACGCGGCAAATAACAGTTCTGAACAAGGGCGGGAGGCGCGTGGGGATCGAATCGTTGCCCTCGCTGGCATTCGCGTTGCCTGCCGGCCAGTATGATCTCAGCTACCTCTGGGGCGGGAGGAGTCACGAACGGCAATTGGCGACGGAAGAACTTGGGGCAGGGGAAAGGTCCTTTACCGCCACTTGGGGACGCTCAACCAACGGCTATTCACCCTGGTTTTGCCTGTACAGCAAGAATCTTGAAACACGATTCTTGGCCCAACTTGCCTACTCCGGCAATTGGGAAATGAAGTTCACACGGCGGCCGAAGGGTCCCGGCTTGAAAGAGGAGAATTTGCAAGCATCTCTGGGAATGCGTCCTGATTTCGGGGGGCCCCTGGAATTGGCGCCGGGCGAAGCTTTCGCTCTTCCGCCGGTGGCTTTTACCGCCACCGCCGGGAGCCTCGACGATGGAGCCAATCAACTTCATCGCTACCAGCGCCGCTATGTGGTGCCCCGCACAAAGACCAATGACCCACTGCTTGTGCAGTTCAATTCCTGGTATCCGTTCCCTGGCAACATGCTGGTTGAGGACATGAAACGGTGTGCCGATGTGGCCGCCCGGCTGGGTGCTGACGTATTTGTGCTTGATGCCGGGTGGTTCAGCAGCAAAAGCTGGAGCCGCGAACTGGGCGACTGGACTTACAACCCGGAAGAATATCCCCATGGTATTCAGGAACTTTCCCAGTATGTGCATAGCAAGGGCATGAAGTTCGGCATTTGGGTGGAAATCGAAAACCTGGGTGTCGATTCGGCGATGTTTCGAGCGCACCCCGATTGGTGCCTGACTTATGAAGGCAGACCTTTGCTGGTTTCCAACCGCTATCATCTCAATTTTGCGAAACCCGAAGTCAGGCAATGGGCGCGGTCCGTCATCGACGGGCTGGTAAGGGATTACGGAATCGAGTGGTTGAAGATCGATTACAACATCGACATCGGGGACCGTTTTGACCCACATCAACTGGCCGAGCGCCGGGGACACGTGCTATACGATCACCTCGTAAACTACTACCGCTGGCTGGATGATTTGCGCGCCGCCTATCCCCAGCTCGTCATCGAAAATTGCTCGAGTGGCGGGGCCAGGTTTGATCTGGGAATTATGGCCCACACCCACACCACTTGGTTGTCAGATGAGGTTCAACCCTTGCGATCGGTGCAACTGGGCTATGGCTGTACGGTTGAGTTCATTCCGGAGGTTTGCAATCACTGGATGGTTGGCGATCAGCAGAATGGGACGGTCTCACTCTCCAACCCCTCCGGTTGGTGGGATTTTATGTTCCGGGTTCCGATGAACGGCCAATTCGGAATATCCAGCCGGGTTTTCACCTGGAATGCCGATCTGGTCAAGAACGCCACGGCCAACGTTGCGCTCTATAAACGCGTTCGTCAGGTGATTATGGGTGCGGACGTCTATCACTTAACCGTAGAACCCAGCAACGATGACCCGAGAGACTGGTCGGCTCTGCAGTATGTCTCGCCCGACAGGAAAAACAGCCTTGTATTCGCCTACCGCCTGAAGAATAGTGCAGCCACCAGGGTTTTCAAGCTCCACGGGCTTGACCCCTTGCGGACTTATCACGTTTTGATGGATGAAAAGAACGCAGCCGACGCGAGCGGGGAAGCTCTTTCCCTCGCCGGATTGCCAGTTCATCTCGATTCCGAGTGGCGCGCTGCTGTCATCGAGCTCCGCGAGAAGGAATGAATCTCCTGATCACTCCAACGCGGGCTTTGCCCGCAACTCAATGTAGGGCCGAACGGCGTTCGGCCTCGGACCAGCGCTGCTGGTCCCTACAGTTTCGTGCCACGGGCGTCCCGCCCGTGCCCGAGCATGGCCGGGACGGCCATGGCACGTTTCTGGTTGCGGCTTGACCGCCCTGCGCAATTACACCTCTTCCGGAATCACGAAGGGCTCGCGGTAGCCGCGGTCGCCGTCGCGGAGCAGGCGGGAAGCCTCTTCGTCGCCGATAACCTCTCTCTTTTCCGGATCAAACTGCAGGGCGCGGCCCACCCGATACGAAGCGTTGCCCAGGTGCAGCAGCGTGCAGGAGATCAGGCCCTCGGCGATGGGGGCGTTCAGGTTTTCCTTCTTGCGGCTGCGCACGCAGTCAATGAAGTTGGCCCAATTGTTGCCGCCAGCGGTCGAGTGCGGTCCTGGTTCCTGCTCCTCGTGCTGCCAGCTCTTGTAACTGTCGTAGCCATTGATGGCCAGGTATCCGTCGGAGCCATAGAAGATATTGCCGATGGAACCCTCCGGCGCCTTCTTGGCGGCGGCGTTGCCGAGCGCTGCCGGGACGTCACCCCCACCGAAAGCGCGCGAGCCGATTTCGGCTTCGTGGTTAGAGATCCAATGGCGGACTTCAAATTCCAACAACCGCTTTTTCCCGCCTGGCATGTCAAATTCATACGCGACGTTCAGAACGTTGGGAGTAGTCTGGTCATCGTCGAACATCACGTGCGCCCCGATGGCGGCAACTCTGGTGGGGTACGTCACGCCCAAACCCCAGCGCGCCACGTCGAGTTCATGGATTCCCTGGTTGCCGAAGTCGCCATTGCCGGTGTCCCAAACCCAATGCCAATTGTAGTGGTAGCGATTCTTGGTGAAAGGCTTCATCTGTGCCGGGCCGGTCCACAGGTCATAGTGGAAACCCGCGGGTATGGCTTCTTCCGGGGCATGGCCAATTGATTTGCGCCACTTGTAGCAGAGGCCGCGGGCCATGTAGACGTCGCCAATCATGCCCTCACGCATCTTTTGTATAGCCTCAATAACCGCCTTGCCGGAACGGCTGTTGGTGCCGTGCTGCACAATACGGTCATATTTCTCCACCGCGCGCAGCAATTGCTGGCCTTCCCACATGTTGTGGCACATGGGCTTTTCGCAGTAAACATCCTTGCCGGCCTGGCAACCCCAGATGGCTTGCAGGGAGTGCCAGTAATTGGGCGTGGCAATGGAGATGGCATCAATGGATTTGTCTTCCAGGAGCTTGCGGAGGTCGATAAAGGTCTTGGGTTCTTTTATCCCCATCTTCCTGAAATCAGCCAGGCGTTCGCTGAGGACGTTTTCATCCACATCGCACAGAGCGGCGATTTCAACATTGGGCATTTGGGAATACTCTCTTACGTGCGTCTTGCCCTGCCCGTGGATGCCCACAATGGCAATGCGCACGCGGTCGTTGGCCCCGAAAATTCGCTCCGGCTTGGGGAAAAAGCTGATCCCACCGAAAGCTGCCAGCCCGGCCCCGGTCTTTGCTGTGGTCTTGATAAAATCCCGGCGGTTGATTTCAGATTCCTTAGGCATAAGAAAACTCCTCCTCAAAGATGGGGGGATTATACCTTTGCCGGGGCGGGGCGGCAATTTTAGATTTGCGACCATCCAAGCCCGCGTAGCGGGCGAAAGATCGTCACTGCTGTCCAAATTAGCAGACGTTCCCAGTGGACCACGTGGGGCCGCGCTTAGCCATCATGAATTCGACATCGAAACTAAAGGTACATTTCCCTCGCCCCGTTGGGGGAGAGGGTAGCAGTCAGCGAAGTCCTGACTGTGGGCTTGTCCTCTCCGCACATCCCAAATCATCG
>CAYTMD010000097.1:0-16042 GCA_964438685.1 uncultured Acidobacteriota bacterium
CCATGCGTAGTTGGGAGCGTCGAGGGGAAGGTCGCATACTTCGCGCATCCATTCGCCTCCCCAAGGGCCGGGATCGAAGAACGGCACGACGCGAAAGGGACGATTGACCACCGCTCGGAGGGCCTCGCGGATCGTTTTTCCGGCAACCAGCTTGGGATTATTACTTTCATGGGTGTCGAGCAGAAAATCGATTTGTGGGAAAACGTCCTTCTTCAGCCGGTCGGCGGCTCGCCAGTCGATAAAGAACGCACGCTTATACTTGAGCGAAGCGCGTTCGCTCAGGTTGTCGGCACCCAGGTTGGAGATCTCGTTCCTCCGCTGCCGCTGCTGAATTTCCCAACGGGCCAGATCGGCGTAAACCAGAACGTCAGCTTCCGGAGCCAGAAGGGCCGCGCCGGTGCCGATCACCAGAACGGTGCCCTGCGCCTGACGGATTTGGCTCCGGGCAAGGGCGAGTTTCCCCGGATCCATAAAATCTCCGATCCGGAGGCCATTCATGCGACCGAATACGGGATCGTCCGTCAGGAACGAGGACACCATCGGCTCCAGCTCCGAGGCAGGCTTCATGACTGCACTGGCATGGAAGATCCTGGCCGGTCGCAAGGCGGGGGCGAGGGCGAGCTCTATTTCCTCGACATAAATGCCGGGATAGCACTCGACACACAACACCCTCGGCCCAAGGCTTTTCAGGCGGTCCCGGACGCTCTCCCAGCCCACTGAGCATTCCAAAGACGAAGAACTAATCGGGCAGGTGGGGTACTTGTCGTATGTGGAATGTCTAGTCATCAGTCAGCCATCCGTGAGGTGGGTCATTTTGCTGTAGACACGGCTTTATGCCGCCACTTGGCCAGTTAAACCCAATGCGGCAATAAATGGCCTCACATTAGGCCCTCACGCGTGATCGTGAAGTTCTTCCCCTGATAGGGGACGTTGAGCAGTTTGGCATTCGCGTCGAAATCCTGCAAACGCGTCCGCGCGTGGATTCCGTCGAAGAGAGTGAATTCCGCACCGAAGATTGCCTCCACGACCAGGTCCACGAAACTGCCGCCTGATAAGCAAGCCCAATCGGTAAAATAGGGAGGGTCCTCGGGGGATTTAAAGGCCCCGCCGCCGACCGGGGGGAAAACGCTTTCCACGATGTGGGCCTGCCCGAAGGGCCCCTGGTTCGCGGATTTGGCCAAGCCCTTCACCCACTCCGCGACCTTGGCGGAAGGATCAATTTTGTAAAGCCCCTTCGCTGTCATGGAAGGCCATGCCGTATAGGCGCCCAACCAGCTATGATCGGGCCGAATATTCCATGTCGCGTCCGCATCGTCCGGCGACAGTGCGCGCATCCATAAACGCGAGTGCAGTTGCGTCCAGAAGAATTCACTCATTTCGCGTTTCTGCTGGTCGCTCAAGTCTTCCAACATGTCATCGAGAATGGTCAGCAGGTCATAGCAATGGCGCACCTCGAAAAAGCTGCCGTCCGGCTGTTCGCATTTCCACCAGCCTTTACCGGGAACGTAAAGCCGCTGGTTGATGCGCACCGCCAATTCCTTGGCCTCCGACCGCAGTTGCGCCGCGCGGGAGGCATCGCCGCGCCGGTCGAGCAGCGACGCCACGAAGCGCATCCCGTACACGTTGCCGGCGTTCATGCCGGCCACACCATGAAGGTAAGTGCTCACAACCTCCAACAGATTTTCGAGTTTCCCATAATCACCCAGCCCCTGCCCGTGCGAATCGAGTTGCTTCCAATACTGGGCGTGGGCCACCAGGCGTTCGATCACTGGCTTTCCGTCAATGGTCTTATCCAGCCAGGCAAAATCTCCGGTCACGCGCAAGTAGGAGTCGGCGCAGCGCAGGATGGCGGAATCATTCACCGCGTACCACGGCCCCACACCCTGGCCGCTGATGTAATCCGTTGCCAGGTGCTGATGCATCTCCTGAACAAACCAGGTTTCCACCAACTTCCGCAAGGGAAGGGGATCGAGCATGGCAAGGCTGAGAGAGGTGAGGGAAGTGTCCCACGGAAAACTGAGTGTAGGCAGCACGCGCCCGCCCAGGGTAAGGTAGGTCGGCCCATAGGCAGAGTCCGGCGAAGTTCGGCGCCCGGTAAGAAGGTTGGTGAACCCGGCGTAGTATAAGCGCCACAAGGCTTCGTTGTCCGTTACCAGTTGCGGAAGGTGGCCCGAGAATTCGGAATTTCCGGGAGTGAAGGCTGAGCGTATCAAGCCGCGAAATGTTTCCTCGTTTTCCTTGCGCATCCCGTCGAAACTCGCCTGGGCTCGATCGTAGGCAGCGGTTGCGGTGGCGTGGTCTTCCGCCAGCACGTTGACGTAATGAAACGTACGGGCTTCACCGGGGTTCAGCGAAACCTCGTAAACCAGCATTCGGTCACGTTCAAAATGGTCGGTACGCGGCATCACACCCTGAACAGAAACTGCCTTGCTGTGCTGTGCCTCAAATACCAGGCAGCCGCGCTCCGCGTCCCAATGAATCAGGTTGTCACCTTCAGCGGGGCTACTATTAACCCAGGGCTTGCCTGGCCTGGCGGCGACACCTGCCCGCAGGTCGAAACTAATTGTGAACCTACGGTGTTCACCACTCCGGTTCTCCACCACAATGGACTCCGCAACTATACGTTGCTTCGAGGGCATAAAGGTCTGCGTGGTGAAGTGAAGACCCTCAACGCGAGCCTCGCGCACCACTTGATGCGGGTACCAGGTGTAGGTGACCTGGTCAGCAGGCGGAGGATAGGAGATCAGGATTCGCCCATTCAGAAATAGCTCGCAAGTCAAAAGGAATCCGGGACTCCAAGGAATCTCGGCGATGCCGCAACAGGCAAAGGGCGGAAAGGAAATGCCCGTTATTCCCGAAACTGACTTGGAGGCTTTTGCGTAGCCCCACTCGTTTTGAGCTGCGGGCGTGCAGATGAGGTCGCGAAAGTTGTAGGTGATGCGATTGCTGGCCAAGTCCGCGGGCGAAGGGATACCCGGTGATTCGTGGCTGGCGCCCGTGTCCTCTGTGGGCGGGGCGGCCCATGGCATGGCGACGCCTGCGGCGCCCACCTTCAAAAAGTTCCGCCGGCTAATTTCACCAGCTCGGCGCGCATCATCACCCCCTCTCGTTGGGTACTTCATGTGTTTTTTCCTCCCATCGTTGTTTCCGCGAAATCGCCCGGGCCTATGCGAAAGCGTTGACATAGTTAGCTAAATCCGGTACTTTTGTCAATCATAGTCGGGACCCTCCAATACCTCTAAGGCCGCGAGTGGAAGAGAATCAGATTGTGTTCCGGACGGAGGAGCACGTGAATGCCATCCTCACATGAGTCAAACGAGCCAATTTCTGTTGTCTTTTGACGTCGGGGGAAGCCACGCGACGGCGGCCCTGATTGGGGCCAAAAGCCTCGAGTTGCTGGGCATCGCCTCTGGCTCCATCGATAGCCAGGCTTCCAGCGACGATGTGCTACAAGGTCTGGCAGCCATCGGCAAAGGTGTTCTTGGTACCCCCCCCACCCCAGGCCTTCTCGGCATTGGCATGGCGATGCCAGGACCTTTCGACTACCAGGAGGGCATCAGCTATATTCGGAATTTGGCCAAGTACGACAATCTCTATGGGGTGAACCTCCGCCAGGAGATGTCGCGCCGCTTCCCGTCTGTGCGTCCTGATGCCGTACGATTCGTAAACGACGCGCAGGCCGCATTGCTTGGAGAAGTCTATTGCGGTGCTGCCGTAGGTATGGCGAGGGTCATGGGGCTGACATTGGGCACCGGTGTGGGGTCAGCATTTGCGGTGAATGGGAGAATTGTAACCTCGGGCCCGGGCGTTCCTGCAGACGGTTACGTTTACTGCCTGCCATGGGGCGACGGCATCACCGAGGATGCGATCTCGACGCGAGCCATTCAGCGCAGCTATCGGGCGTTGACCGGAGAACAATGTGAGGTGCGAGATCTGGCCGCAAGAGCCCGCACCAACGACATCGCAATGTCCGTTTGGAGAGACCTGGGAAAAACTCTCGGGCTGGTTCTCCTGCCTCTCGCCAGGGAGTTCCGGCCTGACATTATCGTCCTGGGTGGAGCCATCGCCCAAAGCGCGGACCTTTTCCTGTCCTCCGCTGAAAACGAGTTGCAAGGAACCGGGGCCAGCCTACGAGTTTCCACGCTGTTCGATCGAGCGGCCTTATTCGGCGCCGCAGTAGCCTGGCGACGTCCTTAATAGCTCGTCAGCTTGGCGGACGGAACTGCCTGACTCTTCCCCAACGTGTCACTCCGAAATAACACCGTGCTGCTTGAGGAAACTGAAAATGGCCTCCTGCACCTTCAGGTTCTCATCCGCACTCCACCCCCCGTGTTTTCCGCCCTTGACCGTGTAAAGCTGGTTCCCCACGCCGGCCGCGTCCAGCGCCTTGTGCAACCTGACAGCGTGTTGATAAGGGACCACGTCGTCGGCATCCCCGTGCGCAGTGAAAATCGCGGGCAGCCCGGGGCGCACGTACGTTAGAGGCGACAATTGCTTTGCTAAGTCGAATCGGTCTCGCAGGCTGCCAAACCACATGACGGCATAAGTTTTGAGATTCGGACCTGCCAGCAGGTCCGCGACATCGGTAACTCCGAAGAAATTAACAATGGCTGCCACCCGGAGGTTCTCCGTCCCGGGGCATTCATTGTCGAACCCTGCCTCCGGGGTCAGCATGCCGGTAATCAGGCTCAAGTGGCCGCCCGCGGAATGTCCGTTCAAAACCAAACGGTTCACGTCGATCCCGTAGTCTTTGGCATTTTGATATACCCAACGGAGGGCGCATCGGCAATCTTCCACCGCCGCAGGAGCCAATGATACTGATGCCATTCGATACTCCACGTTGACTACATTCATCCCCTGGGCAAGGTAAGGAAGCAGCCAAAGGTCCGCACCCTCCTTCATGCCGAAAACCCAGCCTCCGCCATGAATGTAGATCAGGGTGGGACGGGGGTGAGATTTGTCGTTCGCTGAGATGACGTCAAGCTTGCACTCGTACTGGTTCGCTCTTTTGTAAACGATATCGGGGCGGATGCTGTAATTGGAGGCGGTTTCAACCCCCCACCTGACCTCAGGTGAGAGCTGCTGCGCCTGCGCCGAGATGCCTAGAACGCTCATCCAGATGACCAATACCAATCTTTTCATTGACCTCTCCTTCTGTTTTCGAATCCGGGTGCGATTACCCGCTGGTGCTTTGCTAAGTTAGCCAGGCCGGGGTGCGATTCGCAAAGTTGATGTGCCCCTCCAAGTGCCGATTGCAATTATCGCTTGACAAAAGATACTCGCATGAGCACGTTAAGGCAATGATGAGAGGTAAGGATGACGGGAACTCCTGGTCTTCCGCATAACCGTTGTGCTCAGCGGCGTAATCATGGCAAGGGACAGGCTCAAACCGTGCTTACAGCCCGGAGAACCAGCAGATCCTTGCGCCACGCATCGTTCGGGGTGGAGACGGCGGTTGGCAAAGGGGGATTACCCGCATACACAGTGTTGGCAGCAGTTTGCCTGCTGATGCTTTCGACGCTCGTTTCCTGCGGCGGGGGATCTCAAGCTCCGAGTTCGCCAACGCCTGCTCAGGGAATCACGTACTTCCCTTACCAACAAGGATGGCTGGGCGCCGATGGCGCTTATTCGGTTCCCCTCGGAGCAACTCAGAGTCTGTGGATCTTTGGCGACACTTTTATCGGCGCCGCCACCGCCACATCGCGCACACAATCGACGGGCTCCCTGCACAACTCCATCGCTATTTCTACTTGCTCCCAGCAGAGCTGCGCGTGGCAGTACTACTGGAGTGGCATGGACACGGCGTCCGCCGGACCTGTCTTTTCCACGGGAACGAGTGACTGGTACTGGCCGATGGATGGCTTTGTTTATAACGGAACGCTATTTCTGGCCCTTATGCAAATGCATGCCACCGGAACCGGGGGAGCTTTCGGATTCGCGTATAGCGGCGTTCAACTGGCGTCGATTAACAATTACACCTCGCCACCCAACCAGTGGTCGATAACGTACCAGGTCCTCAATACAGGTGCAGCAGCGGTCCCGGGAGTATCGACAGTGGTCGCCGAAGGACCCAACGCAAACCCGGATCCATCCAATCCCTTGGGCGCCACCTACGCCTACTTCTTCACACTGATTGGATCAAGTACCCCGGCCACGGAGTACATGGCACTGCTTCGGCTACCGCTCAGCCAGCTTAATAGCTCTGCCCGGCCTGGCAATAGCAACTGGGAGTACCTTAAGTCAGACTCAACGTGGGGAAACTGGCCAGGCGCCCAAACTTCCCTGCCTACTGACCTTGCAGCAGTCATCAGCCCAGGGGCCACGGAGATGACGGTTCGCTACCACCCTTCGACGAATCAGTGGATCGCCGTTTATCCGGTCGGATTGAGCAACTCGGCTTATTACAGCCTCGCGGCCTCGATGACCGGCCCCTGGGGGCAATCGGAGAACCTCTACTCCTACCCCGAGATGCAGTCATCAAATGCGAATTACACCCCCAATGTCTTCTGTTACGCCGCGAAGGAACACACTGAATTGGAGACTGTTGGTCAGATCTTCTTTACGTACGCGTGCAACTCCCTTCAGGAAAGCGATGTCACCAACAACATGAATCTCTACCACCCTGTCGTGGTCACGCAAACCTTGCCCAGCAAATGATCGATTTGTCGGGGCAGAACCACCTGCAGCAATCTTGAGCACTGGAGGACGGATTTCATGAGGATTCTGTTGCGCGCATTTCAATCGTCGCTACTAATACTTCTCTTTGCACTGGTAAGTTTCGCGGATTGGCAGAGCGTGGGCAACATGACAAGTTCGGAGCCCAAGGCTAACCAGGTGATCTTCAGCAACCACCAGTCCACGGTGATCGTAACGGTTCTGGCTCCCGATCTGGTCCGCGTGCGGATGTTTCCTGGAACCAAGCCGCCGAGTGACGACTCCTATGCTGTGGTCAAAACGGATTGGCCCAGCGTCCCGATCGAATTCACTGGTGACCGGGAAACGCGCATCATCCGGACGCCTGAACTGGAGGTGCGCGCTCACCTTTCACCTTTCCGCCTGGCTTTCTACGACCGGAAGGGGAATCTAATCTCCAAAGATGCGGACAGCCGGGGAATGAGTTGGGAAGGCCCGCATGTCCGTTGCTGGAAATGGATGCCGGAGGACGAACATTACTATGGCCTGGGGGAGAAGAGTACCCCCCTCGACAAGCGCGGCCGCTCCTATGTGATGTGGAACCAGGACCCTGCCGGTTTTGATGCCTCCTCGGATCCTCTTTACCAGTCGGTCCCCTTTTTCATTGGATTGCGGCAAGGGCGCGCCTACGGCCTCTTCTTCGATAACACCTATCGTTCGTCTTTCGACATGGGCGCACAGGACCGTGACCTCTACTCCTTTGGCGCCGAGGGAGGAGAGCTGAACTATTACTTCTTTGCCGGCCCCACTCCCAAGGCAGTCGTTGCCCGCTTTACGGAGTTGGTGGGCCGTTCTCCTCTGCCGCCCCGCTGGTCTATCGGGTATATCCAGAGCCGCTACAGCTACATTCCGGAGAGCACGGTGCGCTTCATCGCGCAGAACTTCCGCCATCGCGGGATCCCCTGCGACGCCATCTTTCTGGATATCGATTACATGGATGGGTTCCGGATTTTTACCTGGGACAAGTCCCGTTTCCCCGACCCCAAAACCATGATGACGGATCTACGCCGGCAGGGGTTCCATTTCATCGCGATCGTTGATCCCTACGTAAAGGTTGATCCCAATTTCCCGGTGTACCAGCAGGGAGCCGAGAGGGGTTATTTCTTGAAGAAGCCTGACGGGACGATCTTCACCGGCCGAGGCTGGCCAGGCGCCAGCGCTTTTCCTGACTACGCCTCGCCCAAGGTGCGCGAGTGGTGGGGTTCGCTTTTCGAGGAACAGATGCAGCAGGGGATTTCCGGGTTCCTGACCGATATGAATGAGCCCACCATTCTTAATGATCAAGGGCTGCCCCGAACCCTTGACCTTGACCTCATACATGCAACTGATCATGGGCCCCGGCCCCACGCCGAGATCCACAACGTGTACGGAATGCTCGAGACCTTGGCCACCCGTGACGGCATGCTGCGCGTGCATCCCCATGAGAGGCCATTGATCATCACGCGCGCTACCTATGCGGGAGGCCAACGCTACGCCGCAGAGTGGAGCGGTGATAACTGGGGCACTTGGGACCATCTGCGTCTCAGCATGCCGATGCTCAACAACATGGGACTTTCCGGCTTTCAGTTTTCCGGAGCCGATATCGGCGGCATCTTTCCCATCCCCAGCCCCGAGCTTTACGCCCGCTGGTTGCAGTCCGGAGCCCTGACACCGTTCTGCTGGACGCATTCCGCCGGCCCCGGCAATCTCGAACCTTGGGCATTTGGAAACCGCCTGGAAGAGATCAACCGGAGTTCCATCAAGCTGCGCTACCACCTTCTCCCCTATATCTACACCGCTTTTTGGGAGGCCGCGACGACGGGGCTCCCGATCATGCGGCCGCTCATGCTTGAGTATCCCGACGATGCGTCGGCCGTCGATCAGAACGATGAGTATTTCTTCGGAGATGACCTGTTGGTGGCTCCGGTCACCAAGGACGACGATACGACACGATCGGTCTACTTGCCGCGCGGTGTTTGGTATGATTTCTGGACAGACCGCCGCTATACAGGTCCCACACGGATCGAAGCGGCCGCTCCGATGGAACGCATTCCCCTCTTTGTTCGCGGCGGCGCCATCGTTCCGAGTCAGCAGGATGTGCAGTTCACGGATCAATCTCCCATTGATCCATTAACGTTTGATGTCTACCCCGATGGAACTTCGTCTCGCCAATACTACGAGGATGACGGAATCAGCTTCGACTACCAGCATGGAATCTCTCTGCTTCAACGTTTAACCGTGGTCCAAAAAGCTCAAGGTGTTTACATGGAGATTTCCGCGCGGGAAGGCGCCTTTACGCCGCCCGGACGATCGCTGGTTGTCAAGATCCACGGCCAGCAAGCGAAACCAGGACGAGTTACGGCCGGGGCGGAGGAACTCGGCGAACAAAAATCGGTGCAAATCTTATCCGGTGCCCCCGCGGGATGGGTTTACGATGGGGACGCGCGCGTGGTGTGGATCAAACTCCCCGACCGAGGCACAGCTCTAAGGTTGGGAGTTGCACAATAGATTCGCCGTCGGGCGATGCACTCAGCTCGAATCATCACGGGAGCCCAGATTATAGCTGGAGGCGAAGTTTCCACTCTGAATTGACTTGCTTCGCCTCCATGGCTGTGCCCAAAAGGACACGACTGCACAATACCAACTCAAGGGCAGGGGTTCTTGCCGGAATTTCAAATCAATGACCTAGACGGCGGAATTGCTAAACCGTTGTACGGTCAAAAGCTATACCCAGGGTTCGAATCCCTGCCTTTCCGCCGGTCCTTTCGGTTCCGTTTAGCTACCGTCTTTTGAAGCAATCTCCTTTGCCAGCGCATCAACTGCTGCCACCACAGTCTCCAGCGACTCGCGCCGGGTCAGCGCCCGGGCTCCGGGCATGGGCTCGTATTCCGCCCCCTCGGTTGCCAGCATTCCTCCATTAACCTCCACAATCAGCGTTCGCGCTCCCTGCTGATGCAGCCAATAATCCTCATAGTACTTTTCCGCCGGCTTTGCATAAGGGCGGGGCGCACGATCATGAAAGAGCAGTTTACGCGCTCGCCAGGCTTCCTGTAAGTCCAGGGCTAGCGCCCGCTCCTCCTCTGCACAGTCTCCGTGGGAATAGACCGTCGGCGCAAAGACTTCCGTTGGGTACATGAAATTATGAAAGTCGACAACGCAACAAGGTCGTACTGATTCGAGGAGATTCTTGGTGGCACGGGTTTCGGCTCCACGCGTATCGTCCCAGTCGAACCACATGTCGAGTCCCTGGTCCGTGAGGCTTGAACCGAGCGTCCGTCCCGTGGCTTCCCATTGAGCAATCTGTTCCGGCGTAAAGCGCATTGGAGCCTTCTTTACGTAGGTGCCGTAAAAGAAGTGCATGGGTTCGTTGCCTTCGGCGAAAAACCTCGTCTTGTTGGGTTCCGTCCATTCAGGGATCCAGGTGCCATGCCAGGAGTCGGGGAAGTGTTGAGAAAAGCGCAGGGTGCCGCCGGGATTGAGAAGGGGAATTACGTGCAGGGTAATGGCCTTCAGTATTCTTTCCCTGTTTACCGATACGCCGAAGGGAGTAGAGCCATTCAGCAAGGCGTCGAGGTAGGCGAGTAACCCGCGCGGTCCGCTTGGCTCGCAGCCGTGCATGCCGGAAAGTATCACGACGTGCAGCTTGCCATTGCCAACACGCAGGGCGTAGACGGGAAGGTCTTTGGCTGAACGCGCGATCTCCTGCATTTCACAGGCGTCATGATGCGCGGACGCGAGGCGGCGGAAACGTTCCAGACCATCCAGAGGGCTGAAGAACCAGTAGCGCTCCTCCTCATTCGACCAATTGAGAAAATCTCCCTGCGTCGAAAGCTGGGTTTGCGAATACGCATTCAGGGCAAGCAAGGACGCTGCCCCCAACTGGATCAGTGATTCCCTGCGAGTCAAAAGCCTGGAAGCCATTTCAAAGTCCGATGCAAAACTTGAATTTATCTATACTCCCCGTGCCATGGTCATTGCTTACAGCCTTACGCTCCGCCCGCTTTCGGCAGATTGATAGATGGCTTCGACCACTTCAAGCGCTTTCAGGCCATCCTGCCCGGTAATGGCGGGTGGGTTGCCGCAGCGAATTGACTCCACGAGGCCGGTGATGTAATGGTGACCCATCGTGCCCGCGTAGCCAGGCTGCTGGGGAAGGTCGAAATCAAGGTGCTGGTGAGATGCCTGGGAGTACTCGCCGCTGTCACTGCACACAAACATCCGTTCCTTGACGCCCTCGAAGGACGGGCTCCAGGAAAGCACTCCCGTGACGCCTCGCAATGCCAGGTAGAGGTCGCGTCCAAAGGGATACGATTCCGGCACAGTGTAGCTGATGTCGAGCGCCAGAACCGTGCCTCGCGAAAAGGTCAGGAGGGCGAAAGAGTTATCCTCAATGTCGTATTGCTGGTTGACGTGGACGTTCTTCCCCATGACTTCAACCACCTCGTCAGCCAGCAGCCACCGGTAGAGGTCAATCCAGTGAACCCCGAGATTGAACATGGGGCCGCCGCCACTGCGCGCCCTCTCCAGCATCCATCCCGCATGGGCCTCGGTATAACGTGAGAGGCGGCCGGCGGCGCATCGCCCTTCGCAACCAACAATGCGCCCCGTTACGCCTTCCGCAAGCAGTTCCTTCATCCGCAGGGCCACCGGATGGTAGCGCCACACGTACGGAGTCGAGAGCATTACGCCGGCACGCTCGGCTGCCGCGATCATTCGGCGCGCCCCCTCGGCGCTTGCCGCCATGGGCTTTTCCACCACCACGTGCACACCGCGCTGGGCACAGGCTACAGCAGCATCGGGACAATCAGCGTGGGGAAGAAAGATCACTGCCAGGTTCAATTGTTCGCGCTCCAGCAAATCGCGCCAATCCGCGTATCCGCGAACAGGGAAGTCCTTGGTAAAACCTTCGAGCACGATTGGATTGGGGTCAGCAGCGGCGACCACGGTGACGCCGGGAACCGCCTGGAACAACGGCATATAGCTGCGCGGATGCAGATGGCTCAGGCCAAGAACTCCTACGGAAAGTTGTTGATCGGGTTTCACTAGAATTTACCGTCCCGGCTTTCAAAATGCGTGGGCTTGTTCAGAGTGGCACCCTCGGACGTGATCCAGTGGGCTGTCCAATCGATCATCTGTTCAACCGTCACGGAGGGACCGCCAAACAAGCGGTGGCAAAGGCTTGCATTGTTAAGCAGTCCTGTCGCGGCTTCCTTGCCTTCGATGCGAGGCGCTTTGCCAAATATTTCGCCAAATCGATGGGCTAATGTTCGAACCGAGAGGGTCTCGAGTCCGGTCAAATTCAGAATGAAGGGGGGCGATTGGCAGTGCGCCAGGCTGCGCAGCGCCACGGAATTGGCATCACCCTGCCAGATTACGTTCACCGCGCCCATGGTGACGTCCACGGGTTGGCCCGCGAAGACCTTGCTGCCGATATCCAGCAGGACGCCGTAGCGAAGGTCAATGGCATAATTCAGGCGTAGCAAAGTGACGGGAATCTCAAGCCGCCGGGAAAAGTGCTCGAAGATACGTTCGCGCGCCAGAACCGATTGCGCGTACTCGCCCGTGGGCGCGGGAGCGGTCTCCTCCGTGGCGCCGCCGGAATCCACCGGCACCAGCGGATAAACATTGCCGCTGGAAAAAGAGACGATGCGGGAGTGGCGATATCGCTCGGCAATCAGCGCCGGCAGGTACGCGTTCATCGCCCACGTCAGACTTTCCGCGCCCGTCGACCCGAATTTGCGCCCCGCCATGAAGATCACATTACGGGCATCGGGCAGGGCAGCGACTGCTCCCGCATCCAGCAGGTCGGTGCGAACGGTTTCGACTCCGGCCTGTTGGAGAAGTTGTTCTGATGAGGGCGTCGAGAATCGGGAAACGCCGATGATTCGCCGCGGAACGCCGGAAGCCTGGGCAGCACGGGTTGCCAGCCGCGCCAAACTTGGACCCATCTTGCCCGCCACGCCGATAATGATTAAGTCGCCTTCCAGCTCGCGAAAGAATGCAACGTCCTCCGCGCTGGGGGAAGAGAGCCGTTCTTCAAGTTGTGCTTCGGATTGGATCCAATTTGTCATGGGTTGAAATCTATGTCGTGCGCCAAAACCTGTCAAGTTTCCGTTTCCGGGCGGCGCGGTTTTCGGAAGCAGTGCCACCGGTTGCGCCTTGTGAAGATCCAAACAGGCCACCACGGATCGCGGCGGTTCTACCAAGTCCAAAACCCAACCCCAGTAATGCCTTTCTTCAACAACGTGATGAAAAAGCCCAAAACGGGTGTTATTCTTCAATTCTTTCAATGACGTAATGGAGCTAACTTCTTTCCTTTCAATAACTCATCCGGAAAACAGGGTAAGTCGTTTGTTTTCATAAACTCATTGGGAGCACTTTTTTTGCCCCTTTGTTTTCAACGGACTATTGGGAGCAACCTTCATTTTTAACATCTTTTTTTCGTCGTCCTTTGCTTTCAACAACTTATTGGGAGCACTTTTAGACCATTTTTTATCAATCGGTTATCGGGGACGGTTTTCATACTTATCCTCTTACGGTGTTAGGACGCCCTCGTCGGATTCCATGGACAAATTGGCATTTCCGCTGTTCCGCCGCAATCCTGCTTGCCTTTCCGCGCTCAGACCTTGCCGGCCCCCCAGTCACAGCTCTGGTTGCTTGGGCCGCGCCATGGTGCGCAATTCCACCCGGGCGCAGTTCACCGTTCAAAGCCTCTGCATGATGGTTACCATAGCCTAGTACGATTTCTTGGTTATTCCTGCCGGTAGGAAAATCATGTCAAATTTTTCCTTTGCATTTCCTACCGGTAGGAAACGGTTCTGCGGGCTCGCGAATTTCCGCGCCTGTTATAGGGGCAGTGCGCGGACCGACGCGGGCGGGTTGCTCTTCCGCGAGTAGGGCGTTGTGGCCAAATGGACGTCTCGCTGCCCCGTCGTCGGTTTGGTACTTCGGGTGGGACGTGCCGATTGCTTGATAAGCCCTAGGCGACTTTCGACTGGTGCCTATTGTGTCTGCACGGACTTTCTCCATGTCCGGAGCCGTGGACCTTGGCGTACAGGTGTGATTAGATAACGGCATCGGCTCCTCAGGGCCGGGTAAACTTGGGTTATCTACGACCAAGGTTTGCCGGGAAAGGAGCCGAGTCATGCGTATTATCGGATGTGATTTGTAGGTCCGAGGTTCGTTCAAGAATCACCATGAAAGTGCCCATAGGGCACGGCTGCGCTTCCTCCGGATGAGCGGCAACCATCGCCGCGAGAAGCGTGGCTTTCGCTGCGAAAAGGCGCGCAAACTAGCCGTTGACTTCGTTTGCGCCCAGTGCTAGATTCCGTCGCGGGGCGAGTCAAAATAAGACAGCGTAAGAATAGTCGATCCTGGGAGCACCGTGAGCCCTCTCGATTTGGTCGGAGTGTCCGCGTTGATGGAACTCACCAAGGGCAGGCCGGAGATCGCGATTGCACTGGACGATCAGCGGGACCAGTGCAGCGGCGCCATTCGTGACCGGAGAGATCGCGCTGCTCTGGTCGGAGTTCCCCGGCGACAGTGCCGCCCGGGTCAAGCTGTCCGTGACCGAAGCGTTACGCCACGGAGGGCAACCATCGCTTCGCCCGTCCTTGATGCCTGGGCAGCCTATGAGGTGATGTCGATGTCATCTTCGCTTTTACGAACCGCACTATCGATGTCGTCTCGAAACAATTCTGTCGCGTGGATGTGACCGAGGAGTTTCCATTCCTGGTCACGAAGTTGTCGCAGTATTTCGATCGTCAAACTATAAAGGTGAATGGAGGTCATTCCAATGCGTTTACCTGAATTCACGGCCGAGGCCTCGCTCGGCAAGATGAGTGGACGTTACGTTCTCACCTCGGGGTATAGGGCGGGGGCATCAAACACATCACTGCAGCCGCAATTGCTACTTCACTCAATTGACGAGTGCACCATTCTTGCGATGGAATGCATTCTATCTAACAATTGCGACACCTATAACAAATACTGTGCAGCCCCGAGCGGAGGCAGTGGTGGTGGCAGCACCGGCGGCAGGCCCCCCGGCCCCGGGTCAACAACGGTGTTCAGCGGTGTGTCGTAGCTCTGCGATCTTCTGGCTTTGCCGCCATAAAATACCTGCGAGCCAGCCGGGAAGGTTGACGGTGGTACCTCGGCTGGCAAAGGCAGTCATGGTGTATGCGAACTCCGTTGCTGCGTTGCGAAGTTCTTCGTGTGCGGGGCGGCGACACGGAGGAGTTTCGTTTTTGCCCAGTAAGAAATCACGGTATTAGAACCGGTGACATCTACTGGATCATCCTACAACGGCACCGGTGAAAGAGCCCAGATGAAGGGAGGTCGAGGACGCATGATGGTACCAGGAATGTCAGCCGAAGCCTCGTTGTATCGATCGAACCTCGTCTATCGGAATGAGACCGTCGGAACGGGCTACAATCCGGGCACTGTAAGCCTGGCTGCCGACACTTGCCAATGCACTTCGCCGAAGTGTACCTGGCAGTGCCCCATCCCGGCGCCCCCAGACCCTTGCCAGGGCCGCTGCCAGGGCTTAGAAGGCTGCGCTGCATTTGAATGCTCTTGCGTGTGCCATGGCGGAATTTGGACCTGGGTTGGTGATAATGTGGGGCAACCCTGCGGTTACGTTTGCACTTAGCCCCCATCGGAACAGCGGGAACGGACTCGGCCGATGCGCGCGCGAGGTGCTGCCAGCCCCGAGCCTGTGGCGGCCGAGCCGCATCATGCTGATGGTGGACACCGCCGGGGCCACTCCCGGTCAGCCAACGATACCCACTGCGATTATCGGTTTCCATCAAAAGCTAAGACGACGGGACTGATTTTGGCGATCTCCTGGATAGTTGCACGGAAGAGAACCTCCACGCCAACTGTGAAATCTACACCTGTGAGGTTTCGGCTGGGGTATCGGGCAAGGGAAGAGCGAAAGTCACTGCCGGGTACCGGCTCGCACTCCTCCACCCGGGGGCAGGCGATTGTCTTTTTGGGCTTCGGTTCTTGCCAGGCCAGAACCTGCCACCGGCGAGCCTTTGCATCCTTGAGGTTGCCCCTTCGAAATCAGGTTTAAGACAATCCTTCCGCTAATGTGTGGGGCAGGTTGGCGCAGGGCAAGCGAAGCCCTGCGTTTCGAGAATTCATCAACGCGGTGGGGCTCGAAATAAAGTCCGTCGATGAGCACGGAGAAAGTATCGGCGCACGCGGCGAGGATTGCGAGTCGCATGGCTGGGCTCGCCATGCGCCAGCTTGCCGAGGAGTGGTGCGCCGCGGGGGGCAGAATGGGGGATGGGTCGGCGGCTGCCCGTCGGGTTGGCTAGAGGACCCCTAATTCCCTATCCCTAACCTGGTGGGGCTGCGATCGGTG
>CAYTMD010000098.1:0-16002 GCA_964438685.1 uncultured Acidobacteriota bacterium
CCAACCTCCTTCTCATTTACCGATCAACCCTGTCCTAAACCCTTTCCTTGCAGTCGGTCGACGAGGGCTAGGCGATTATCTTGGACAGCAGTGAGATTGGATCGCCCCGTTGGGGCTTGAAAACACCATGGCCCAGATAGAATCCCGGCGGTTGGTGAGAAGTCCGGGCTGGCTCCACCAGTTATGTCTGCACTTAAATCAAAACCGCTCTAGCGGGCACTTCCTGCTCTCTTACCACACCGTGAGTTAAAACCACCGCCGCTCTTCCGTGGAAGAAGTAGAGCATCCGGTAATGAACTCCCTGGTAGCTCGCCCTTAGCTCGTAAATGCCATCACGCAGAAAATCTGCCTCCGGCCGCCGGAGTTCGTGCCCAAAATCCTCAAGCCGTTTGAGACGTACCAGGCATTTGACGCGAGCTTTAGGGGGAAGTACGTCCAACCATTCAATCAAGGGCGGCGTCTTGCCTTCGGCCTCCTGAAAGAAGAGGACATCAACGGTCGGCACCTTAAATCTCCTGTATGTTCGCATTATTGCGAACAACTGTCAAGCCTTCGGGCGTGCATTTCTCGGGAGCCGCCCATGCGATACTGTCAGGCTCAAAAGCTCTCATCCAAACTAATCTCGGCGAGGATCTTGTCAAGTTGCTCGGCGGCTTGCTGGTGCTTCGCCTGGAGGTCGGCTTTTTCCTTGCGTAACACCGACAGACGGTCTTCCTGCTCATCCAGTTGGTGGGTGTAGCGTTGCAGTAAAGCCTTTTCTTCCGGGCTCCCCTTCAGCGCCTTCATGTTTTCGCGAATCCGGGCCTGGTCGGCAGAAATGGAGGTCTCTTCCAGGGTGTGGGTGTTTATCTGCTGCTCCAGGGCGCTGATTACACCTTTCTGGTCGAGGACCCGCTGGATGGCCTGCTGAAGCGCGGGAGTCATCCGCTTCTGCTCGGTCAGCAAAGTAATTTCGTCGTCCGATATGTCGGAGAGTTCCACTCGCGTGGCAAGAGGGTGAGACTCTTCCACCACCAGTTCCGCGCCTCCTCTCGGCTCCACTTTGACGCGAAAACGATAGAGCGATCCGGTAGTCTCCACGGGCTTCGCGGCCTCTGCCAGCTTCCATTCCGGACGGACGGGATACTCGATGATGACGTCGCGCGGGGTCGCATCGGAGTTACTGATTTTGTAGGCTTTGCTTTCGCGCTCCTCCTTGGTCATGATCATCGTGCCTTTGATGATTTGAACCCGGCTGAAAGGTTTCTCTGTGGGAGTCTCCACCACCCGGATGCGCACCGCCGAGTCCGCAGCGTAGGAAATCAAACGCTTTTCGCCAGGCCGCAAGGGGGCAAGCATGCCCTCCCCGGCGAAAGTTCCCTCTTCGAGAATATTGAAGCTGCCCGCGTCGAACTCCAAGCCACTCGTGTTGTTGAGCCACAGCGCGCGCAGGGGCTCATTGCTGTCTTCGTTCCAAAGTGTGACTTTTTCCGCGTCGATCCTTGTTTGCAGAATGGGCACCAGAGCTGACTGGTTCTTACCAATAGTGACCTTCTCCTTCAGGTCATATTCGAAGAGATCTCCCACGCCCTTGGCTTCAGCTTCCGGCACCTCGCGTTCGGCAATATTGGACAAAGATTCAGCGGATACCGTTACAGTCTGTGAAACTGTGCCGAGGCGGAGACTGGTGTTGATCTCTTTTGCTCGTCCGCTGAGGAGACCCAAACCGTTTATGACTGTATCGTTGAAGCCCGGCTTGGTGATCCTGAGCGTGGAATTGCCAGATTGCAGATTATAGAACCGGAAATTGCCGTTGGAATCGGTGACGGCCGTTTGCATGGCTCCGGTTCGGTCGTTGCGGACGCTCACCTGAACGTCTGGAATGACCTCGCCCAAAGGGTCTCGCACCGTTCCCTCTAGAGCTGCAGTTCCCCCGCCGCCAGCGCCAGGGCCAAAACCGCCGCCCACGCCCCTGCCAACCCCATGGCCAAAACCGGTGCCCACCCCAAACGCCTCACTCGTCGGTACGGGCGGCGGTGGCGCTGGCGCATTCATCGCCCCCTCATGCGTCTGCGGAGTTAGCATTGCCGACTCGGGCAGCGGGATTTCCGGCCGCCGGACATACATGGGCTGCGAAATATTCTGCACAAACGATTGCGGCGCACCCGCCACGAGCGAGAGTTGCACGTCTTTCCAGTCCTCGCCGATGGTGTTGTCCACTACGGCCCAGCCCTGCACCAGGGAATTCTGTCCGTGCTTCTGGTCCAGCAGGATGCGGTAGGTGCTTTTCCACACCGGCACCTCACTGATGTAGCTGACAAAGATTTCACGCTCGCCCGTCCCGGCGGCGGAGATGGTCAGGCGTCGCAGGTCGACGGCTTTGGCGGAACCAATCAGGTTCAGGTAGCGATTGACCTCGTCGGCAAGCTCGCGGTCGGCAATGCGCACGGAGGTTCCCGGGCCCAGATCGAAGCTGCGCACCTCGCCCGCATCGGTAACCAGCGTCAATACCGTTACCTCTTCCACCTGGTCCGTTTTGGCGCCAAACTTCTTCGCCACGTCCAGTCCCAGAACCTTGCCGGTGGTGCCAGCGGCGCCGTTGCGTACTTCCACCCGGGTGCCCCGCAACGCTTCCAGCAGATCATTGCGGGAAGCCTGCTCGCCCAGTGGCACTCGCAGGGTTTTTAGACGCTCGGAAAGCGGCGCCACGGAATTAAAGCGCACCCCGGTGATGCGTCCACTGCCCAGGTCCACCACCGTCAGCGACTTCAGCGCGTCGTTCAGTTGCGCGGAGGTGAAATCGATATTCAAATCCTGCGTGCCCCGCACGTGAGTGGAATGCTCAAAGTATCCCACGCCATTTTTGTAGAGCACCACGCGCTTGACGGGCAACCGGCCGGCGGTGGCACTGGCAGCTTCTGCCGGAGGCGGTGGAGCTGCCGCTTCCTGTGCCAGGGACAAGCCACAAAATGACTGAATTACAAGGAATGCCGCGACGATGGTTTTCCGCATGAGTTCCTCACGTTGTATGACAAAATTACCGAAACAAAGCCTGCAAAGCCCTGCTGCGGCGCGGTCATTATATGCCTTCATCACCCCAGTAATGCCTACAATACCTTTGTCAAGCAAAAGTCCGAAACTTCTCGCCCCTGGCTTACAACGCCATCCCAACTTGCGGAAGCCGCGGGGTGGTTGTAAACTGGCTTTCTCAGGGTGAATTTACCAGATGGTTCAGAGAGTGAGGTTGTCTTATGTCGTCTCCTATTCGCGCCCCGTGGGTTGAGAAGCGCACCGGCCCCATTGTGACGCAAATGCATTACGCCCGGCAGGGCATCATCACAGAAGAAATGGAGTACATCGCGAAGCGCGAAAGCCTGCCGGCTGAAACCGTCCGGGATGAAGTCGCCCTCGGCCGCATGATCATTCCGGCCAACATCCGCCACGTGGAGCTTGAGCCCATGGCCATTGGCGTCGCGGCAAAGTGCAAGATCAACTCCAACATCGGTAATTCCTCCACCAATTCCAACATCGGCCAGGAACTGGAAAAGCTTCACACCTCGGTGCATTACGGTGCGGATACGGTGATGGATCTCTCCACCGGTGGGGACATTCACGAGATTCGTGAAGCGATTCTGCGCGCCAGCCCCGTGCCCATCGGCACCGTGCCGATTTACGAGGCTCTTGCCCGGGTCACCAAGGTGCGTGAACTCACCGCCAAGATCATGCTGGAAGTGATTGAAGAACAGGCCGCGCAAGGCGTGGATTATATGACCATTCACGCCGGCGTGCTGCGTGAGCACATTCCTCTGACGCGCAAGCGCATTACCGGCATTGTCAGCCGCGGCGGCGCCATCATGGCGCAGTGGAGCGTGGAAAATAATCAGGAGAATTTCCTCTACACGCACTTCGAGGACATCTGCAGGATTTTCCAGAAGTATGACGTGTCGTTCTCCCTCGGCGATGGCCTGCGGCCCGGCTGCCTGGCCGACGCCAGCGATGAAGCCCAATTCGCGGAGCTGAAGACCCTCGGCGAACTCACCCGCAAGGCATGGGAATACGATGTGCAGGTGATGATTGAAGGACCCGGCCACATTCCCCTGGATCAAATCAAACTCCAGGTTGACAAGGAAAAAGAGCTTTGCAACGAAGCGCCATTCTACACGCTGGGCCCGCTCGTTACCGATATCGCTCCCGGCTATGACCACATCACTTCCGCCATCGGCGCTGCCATGATTGGCTGGCACGGGGCGGCGATGCTTTGCTACGTGACCCCCAAGGAACATCTGGGCTTGCCCAATAAAGATGATGTGCGCCAGGGAATCATTGCCTACAAAATTGCCGCTCATGCCGCGGACGTGGCCCGGCACCGCCCCGGCGCCCGCGACCGCGACGACGCGCTCAGCTATGCGCGTTTCCTCTTCGATTGGAACAAGCAATTCCAGCTTTCCCTCGATCCGGAAACGGCGCGCTCCATGCACGACGAAACCCTTCATGATGAGTATTACAAGGAAGCCGCTTTCTGCTCCATGTGCGGCCCCAAGTTCTGCTCCATGAACACTACGCAAGTCATGGAAAAGCACTTGGGAATTGACCAGAAAGAGCGTGGGCAGAAGTTTGTGGAGTTACTGACGAAAGTGCAAGGTTGACGGATGAAGTTTAGTGAGCTAGTGCGCGTGCTTGAGCGCGAAGGATTCAGGCTGTTGAAAGAAAAAGGCTCAATCCGGTAATACGCAAAGCCCGGAGTGCCCCGCTTAATTCGCATCGACTTCCACGGCTCGAAAGAGGTGCCTACCGGCACCTGTCACGCTATAATGAAGGCTGCTGGGATTATAGTTCGAGAGGGTGCATGATTAATTTGAGTTACTCTCTGGTGATCGAAGCAACCGACGACCCGAATTTCTTTGGATTTTATTCTCCTGACCTGGAGGGCTTTACGGGTGTAGGCAACTCCATTGAGGACTGCCTATACAAAGCCCGCTGGGGTATGGAAGAGCACGTGACATTGCTCCGCGAGCAGGATTTACCCGTTCCATCCGAGTCCAAAGATCCGAAGGTAACGATTCAAAACGCCCGGGCAGTCCCGGCGTGAGTTGTGTGGTTTTGTAGCTTTCAATCAGGGCTTGATCGTAAAACAACTCAATTCAACACAGACCACGCGGGGCATCCGCGTGCACTCAAGGAGGACTCTCGATGAGCCAATCCATAGCGCCCGAAGAAGTAGGGAAGTCCCAGGTGGATTCGGCGGCAGCGCGCCCGGCAGCCGCCGCCATGCCCAACCCCGGACGGATTTTCCAGACCTTCAACGCCTACCAACAGACTGCGGCGATGAAGGCGGCCATTGAGCTTGAGGTCTTCACCGCCATCGCGGACCGGCAGACCACGGCGGAGCAAATTGCCCAACGCGCGGGCGCGGCCGAGCGCGGCGTCCGCATCCTTTGTGATTTCCTGACCGTGATGGGCTTCCTCACCAAGAAGGAATCCAACTACGGGCTGTCTCCCGACGCCGCCATGTTTCTTGACCGCCGCTCGCCCGCCTACATGGGCAATGCCACGCGCTTCCTGGACGCTCCCGAGATGCTGGGGGCCTTCGATCACCTTGCGGAAGCGGTGCGCAAGGGCGGCACGGTGATGGGCGAGGAGGGAACTGTAGGCGTTGAAAATCCCATATGGGTGGAATTCGCCCGCTCCATGGCGCCCATGATGATGATGCCGGCCGAGGTCATCTCCCAATTGGTGGAGGCTGACAAGGGTGGAAAATGCCGCGTGCTGGATATCGCCGCCGGGCACGGGCTTTTCGGCATCAACATCGCCCGGCACAATCCGCAAGCTGAAATTGTGGCGCTTGACTGGGCAAGCGTTCTGGAAGTGGCCAAACAGAATGCGAAAAAGTCAGGCGTTGAATCCCGTTACTCCACCATCGCCGGAAGCGCTTTTGAAGCGGAATTCGGCGCAGGTTACGATTTGATCCTGCTCACGAACTTCCTGCACCATTTTGATCCTCCCACCAACGAAGAACTCCTGCGCAAAGTCCACGCCGCACTCGCGCCTGGAGGCCGCGCGGTGACGCTGGAATTTGTTCCCAACGACGACCGCGTCACGCCGCCGGAAGCCGCCACCTTCAGCATGATCATGCTGGGATCAACTCCCCACGGCGACGCTTACACGTTCGCGGAATTTGACCGCATGTTCCGCAACGTCGGGTTCACGCGTAGCGAACACTACCGTCAGCCTCCACTGCCGGAGTCGGTGATCATCTCTTACCGATAGCGTCGTAGGGACTTGTTTCAGACCACCCCGTCGCTCAGCGCGCCACCCCTCCTCATCTGAGGAGGGGAGCCATCAAAGAACTCCCCTCCTGATTCAGGAGGGGTGGCGCGCTGAGCGACGGGGTGGTTACCCGCAGGAAGCTCCTTACCCGCGTGGAGGCGTTTCCCCGCAGCCTGTAAAGCCCGGCGCTACGGGCTTCACTCTGCTAAAATCTCTTTGACGGTTCTTTTGTTATGACCATGCCAGAACAGACACCGGAAGTTCAGCTTCGGGAAGAATTCAATCGCTGGGCGCAGGCTGGCCGCGGCGAAGAGATGGAAGAGCATCACCTTCCCATCGTCGAACCCACACTGGCGCTGATGGATTTACAATCCTCCGATCGCGTGCTGGATATGGGGTGTGGAAGCGGGTGGCTGTCGCGGCGGCTCGCCGCGCGCGTGCCGAACGGCTTGGTGGTCGGCATTGACGTCTCGGATGAGATGATCCGCCGCGCGCAACTCGCGAGCACCGGCATCCCCAATGTCCAATTTCTGCACGGAACCGCCGAAGAAATTCCCGCTCCGCCGGACTCATTCGCCAAAGTGCTTTCGGTCGAATCCGCCTACTACTGGCACGATCCGGCCCGCGGCCTCAGCGAGATCTTTCGCGTGCTCCAGCCGGGCGGCTCCGCGTGGATATTGATCAACTACTACCGCGACAATCCCGATTGTCATCAATGGCAAGCCCACTTTCAAACCCCCACGCATTTACTCTCCGCCGCCCAATGGCAGGAACTCTATCGCGCCGCGGGCTTCCGCGAGGTTACGCACCGGCGCATTCCTGACCTCTCTCCGACTCCAGATGTATACACGGGCCCCTGGTTTCGCGACGCAGCTCAAATGCAGCGCCACAAGACGGAAGGGGCATTGTTGGTTACGGGCATCAAGCCATAACCGATGTACTGGTGCAGCCGCAGGTACCTTACTGATCCCCGGATGGAAGCTGCCTCGACCTTCACCCCCGCGCCGTCAAGTGGCTTTGACCGCCAACCGCTTGTGGTTATAATCTCCCTGAATTCTCAGACCGTCTAGCGTGGGTCCACCGGGTTTTCCAACACTGCACGATCCCCGCGAAAGGTCTCGACTTGAGGCCCATACTTGCTTCAATTATGGAACCGGTGGATTCAAGATCATCCGCGTTTGGCCGGCGGGGTGCTGTTTCTCACCACCTATGTGGTGTATTGCGGAACGCTTTCCAACCTGCTTGTGCACGACGACATCCCCCAGGTTCTCGAAAACCCCTACCTTAGAAATCCCGGCCTTTGGACGCGCATCTTCACGGGATCCGTGTGGTCATTCCGTGGTCCCGCGCAACGCGACAACATGTATCGGCCCCTGCAGTTCATAGTTTATTGGGCATTGTACCGTCTGAAAGGTCCCAACCCCGCGGTTTTCCACCTTGCCCTCCTGCTCTTCTATGCCGCCGCGGTGTGGCTGGTATTCCGGTTGGCCTGCAAGCTGTTACCGAACCCGCTAGCGGCCTTTGTGGGAGCTTTACTTTGGGCGCTGCACCCCTTGCACGTGGAAACAGTGGCGTGGATTTCAGCGTTACCAGATCTTGGCGCGGCGTACTTTTATTTGCTCGCATTCCTGCTCTTCGTTCGCGCCGAACAATCAGACGACCGGGGTATAGGCCGATACCTGCTTGCCGCTGCCGCTTTCTTACCAGCCTTGTTCTTCAAGGAAATGGCGCTGACGTTTCCGCTGACGATTCTGGCTTACTGGTTTTACTTTCCCGGGAAAACCACCTGGAAGAACAAGGTTCTTCACTGGACAATGTTCGCCGCCGCCGTGGCGGTTTACCTTGCCATCCGCATCGCTGTGCTGGGCCGTTTTTCCGAAGCGCATAATCTGTTTCGCCCCACTTGGCGTCTCGGGGCCGTGGCGGCGGGATTGTTGGGCCAGCATGCCAGGCTTTTCTTCTGGCCCGCGCATCTTTCCATATTCCGTTCAATCGGTTTGGCGGAGAGCCTGCATTCGCTGTGGCCCGAGGTCGCTCTGCTGGGTCTCCTGGCGGCGCTTCTGCTTCGCAAGCGGCAACCGATGCTGGGGTTCCTGATCATCTGGTGGGGAGTGACTCTGCTGCCCTGCCTGGATGTTCGCCAGGTGAACCTGCCAGTGGCAGACCGCTTTTCATTTCTGCCAACCGTGGGCCTTTGCCTGGCCCTCGCATGCTTTGCGCTCGATTGTCTGCCAAACCGCCTGGCGCGTCCCAAAGTTGCTCCGGCCTTCGTCGTGGCTCTAGGTCTTCTAATGGCCTTGTGGACCGTTCAAGACGTGCGATCGGTCCGTCGCTGGCACGATAATGTCTCCTTGTGGGACCAGGCCTACCTGGCATCGCCCAACTCCGCGCTGGCCCACATGCTGCACGGTGTAGTGCTGCAGCAGAGGGACAATAAATTGGACGCGGCCGCGCAGGAGTATCGGCTGGCGATCAAACTCAACCTGGCCAGTGAACGGCCGCTGGCCGGGGTCACCACGGATTGTTACGTGCTGCTCGGCCAGGTCGCCAGCATCCAGGGTCGCGTGCAAGAAGCCATCGATGATTACAACCAGGCGCTGCGGGTGGTGCCTGGCAACAGCCTCGCCTACAAGTCGGCTGGCATGATCTATCTCCCGCGCGGCGACTATGCCCGGGCGAGGGTGTATTTCCAGAAAGCCGTGGACCTTGATCCCCAGGAAGTGGAGGTGCGCTTCGATCTGGGGATTTGCTTATTGAAACTCGGTGAGCCGCGCCAGGCTGCGGCGCAATTTCGGGCCGCGCGCGAAACAGACGTGACTTACGTTGAAGCATATGCGGCCGAGGCCCGCGCGCTCGAGGCGGCGGGAGACAAGGCCGAGGCGGCGCGCGTCCGGGCGTTGATCCCGAAACCATAACTGCGGCGCCCGAAAGAGACGTGAGGACGGCAGCGATAGGTGTATTGTGGGTATTGTTTCATTATCATGATGAGCTTGTGAGTACTTGGAACTGGCAGGGAGGGGTGAACATTGTTGACCCGTCTGGATGGTCTCCTCAGAAAGTATCATTCCGTAGGCAGTTGGCTTTTAATTCTGGTGGCGGTCGCCGTTTACAGGCGAGTTTTGACCTTCGGGTTTGTCCTTGACGACATCGCACTGATTTTGCAGAACCCCTATATCAAAAATCCGCACCTGTGGAGCAAGATTTTTCTGGGGCCCATGTGGTCGTTCATGGGGCCTGCAGGGCAGAGCAGTTTTTACCGTCCGCTGGGCGTCTTTTCGTTTTGGCTTATCTGCCGTGTGGCTGGGTTCGATCCCGCCGCCTACCACCTTGTCCAGTTGGTCCTCTACTCGCTGGCCATTTGGATGGTGTACCAGATTGGCCGCAAGCTCCTCCCCAGCGAACTGGCGGCGTTTGCCGGCGCTTTGCTATGGACCTTACACCCGCTGCATGTGGAGGCGGTGGCATGGATATCCGCAATTCCTGACATCGAGTGCGGACTCTTCTGCTTGTTGGGATTCCGGTGCTTTCTGCGAGCCGAGGCCCAGTCGCCGCCGACCATGCGGCATCACGCCCTGGCCGCGGCGGTTTTCTTCCCGGCCCTGTTCTGCAAGGAGCTGGCGTTCACTTTTCCACTTCTCCTCCTGGTCTACTGGTTCTGTTATTCCTCGGAAGAGTCCTGGTTCCGGCGGGGACTCCATTGGCTTCCCTATGTGGCGGCCATGGCAATATGCGCGGTTATCCGCGTGACCGTAATGGGCCACTTCTCTGGAGCCTCGCTCTTTCGAGGTTTAAATCCGCAGGTGGCGTGGGTAGCGGTTGGTTTGCTGGGCGAGCACGCCAAGGTTTTCTTCTGGCCCGTTGGCCTCAGTGAATTCCGTGATTTCACGCTCGCGGCCAGTCTCCATTCGGCCTGGCCCTGGGTTGCTCTAATAATTCTTGTGGTGGCCGTCATTTGGCGAAAGCGCAATCCGCTCTTGAGCTTCCTGCTGCTCTGGTGGGTCGCCATGCTCCTGCCCTGCTTCGACCATCGCCAGCTCAGTTTCCCGCTGGTTGAGGATCAGTTCTCCTATTTGCCCTCCGCAGGCCTTTGCCTGGCACTCGGATATCTGGCGCTCGTCTGGGTGCCGCGACGTTTTCCCCGTCTCTATCCCACTCAGGTTGGCATCGGCGCACTGGCGGTCGTGGCGACCTTCTGGACGGTTCAAACTGTGCGTGCCATGCCCCAATGGAGCAACAACGATATGCTGTTTGCCGTGGGGCTCCGTGTTTCACCCAATGCTGCCATGGTACACTTTTCCCATGGCGTGGCCCTGCAACTTCGCGACAGCAATTTTGATGGCGCTGCCCTTGAATACCAAACCGCGCTGAGGTTGAACGCGCAAAGCCTCCATCCTCTATACCCCGTGACTTACGACTCCTATGTCGGCCTGGGCCAAGTAGCCCTCATACAGGGTCGTGAGGCAGAGGCTCTCGACTACTTTGGCAAAGCGGTCAAGCTGTTGCCGCGTTTCAGCTTTGCTTACGAAGTTCTGGGTTCGGTTTATTTTCCCCGGGGTGACTACGCCCGAGCGGCGGAATACTTCCGCAAGGCAGTAACTACGAATCCCCTGGACACAAACGCAAAATTCTATCTCGGAACATGTTTGTTGAAACTGTCGCAGCCGGCGCAGGCGGCGGAACAATTCCACGCGGCGCGCGTAGTGGATCCTGGCTTTATCCAAGCATTCGCGGCGGAGGCGTCGGCTTTGGAAGCAGCGGGTGACAAGGCAGGGGCCGCGCGTGTGCGCAGGGAGATGTCGTTGAAGTAATCTAAATTGGTCTAACCATTCAACCGGTTGACACCGTCGAAGGCGGCATTCTTATAACACTCCGCGAGGGTGGGATAATTGAAGACGGTATTTACAAAGTAGTCGATCTTTCCACCCAGGCTCATCACCGCCTGGCCGATGTGAATCAGTTCGCTGGCGCTTTCGCCGATGATGTGAACACCCAGTATTTCGCGGGTCTCGCGGTGGAAGAGGATTTTCAGCATCCCAATGCTGTCACCAATGATCTGGCCGCGCGCAATTTCCCGATAGCTGGCCTTGCCCATCTCGTACGGCACGTTCGCCTGCGTCAGTTCTTCTTCATTCTTGCCGACGTAGGAAATCTCCGGGATGGTGTAAATTCCGTAGGGGAAAAGTGCCGGCGTGCTTTTGGCTTCAATCCCAAAAGCGTGGCATGCCGCCAATCGGCCCTGCTCCAGCGAGGTTGAGGCCAGGCTGGGAAAGCCGATCACGTCGCCCGCCGCATATACGTGGGGAATTTCAGTCTGGTAATTTTCATTCACTTTCAAGCGCCCGCGATCATCGGCTTTAAGGCCTGCAGCCTCCAGGTTCAGTTTGCTGGTGGCGCCAGTCCGGCCAATGCTGTACAACGCCTTTTCCGCTACTATTTCCTTCCCGCTCGCCAGGTGGATTTTCACCCGCGTGTCCGCGCCGTTCTGGACGAGTTCGATTCCGCTCACCGCCTCGCTGAATCGCAGCGTCATGCGGTTCTGGCGCAGATGGTAGTCAAGCGCCTCAACGACCTCGGCATCAACAAAGGGCAGAAGCCGGCGTGAACGGTCGATCAGGGTGACGCGAATGCCCAGTGCCGAAAAAATGCTGGCGTACTCGCAGCCCACCACACCGGCGCCGATTACCGCCAGCGTGCGCGGCAGTCTCTTCATCCCCAGGATGTCGTCACTGACGAAAATGTTCTGGCCGTCAAAGGGAATTTTGGCATCGCGAGTGGCTTCCGTGCCCGTGGCGATCAGCACGTTTTCCGTGGAAACGGTGCGCTCGCCGGATCGATCCACCATGGTCAGCCGCAACGTGTGGGGATCCACAAAGGCTGCTTCCGAGTTGATCGTCTCCACGCCATTTCTTTGCAATTGATGGCGTGTGACATCGATTTCGTGGCGGATCACATGTTCCGTACGGAAGAGAAGGTCTTCAATGGTGATATTTTGCTTTACTGTGTATGATTCGCCATAAATGCTCCGTAATCGATATCCGGAAAGGTAGATGACGGCTTCGCGCAGCGTCTTGCTGGGAATGGTCCCGGAATTGATGCAGACCCCGCCGAGCACGGCCTTGCGTTCAATCAGAGCGGTGCGCTTTTCGAGTTTGGCCGATTGAATCGCCGCCCGCTGCCCTGCCGGCCCCGATCCGATGACCACCATGTCATAGTCGTATTCCGCCATTGCCACTCCTCAGCCATTTACAGCTTTCATCGCGGCTTCTGCGTATCGATCACCGGCGGCGGCGCCTTGGGGGGCAGCCTCATTCAGTTGCGCCAAGTCGTGTAAGGTCAGGGGGAGTTCCATTGCTGCCAGGTTTTCTTCCAAATGGGCGCGGTTGGTCGTGCCGGGAATGGGGACAATCGCTTCGCTCTGCGCCAGCACCCAGGCCAGAGCCAGTTGTGATGGCTTCCAACTCTTTTTCGCCGCAATCTGTTCCACGCGCCGGACCAGTTCGAGGTTCTTTTCGAAATTCTCTCCCTGAAAACGCGGATGGTTACGCCGCCAGTCATCCGGCGCCAGGTCTTCGTATCGCTTAAACCGGCCTGTCAGGAAGCCCCGGCCCAGCGGGCTGTAGGCAACAAAAGTGATTCCCAACTCCGCACAAACAGGAAGGATCTGCTCCTCCGGGTCGCGCGACCAAAGTGAGTATTCCGTTTGCAAGGCGCTGATGGGGTAAGTACCATGCGCGCGGCGGAGGGTGGCGGGAGCAGCCTCAGACAATCCCAAGTGGCGAATCTTGCCGGCCTCCACCAGGCGGGACATGGCGCCAACGGTCTCTTCGATTGGAACCGTGCGGTCGACGCGGTTCTGGTAATAGAGGTCGATCGTTTCCATCTGCAATCGCCGCAGACTGGCATCGCACGCTTTCTGCACATATTCGGGACGGCCATTGACGCCGGTAAAGCGGCCTTCCTCATCGCGAACCTGCCCGAATTTCGTGGCCAGCACCACCCGGTCACGCCGGCCCTTGATGGCGCGGCCAACCAGTTCCTCGTTGTCGCCGCGCCCGTAGACGTCGGCCGTATCCAGGAAGTTGACCCCAAGGTCGAGGGCGCGATGAATTGTCGCCACCGATTCCGCTTCGGATTCGGACGTATAGAATTCAGACATGCCCATGCAGCCCAGCCCTAAAGCTGAGATGGTGAGCGGGCTATGGCCAAGTTTGCTAAGCCGCATTTGGCACCCCGAATAACTCACGACGGTGGATTGAGAATCAATTAGCATAGCATCGGGCGCAAAGCCGCTCAAGGTTTTGCGGCGAACCCGCACTGCGGTCAGGCGCCCCCAACTGAAAGAGTGTGATTTTTGGCCAATTTGCGCTAGACTTGCACGGTTTATTCGTTTGTGCCGAATGTGAGGTCAGCTTATGGAAACTGAGAAGCCAATCGCTGTGGAAACAACGCCGGTTACGAAAAGCAAAGGGATGACGTCGCGGGAACGCGTAATGGCGGCGTTCCAACACCGCGAGTCCGACCGGGTTCCCATTGATTTCTCCGGGCATCGCTCGTCGGGGATTGCGGCGCTTGCGTACGTGAAGCTGCGCAAGCATCTGGGGCTGCCCTCCAAGCCCGTGCGTGTTTACGATCCCATCCAGCAGCTCGCGATTGTTGACTCCGACGTGCTGGATATGTTCGGGGTGGATACCATCGAACTCGGCCGGGCGTTTGCGCTTGATGATGTGTGTTGGGCTGATTGGGTTTTGCCTGACGGCACGCCCTGCCAGATGCCCGCGTGGACTCTGCCCGAGCGCTGGAACAACGTATGGCTGCTGCGCTCGCGGACCGGGAAAGTGCTGGCGCGCATGCCGGACGGTGCTCTGTACTTTGAGCAATGCTATTTTCCTTTCATCGAAAAAGACGGCCCCCGAACCGTCACCGCGGCGATGGGCGAATCCATGTGGACCGCGGTCGCCAGTCCGCCGGGACCTCTCGCCGCCGGGCCAGAAGGCTTGGCCAGGCTCACCGAAGGCGCACGCAATCTGCGGGCAAGTACTGATCGCGCCATCATTGGGCTGTTCGGTGGGAATCTTTTCGAGATCGGCCAGTTCTTCTATCGCAATGATAATTTCCTGATGCTCCTCGCCGCCGAACCCACCCAGGCTCACGACTTTCTCGATTGGCTGGTGGAAATTCATCTGGCCAACCTGCAACGCTTTCTGGGAGCCGTGGGCGAATACATTGATATCATCTGCTTCGGAGACGACCTGGGAATGCAGACGGGGCCCTTCATGTCGCGCAAGATGTACCAGGAGTTCTTCAAGTCCCGCCACAGCACGATGTGGCACCGCGCCAAACAATTGGCGGACGTCAAGGTGATGCTCCACAGTTGCGGAGGAGTCCACGAATTGCTCCCCGACCTGATCGAGGCAGGAATGGACGCGCTGAATCCCGTGCAGACTTCCTGCCGCGGAATGGACCCGGCACTTTTGAAAGCCGAGTTTGGACGCGACATGGTTTTCTGGGGCGGGGGATGTGACACCCAAACCGCACTTGCCTCCGACACACCGGAACAGTTGAAGAACCACGTCCGCGAACGGATTCGCGTTTTTTCGCCCGGCGGAGGGTTCGTCTTCCAACAGGTCCACAACGTCATGGCCAACGTTCCGCCGGAGAATGTCGTGGCCATGTTTGAAGCGGCACAGGAAGCAAACGGGTGATGACATCGGGCAATCCAAGAATAAGGCCAGGGATTGAACGGCCATGAAACCTCTATCGCGGCGCGATCTGCTGGGTGCAACCAGCAGATTGACGGGGTCCATCGCGCTGGGCCTTCCTCTTGCCGGCGCCTCTGCAACGAATCCGGAAACTGCCGCTCCCTCCGGCGTACACAAAGCGAAAATTGTGGTGACCGGCGGGCATCCCGATGACCCTGAATCCGGCTGTGGCGGAACCATCGCGCGCTATACGGACCTGGGACATGAGGTTGCCATCATCTACTTGACCCGCGGCGAAGCCGGCATCGACGGGAAATCGCACGCGGAAGCCGCTGCCATCCGCACGGCGGAAGCCCTGAAGGCCTGCGAAATCCTCAAAGCCCGCCCTATTTTTGCCGGCCAAATCGATGGCAGCACGGAAATCACTCCCGCAAGCTACGAAGCCTTTGGGAAGATTCTGGGCGCGGAAGCTCCCGACGTGGTTTATACCCACTGGCCCGTTGATTCCCATCGCGACCATCGGGCAACCTCGCTACTGGTTTATGATGCCTGGATCCGGGGCGGCAAGCGATTCGCGTTGTACTACTTTGAGGTCATGACGGGGCGGCAGACCTCCCACTTCTGGCCCACGCATTATGTTGATATCACTACCACCGAAGTGCGCAAACGCGCGTCTTACTTCGCCCACTCCAGCCAGCAGCCCGATAAGTACTATCCCTACCACGACGAGATGAATCGCTACCGGGGCATGGAATCAGGCCGAAAATACGCCGAGGCCTACATGCGGCACTTGCAGTCTCCCGATGATTTCCTGCCCGGCGCGGTGTAGACGTCGCCCGTACCCCCGGAACGAGAGCTACTGATAACTGAAGATTCGGGACCCACAGCCCTCGCCCCCCTTGGGGGCATAGGCGCTAGAATAGGTACCTTGGGCAGCGAGCCCGCGTAGCGGGCGAAAGATCGTCACTGCTGTCCAAAATAATCGCCTAGGCCTCATCGACTGACTGCAAGGAAAGGGTTTAGGACAGGGTTGATCGGTAAATGAGAAGGAGGTTGG
>CAYTMD010000099.1:0-15934 GCA_964438685.1 uncultured Acidobacteriota bacterium
CACCACCATCTGACTTTGGCTGTGCAAACGCGAAAAGGCCGCAATCGCGTCCTGTTGAGCCTTGGTGCTTTTCAGAACCTCCGTCGTGTGTTCGCTCATGGCCCGGGAGTCTTTCTCCAGGCCGGCGGAGGATTCATCCAGAAGCTTAAGCGCCGACTGCGCCTGCTGGGGATTCGCGCCGAGTTGGCGAAGCAAGCCGAGCAGGTTGTTTTGACTTTGGTCCATTTTTAGCTCCAAGCACTCAGCGTTCAGCTATCAGCTAAAGCACTTGCTGACCGCTGACGGCTGATTGCTGACCGCTTCTTTCTCACCACTCAATCACGTTCTCGGGGGTTTCCAGCTCGCCCCGGTCGCGGGCGGCTATTGTTTCAGCCGCGGTGCAGTCCAGCAGGTAGGCCGGCATCCCGGTGAGTTCCAGGAGTTCGCTCGGACGGCAATGGCTGTGGTCTGCCACGACCGCCAGGTACAGAAGCCGCTCCCTGTCCTCCAGAAAATCGGCCGAGGTCTTCAGTTGAGGTGACAGGTGACAGGTTACAGGTTACAGGGGTCTGGTCCCTGTCACCTGTAACCTGTTCCCTGTTCCCTGTACTGAAGACCTCGCCTCGCAGCCAGCGGAAAATGAATTTCAAATCATCAAGCAGAATGTCAGCCAAGCCCACGCAGTCCGGTTCCAGAGTCGCCGAGAATCGGGGCTGCACAAACAAGCGTGCGAGTGTCTCGGTGAGCCACTGGGTAAACGCCTCAACATCTTCCGGCTTAAGTTCTTCGGGCTTGGCGCTGGTTACCCGCGCCTGAAGTTGTGTGCCGGCGCGCCCCATGGCCAGCGCAGCGAAAATCGGAGGCCGGCAAAGCAGCACGGTCAGTCCGCTCGTTGGCAACACGACCTGCTCAACGTTTGAGCGTTCCATTGCAGCCTTAAAATCACACGCTTTGGCGATATCGCTATTGCTCATTGCATTTGCTCCCATTAACGCCGAGTGCTGGGCCCAACACTGTCCACTTAAGCTGCTTAGTGCCAACTCGACCCCGTCACCCCTGGCCCCCATAGGCGTTAAAATGACCTTGAGAGTTCCGGAAAAGCCCGCAAAGCGGGCGTGGTCATCTAGCCCACGGCGAGCCAGCCGTGGGAAAACGCGCCCTCCACCATAATCCTTCAGCCCCGTAGGGGCGCCGTCGGGTCATGCTGACACCACCCCTACGGGACTTAAAACATCTCGATTTCGGCATACGCTCCCATGGCTGGCTCGCCATGGGCTAAATGACCACGCCACTCCGTGGCTGAATACGCTCCGTGGTCCAGCGCCTCTCATCAAAGCTCCTGACAAAAGCCTTGCGGGGATTCTTGAAGTTCATTTCTCCAATTACTCCCTGGGGAAGGCCCACATGCCTCCTGCAACCTGCCACCTACCCCTACACTTGTCTGTAGACTTTTCCACCGCGGTCACCCACCGGCCGGTTGAGGTCGGCGATGGCCTGAAAAGTGACCTTGTAGGTTGTCTCCTTGCCACGTTGGAACGGCAGTTTTACCGTCTCTTTTTGGTAGGCGCGGTAGATCTGGGAGATGACGAACTTTGAGGTCTGGTCCTTGCGTTTGGAAATTAACAGCACGCCGTATTTGGGTACAGGCTTCAAGCCGCCGAACGCAATTTCTTCATAGGCCTGTGCGCCCGCGGGCAAAGCGCTGTCCGTGCCCGCGGCGTAAGTGCCGTGGGGAACGAGAAGCTGAAGTTTTGAGCAGTCCGACTCTTTCAAGGTGACCGCGATCGAGTCCACTTCGCCGGTCATCACTACATCGATGGGCAGTGTTTCCTGGTCGGCGCTGGTTTCTTCGACTTTCGCGCCAATATCAAGGTCGGTGGCGCCTTCCAGAGCTCCCGCAAACATATAGGCCGGCGCCAGCGCCGCGCAGGTCCACACTACGGTTGACCCGTCCGAGGTCATGGCGCCGGGCGTGCTGCCCCAGTTGCTGGGCGCATTCGCGAAAGTGGTGCCACCTGTCGTGCACTCCTGAACGTTGCCGTTCGAATCCACAATCATCTGGCCGGCGGTAACGGGTTGCACCGCTGCCCAAACGGGTTGCGTAGGTGTGCCGTCCGCGCCAATGATGTGCCGCTTGCCGCTGGCAGGAGCGCAGATATTCAAATAGACCCAGCCGGGGCCTTGGTGAATCAGGGTAGGAGTTGGTGTTCCGAGAGCCATTTTACTGTTCCTTTCAAACTATGATTTCACCGTACAACTTTCAATCGGGTGAACAAAGGCATCCGGTGGTCCGATAATTCGGAGACCTGGCGATCGGTTTTATCCTTGTTCACCCGATCTCCTGATCTCCCGATCACCCGATTCTTAAGTCTCCTCCAGCTCGAACAACACCGTGATGGTCACGCGCATAACGGGCGCGTCGATGCCGGGCAGCGTGACCTGACCGGGAACATGCGACTCGACAAAGACGTCGTTTACGGTTCCTACGGCGTTCGGCGTTGTCGTGCCGCTTGGCAAAGTCTCATGCTGAATGGACAGAGAGATGGTCCAATCGCTGTATGACGGCCAGGGACCGGCGCTGGTAATGATCATGTCGAGCATGCGCGCATAATCCTGCGCATCCTCCTGCGCCATTTCCTGATCGTACTGCCCGGTATCGAGCACCAGATTGATGCGAACTTCGTGGCGCCGGGTCGTCTTGTCGTGGTCGCGGTCGAAGTTGGTGCGACCGATCTCGAAGGTGAGCCACGGCCAGCCTGCCCGCGACCCAGGACCCTTGTGAAATTCCGTAATTGGGCTGAGCGCTGGATTGCCATCCACGGCGCGCGCAGCATTGATGACGGCGAGCGCCGCGGCCTGGTCGCGCTGGATGATCGCGATCAGTTGATTGACGAGCGGCTTGGCGAATTGCGCGTTATAAGCTTGAATCCAGGGCATGGTCCCTTGTCCTTAGTCCTTGGTCCCTGGCGCCTTGTCAGTTGCAACGGGCAAATGACAAAGGACCAAGGACAAAGGACAGCAATTAGAATTCGCTTCTGTCCCACTTCTTGAAAACGTTCGTGGAATCCTCGCACGAGGTTTCGCTCGGATACTGGTCTCCGCCGGCGACGCCGCCCAGTTGCGCACGCGGGGTTTCAACTTTGGCGAAGGGGTCAAACAGATAGTCATAGTCGCCACCCTGGGCCAGGGGCTTGCCGTCGGTGTCACGGGCGTTGAGCTTGTTGCAGAATTCACGAAATTCGTCTTCGAAGCTCTTGGCCACGTGGGCCGCGGCGGAGATCCCGGAAGACTCAAACACTTCCGCGAGTTGCGCGCAGGCGCCGTAACGATTGATTTTCTCCAGCAGGTTTATTTGATCCACGCTAAAGGCTCCCTGCCAGGCGGGGAACCCCAGGGTCGAATAGGCCTCCTGGAAGCGCCGCTGCAAAATGGCATCAATTTCCGCCGCCACGTCATCAACGAAGGTCTGGATGAGTGTGTCGGACGGTCCCTTGGGCCCGTTGCGCGTAAACGTGGGAAACATACTGGCGACTTGAGTGACTGTGGTGTAAGACATATTCTTTGTCCCTCGTCATTAGTCCCTTGTCCTTTGTCTCTTTCCACTTGTCCCGGGCGATGCCGCCGACAAAGGACAGATGACAAAGGACCAAGGACATTCTTCTACACGGTGACGTAAACGCTGATTGTCGTGCCGCTCCCGGAATCGACTGTGTAATAAAGGTTGGTCGCGTCCGCGGCCTGGGTGCGATGCACCGCCACGTTGGAAGTGAGCAGGGCGAGTTCCTCAATGGGAACGGCGCCCTGGGCTGAACTTTCCCGCTTGGTGATGCCGTGGGCGATGGTGTTGGCGCCGCTAGCAAGACCCGTTATGTCGACGCGAACGCGCCGGTAGAGCCTCCGCCGTTCTTCGCGGAAGCTGTAGAGCGTCGTATAAGTTGCTGAAGCTGACATGAAAAACCTCCTGGTAGATGGTATGTGGCGGATGGCAGGTGGGGCTTCTGCCCCATATACGACCTACCACCTCCAACCTACTTTTTTCCCTTTACCGCCTTGGCAGCTCTGAATGCCACAAACTCGTCATACTCGGCTTTCTCGGCCGCAGCTTTGGCTGCTGCCTTTTCCGCTTCTTCCCTGGCTTTCAATTCCCGGACTTCAGCCCCACCCATGGGATCGGGCTTGCCTTGAAACAGCGGGACCTGGCCATAGATCAGGATGCTGGCTTCTTCTTCGGTAAGTTCGATTTCACCCGAGGCATCGACGGGAATCATCTTTCCGTGGCACGCGCTGGGCTGCGACTTCCCCGCGGAGACACCCTTGGGGACATACATCACGTTGTTCTTTTCCACGGGCTGGAGAACTTGATACTTGGGCATTTCTAGCTCCTTGCAAAAGATGCTTTCAGCCATCAGCTATCAGCCAACGGCCGCCAGGCACAAGGCCTTGGCTGACCGCTGAAAGCTGATAGCTGACAGCTTTCGGCGTTGCTACGCGACGGCGTTCTTAAAGACATACATGGCGCCGGGTACGACGAGCTTCACGCAGTAGTAGGTTTGGTATTCGATCATGTCGCCACTGCGTTCTTCCACGCGATAGCGCTTTACCAACATGCCGCCGTTCTGGGGCACGCCGTAAAGCCAGCGGAAAGTGGTGCCGGGGGTAATCATCAACTGGCCTTGCCCCGAGGGCACGTATGCCAGAACAGCGTTCTTACCCCAAACGTAGTTGAGATTGTGCGTGACACCCTGTTGCGTTGTGTCATACAGAGCTTTGGCAACAATGACGTTGTCAACATTGAAAAGGCCGGCCAACTGCTGGTCAGTGGGATAACCGAGTGGCAGGGCGTGATTCTTGAAACGGTCGAGGATGATGGGATGTTGGATGAGCTGCAGCCACACCGGGTAGCCGATCAGCAGAGTGTTGGGCTCCTTGGTGCAACTCAGCAGGATCGTGGAACGCTGCGCGGTGATGGCGGCCACGGGATCCGAGTTCTGGAAATCGCTCCACTGGGCTGTGCCCGTAAGCGTGGTGCTGGGCACGGCAGTGGAATTCATGACCAGGTTGTAAATCTGGATTTCGCGCTGCTTGTCGATAATGTCGGCGAGCGTCTCGGTGGTAAAGACCTCGGGGCCCGTCGAAAAATCCCATTTGGCGCGCAGTTCGTCAGGGATGAGCTGCTTCTGCGCTTTGCCGTCGCAGTAGTACTCATCGTTGGACATGCGCCAGCCGGGCATCTCGTTGGCTTCGCTGCCCGGTGCGCGCTCTGTGTTGTATGCCTTGAAACGTTCGAACCCGAAGATCGGGTAGCGATCGTTTTGCTTCGAAACCGGAAAGTCGGGGAAGAGCCGTCCCCCCACGAAATCCTGGTTGCCGTACACGATGGAATAGTTGGTCAAAAACTGGTCGAGATGGGCTAAGGAAACTTCCATGGGAACTCCAGGTGACAGGTTACAGGGAACAGGTTACAGATCCCGCAACCTAGTCAGCGCGCAGCGCGGTAGTCCGACAAGCGGATTCCGAGCCGGGCGCAGCGAATGCAGGCGGCAGGTACAGGCGCAGGAGTTGTTCCCCTGTCACCTGTAACCTGTCACCTAAAACCTACACTTTGGTCTGCCGCAGGCTCACTTGAATACGAATCCGCTGGTTGACCGCGGTTGCGGGGTACTTCGCTTTGCCCACAACGTAGGCGGTATTGCCGGTGGTGACGTTGCGGACGGAGGTGACGCGGCCCGTGGCGTCCGCAATCACCACGTCGTCTTCCGCCTGAATGGTTGTGTCCGCGGCGATCACTTCCGCTTCCGCGGCGGAAACCACCAGTCCCCAGGCGCGGCCCTGGGAAACAAACGGCGAGGGCGGCGTGGACCCGTTGATGGGATTGCTGGTGTTGGGGTCAAGCCACAATTCCGAAGTGAGCGGATAGCCGGGCTCCACCACGTCCTGGGACAGCACGCCGGTGGGGACAACGTTGAAACCGGAAGGCAGCCCGACGTAGAAGTCGGATTCCGTCGAGAGGTTACTGACCGGCAAGCCCATCACGGTGCCGCGAAGGGCGCGGATATTCGTGTCGAACTTGGCAGCCGTCAATCCTTGATTTCCGAGCATAGTTCCTCCTTTTTAGCTATCAGCGGGCAGCTATCAGCTTTCAGCTCATGCTTTAGCTGAACGCTGACCGCTAGTTCTTGCTGAATGCCGTCGGCTATGCCGACTTCGCATCAGAGCGGTAGTTCTTCAGCAGGTCAGGATTTTCCTTTGCCACCAGCGCGCCAGCTTTGCGATGGGCTTCGAGCTCGCCCAGGCGGACGTCCGTCTGCATGATTTGCTGTTTCTTCTCTTCCACCAGGCGCGAGAAGAGTTGACGCGGTGATTCGCCGGTTTCCGAGCCCGAGCCGCCGATGCCGACGATGGAATTGGTCCTGACCAGCGCGGGCCGGTCTTCGATGAGGGCCTTGAAGGCCGGGCCGTCTGACAGCGCCAGGCGCAGGGGCGCGCCGGTGGCCATCATGGCGGGAGTGATTTGTCCGCGGTTGAAGGCGCCCTGCACGCGCTGTTCGGCGTCCTTGGCGCGGCGCCACGCACTGCGGCTGATCTTGCCAGAATCGTCGAGCGAGTCCAGCCGGTTGTTGTCAAGCTTGCCGTCCGCCCCGATGGCTTCTGACAGCAGTGTGACCTCAGCCTTAAGTGGATGCAGCGCCAGGGTGACGAGGCCGCGAATTTCTTCCCGGCTCCGGCCCTCTGCGCCAACTTCACTGGCGAACGCGGCATAGGCGTCAGCGCTCAATGTCTGCGAGCCCGTGCCGCGCGCGTTCAAGTTACCGTGACTGGAATTCCCCACATGCGTTGCTGCGTAATCGCAGAGGTGGGCGTGTTCGATTTCACCGACCTTACCGTCTCCGTCGTAGGCTTCGTGCGTGCCGTCGGCGGAGCACCTCAGAGTCAGTTTTGCCATTGTTCCTCCTTGTTCCGCCGAGAGGCGGGATGAATTCTGTGGCACAGGCACTCTTGCCTGTGTCTTCACAGCCAAGAGTGGCTGTGCTACAGAAAGCCAAACTTCCGGAAGTTCGTCGAGAAAAGGTTGATTGGTCAGTGCCACGCTGGTCAGCGTCAGGCCCTGGGGCTCGCCGGTTTTGCGGTCGGGATATTCCTTGGCAAACGCCGCCGACACGTAGCGATACTCGCGGTTCTTGATGAGCGTACGGGCGCGCGCGGTGGGCTCATAGCGGCCGTACAAAATCCAGCGGGCAGTAGGCAGTGGGCAATGGGCAGTGGGAACAGCCCCCATCTGCCTATCTGCCGACCTGCCCATCTGCCCATCTGCCTTGAACTCCTCCGGCTTATCGAGCGCCAGGATTCTTCCGGCGCTGGGAGTAGGTTCACCGGCGGCGCGTTCCAGGTCCTCGCAGGCGTGGTCATAGTCCACGTTCAGGTCGTGGTTGGCCAGCTTCTGAAAGTTGTCGATCGCCTGGCACAGCTCGTCGTGGGTAAAGGAAACTTCCCTTCCGCCTTTCACCCAACTGCCGGTTACCAGAATGGGGATGCGCGCCAATCCTTCCGCCGGCACGGCGCTGAGCTGGGATACGAAGCGATAATTCTTCTTTTCGTCAGACATCGTTTTGTCCCTCGAATAATCGGTTCATCGGTCCATTTTCAGCGGTCAGCTTCTAGCTATCAGCTTTCAGCTAAAGCCCCAACTGACCCCTGAGCGCCGATTGCTGACAGCTGAGAGCTGAACGCTGACCGCTATTTGTAGATCGCCGTAATGGTTACCGGTGCGCTGGTTCCGTAAGCGGTGCAAGCGAACGTGTATTCACTCAATTGGCCGAATCCCACCGCCGCGGTGCTGCTGACGGTGGTGGTGGTGACGCCGGTGGATGCGGGCGCCTGTTGATAAATGTCCCAGGCGTTCACGGCGTTGCTGGTTACGGTCACGGCCGCGGCGCTGCCCAAGGTTAGCCAGGTGACGCCGTCGAAGCTGGTTTTCGTCTGCACCGTGCAGCCCGTGTAGGTCCCTGACACGGTATTGAAGACCCACGAGACGTGCGCGGTGCTGGCGCCGGTGGTTGATGTGGGATTGGTTGTAATGCTGGCCCCGGCAATCGTCAGGGCGGGATTATCCAGAATGTAGCTGAACGCCGGATAGCGATGGGCGCTGTAGGAATCCGCCATCACTTGTGGTGGTTGCATGGTCTGAACCGCCAGCAGCACAATCACGACCGCGGCGAAGAAGGAAAGGACGAAGGCGTTACGTACAGTTCTCATGGTTTCTCCATTTCAAAATATCGGGTGATCCGATGATCGGGTGATCGGGTGAACAAAATCATCGCGTGGTCCCGTGATCGGTCTTTTCCGCTGCTCAACCGATCTTCCGATCTCCCGATCTCCCGATTGTTTCGTCATCGGCAAAGTCGTTGAATCCCAATTCATGCCTTACCTGGTTGACGCTGGCGCGATCGGAAACCCACGCTCCGGCCTGGGCGAGCTGATTAATGATGTCGGCCATGGCTTCCACTGAGCGCGCCTGCACGTTGGCCGCAACCAGATAGGGCACAGGGGCGTTGGGGCCGAAGTTCCATTCCACCAGGCGCCGGATGGTGGAATTGCGGATCCGGTGCGCGATGTAGTCCGCGGTGTTCTGCGTGGCCATGAGGAAGAAATCGGTTTGCGATTCGCCCAGCGCGCGCGAGCCGCTTTGGGTCTGGCCGAGTTCCATAAACATGGCGAGGCACGAGGTGGCGATTTGCTGCTTGTGATACTGCAGCGAGGGAAGGATTTCGCGAATGCGCCCCTCGATGCCCACCAGTTTGAATTCCGCACCGTTGGGCAGTGACAGGCCGGTCTTTTCATGCGCGGCCAATTGCGTAACCCATTTCTGCGCGGTCTGCACATCCTGTTTGGAGGGATTGGGCGGCAGCATGATCATGGGCACGCCCAGCGAGTTGCGCTCGCAGGCCATGGCGTCAATCCGCTCCAAATGCTTTTTGACGAACCAGTGCGGATACATGGCGCGGGTCAGCGGAATGCCCCAGAAGTTGGCGCCTTCCTGGTCGTGGGTAAAGATGCAGGCCTTGTCCGTTGGCAACATGACGTACTCAAAGCGATTGCCACGGTACCCCCACTGTTCCAGGGCGTAGAGGGTTTCGCCGTCGTCGTAAACTCCCGCCGGAAGGCTGGCGTCCACGACGTGCGGATCCGTGTGCCAGCGATAAAAAGTTAGAGCCTGGCGGTCAGCCATGCGGCGCAGGCGGATGCGGTCGCCGTCAATAGTGGCCACTTCCTCGTAGCAGGAGGCGCCAAAATCCTGCATGCGGAGCGCGCACCGCAGCACGTCCGTCCAACTCTGGGTGGTCCAGCTTCCGGTGGGCGTTTGCCATTCCAGGCCGCCAAACAAATTCTCGCGAATGAAGTGCGCCACCTCTTTCGCCTTGTCCGCCGTTTGGCCGGGCCGCAGTTCCAGGTCAGGCGTGGGCCTGATCTTCCAGCGCGCGGAAAGAATGGGCAGCTTGCAGGCGCGCAGTGTTCCCGCCACTTGCCCGTCGCCGCGCCGCATTTCCTGGTAAGTCCAGATGGCGTTCAAGCCTTCCAGCTTGGCGTTGTATTCTCCCAGGTCGCGCACAAAGCCCGAGGTGATGGGCGTTCCGGAAAGACCCATGACCGGAACCCATCCCTGGCGAACCCGCTCCGTGTAATCGGGAATGGAGATCGGTTCCGGGGAAGGAACGGGCTGGATCGCCTGCGTCTGAGCCACGGGAAGACCGGAGGAGGATCGGGCGATCGGGTGATCGGGTGATCGGGTGATTGAACTGCTCCCACTTGCACGCTCGACGCAGGAATCTCCAACGCTCAATTCAGATTGCCCAATTCCAACCACGCGGTCCGCCAGTTTGACGGCGGTATCGATCTGCGCTTGCAGGGCTTTCGAAGCTGATTTTCCTTCGCGGAGTTGTTGCCGCATTTGGTTTCCATTTCCTGAAATTCGACCTTTAATCATCTGACCATCCATTGATCCTGGGATCTGTTCACCTGATCTGTCTGTTCGCTCGGCATCGCTCGACCCTGCGGTCGGTTTTTCCGCTGTTCACCCGATCACCCGATCTCCCGATCACCCGATTACAAGACCGCGTTAAACATTCCCGCCATCACGGGGCTGCCGACCAACCCGGCGATTTCATCAAAGTGCTGGCTGGGTTCGCTGGCGGCGTTCACCACCATGGCTAGCGCCCAGAAGCGGTCGGCGTGGCCGCGGTCAGTGTGTTCAGCGTCAAAGCGGACGTTGCCCGCCATGGTTACAAAACGCTTTACCGAATTAATGTCGGCGCGGACTTCCCGGTTATCCGGAATGCGCACGGTGCGTTCTTCGAAAGCCTGCTTCACCATGGGTGCCAGGCGCTCCTTCAGTTGCGCGGTGAAGGTAATGGGTTCCACAATGGCGCCGTACTTCTGCACCAGGTGCTCGGCCAGCATCATGCCGATGCCGGACTGATCGATGCAGACGCGGCGGACAGCAGGAAGTGACAAGTGACGAGTGACGAGTGACGAGCAACCTGCCTGCCCCTCTCTCTTGGGGAGAGGGTGGCTGAGGGACGAAGCCGGGTGAGGGGTCCCTTCCACCAATCGACAGATAGCTTTTTCCTGCTCATCGAACGACACGCCTTTCATGGTCACCAGCGCTCGCGACCAAAGCACTCCGCCGACTTTTTCAAACAGCCAGGCAATGGTCAGGTCGCGCTTTCTCCCAATGTCTACTCCGAGGTAAAGCTCAGGCAGGTAGGCAGTAGGCAGGTGGGCAGTTCGTGTTCTTCCATCTGCCCAACTGCCCATCTGCCCATCTGCCCATTCTGTCGTTGCTTCCTCATGCACGCAGGTGGAAATCAATTCCACGGGAATGTAGTTCTGCGCGTCGGAGAGGAATTGGCAGCCGTACTCCTGCAGCCAGGTTTCTTCGTCGTCGCAGCCTGCACGAAGCAGGGGGATGTTGGCGGGCAGCCCTTCTCGCACTGCGTCGTAGATGTCAACGCGGTGGCCGGACCAAAGCTGTGGTAGCACAGGCACTCCTGCCTGTGTTCTGGCCTGCATTGCAGGCCCATTCACCCCGACGAGTCGGGGTGCTACCAGCCCGGCCGCTTTCGCAATCTCATAAAACTTCCCTGCCGTGCCGTTGGGCGTGGAAATGACTTCGATGGAATATCCCCGCGTGATGATGGGGAAGCACGCGGCGTAAATCTTGTGGGCGTCGCCGTGGAAGGCGAATTCGTCCAGCACGATGTTGCCGCTGTAACCCCGCGCCGCGTCAGCGTTGGCGGGCAGGCCGATGATGCGCGAACGGTTGTGCGGGAAGAACACTTCCATTGTCTTGTCGTCGGTCTCCGGTAGTTCCTGAAAGCCCGGAAGCATCTTAAATTTCTTGAACGTCACGCAGAAATCCTTGACCTTCTCCATAAACATCCGCGATTGGCGCTCGCCTTTGGAAAGGATGATGTATTGCGTCCGCCTTCCAAGGCATTTGATAACGGCACGTAACGCCGCGGCATAGCTCTTGCCACTCTGCCGGCTCCAAACCGCGATCTTGAGTTGCGAGTCGTCTTTGATCCAGCGTTCCTGGTAGGGGAGAACGGGTATCGACTTTTTGAGGAGAGCACGAATCTTGATTTGCCACTCTTCCGGGGTCAAAGCCGGTGCTCCGAGGGCCTCCAGGTCGGGCGATATCAATCCGGGGGCCTCAGCTTCCGTGGCGGATGGCCGGGCGATCAACGATTTGGGAGTTTTGCGTTTTGCCATTTGGACTTTGCCTCTTGCCTTGCTCTCCGGCATTCAACGGTCCGCTTATTACTGTAGAGTCATAATACAAGTTGCCAACAATCAACCCCGGCCCCTTCCCAAGATCTCACTGCCCGTCAGGGCCGGGAGCCGTTTCACTAATTGATCAAAGTAATGCTCTATGAGTCTGGAACTGAAGAGCTAGGCTTCAAATCTGCAAGTGGGTCGGGGCCTAACGGCTTTATAAACCATTCAAAACCGCGCTTTGGCGATACCGTCGCAACTTGGGGCTGTCCGCCGATCGATTCACATTCCTTGTCCCTCGTATGGTTGTCGATGCAGGCTTGGATGTAATTCCGCACCAATTCCTTGGCTTCCAGAAGCGTGTTGGGGGGTATTCCCTTCTTAACACTACGGGTTCTATACCTGGAAAACCCCAAGCCTTTTGACTCGAAGATCATCTTGGATATGAAGGCAGAACCACTGAAAATCTCGAAGCTCGGAGGACCCACGGCCAACTTCGTAAGTATCGGTGGCAGAAGTGTCTGATTGTCATGACGGAATTCGATCTGGGCAAGGCATCCTAGATCGCTGTAGTAGCCAACAAAAACGACCCTTGCTATCACACCAGGGTAATTTGGAATGGAAGGGTACTCGCTGAGACAGCCATTCTCTCTTACAATTAGCAAGCGCTCGTTCACCAACTCTGCAAGTTGCTTGCAGTAATTGTCTAACCCATGAATTTGTGTTCCGGTCAGCCTTGGCACGGCAGCAGAGAATTCCTGTGCGAAGTTGAATATGCTGAGCCCGTCCGGGTTGGCGATATTAACCGCCCCGGCTAGTGCATATGCCAAAACCCGCTTATTTTGTTTCTCCTCGATTGGGAAGATTTTCTGAACCCGCGTACTGATATCCTTGCCAGTAAGAGAATGTTTACGCAGACTATCCGCAGCAATTGCGAATCCTTCGTCGGTATACTGCGAAGCGATGGCCGTTGACATAAATGGTGACTCCAAGAAAACCCTCCGGCCAAAGGTAATGGATTCCGGCTCGGATAGGGTAAGGTCGCCCTCCCAGTACGGGCCGCGACCTATAGGTGCTGTATCCATGCTAACCATTTCGGAGTCCTCATTCCACTCTGTCATCTTGGGCAGCAGCGAAGAACCTGTACTTGGATTGTCAAGCAACTGCCGATTCTTGGTCGCCTGCTGGCTCCTCAGAATGACATCTCCCGCGAGCCTTGCCGCATCCTGGGAAACCCCGCCCTTGCGTTCCTGGCCGATACTTCTCGATCTGATATCCGAATCTGGAATTGCTGGTATCATTGGTTGTTTCCTGGCCCCTGAGGAACTAGTGTTTTACAGGAAGCGAGGTTGCTAAGACAGTGAGCACCAGCAAAGTGCAGCCAATGCTTTCCATCGTTGCTAACGTCAATGTCGCAGTCGGACAGGTCGTAGATTTGAAACCCTGTCTTCGCGTCTTCCCAGCCGTGAGTAGGGCCGAGAGACCCAAACCGCATGTACTTTGGCGACCAACCATTTTCGCTCTGCTGGTCCTCCTGAGTGCCGGCCAGAGTAGCGCCACGACTATCGTTGCCGTACAAACCCAAGGATTCGTAGTCCTTGCTTCGGACAGCCGCGTGAATATCGAATCCTCGGGCGGGAACACTCATGCGACGGTGTGTAAAATCCAGCAGACGAGTAACATTTTCTTCGGTGCTACCGGGTTGCTCTCCGACCCTCATCCTAATGGGTTTAATGTTTACGACCTTGTGAGGAAAGCGTCCAAGGATGGCGGCGGCGTGGCTGCGATAGCCGACCGATTCGAGGAAATGGCGCTCCAACCATTCCGAGTAACCGTCGAAAGAAGTCGGCACGATGTCCCAGCCGCTTTTGCGAGAAACTGCAACAACATTGATTGCTTGGAAGTTGTTTTTGCTGGCGTGGAGAGCGGTGTCCCTAGACTCTCCATACGGTCTTTTCGCGTCACGACACCGGGCGGGCATATCCGCGTTGAGTCCGACCACCGGATGAATTGTTGCGCGGGCGTCGAGGCAGGCTCCACAAATTATTACCTGCTCGGGAAGAAGGACACGGCCATTGCTCTCATGAATCGATCGCCTCACTTTTGGGAGATAAACAGGGCTGACGGTGGTGCGAAGGAGCTTATCGACACCGAGATCAAAGCTGACCCTGATGAAGTTGCTTTGCCTATCTCGATCCTGATTATCGATAGGAATGGCCCGCGTTGGGCACGAGGATATCAAGGCGTGTGCCGAGACATAAAACAATAGCGCGAATTGACAGACTTCGAGCGCACAGCTGCGACGCATATACTGGTTCCTCTAACGACACACAATTAGCAACGTTCAATCAAATTCGTTTTCGACTCCGACTGCCTGCTTCAGGATATCTTTCGCTCTATCTGTTCATGGAATCACCGGTTCGTTACTGGCGACCGGAGCATCCGGAGGAACTTGCGGCGCCGCGAGAAGGAACCGCGGGTTGGGCGGTTCGGTATCGCCCATGTCGATCCCGAAGATATCCTTGACCTGTCGCACTACTCTTTGGGCCCTGGCGTAATCTTCGGCGCCACAGACTACTTCGGAAGTAACCTTGCCCGCTTTCGCAGTGTCGCGGCGTTCCTGCATTTTCTGGCGGTGCTCCTGAGCGTAGAGGGCGAACTGCTTCTTCATCAGTTGCACCTTCTCGCCGTCGTTCATAACCTTCTTAAAGGCCATCAGCTGCGGCACCGTCATCGCCTGGAGACTTTCCCAGAGCAAGGCGTTCACGCCGGCGGTCAGCCCGTCTTCGCCAACCAGCTCCGAAATGGCTGTCATGGCGTTTTTTCGCTCGCAGATTGCGTCCTTCCGCCTCTTCCAGTGCTCCTTTTTGTAGGTCGAAACGGCCGTGATGCCAGCATCTTCGTGGTACTTGTGCTCGATCATGTCGTGGACTTGCCTGAGCGTCGCGAACTTATCAAACATCGCGTCCACGGTCTGCAGGAGGTCCGGGTGCTCAACGCTCAGGAGTTGCAGTTTGCATGCCTGGTCTTTGGCCACTTAGTTTCTCCCCTCGCTCACGAACTCCTGATAGGCGATCATGTCCACTATGGCCGCCTGAATGCCATCGCGCCGCACCTTCCAAATTCGCCTCTTGTAACTCCAAATTGTGCTATGGCCGATGCGTTCGCCGTAGTCGGCCTGGATCATTGCCTCCACAGCCTTTATGGTGGCGAAAGACTCAAGCATCGCGTCCACCTTCCGGAGCAATCCCGGATGCCGTGTGTCAAGAACCTGCAAAATCGATGTGCCAAGTCGTCCCATTGAATCTGTCCTCATACTCAATCGGTTCATCGGAGCATCGGGCCATCGGCTCATCGCGAGGGCCCGCGATTCCTCAACTTCAGAATTCATAATTCAGAATTCAGAATTCCGAAGGCGTGTTCATCGCCTACGGCTCGGTCTGCCACACGTCCCAACATTCACCCTTGTAGGCGCGTAGGGAGTTTTGGCCGATGCTCTCGCCGTACTGGGCCTGGATCGCTGCCGTGATAGTGCGCATGGGGATAAAGGCCTTAAACATCGCTTCCACCTGCCGGCACAATCCGGGGTGCCGGTCCTCAATCGCTTCCAGCCTGCAAAATCTTTCTAATGCCATGGACTTTGCCCCCCCTTAGAATTGGGTCATTGGATCGTCTGGCCATCGGGTCATTTAAATTCACTCAATCACCCCATCGCCAAATCACAAATGACTCAATGACCCGGTGACTCAATGCCCCAATTACCTTGCTTCTCCCAGGGCCACGCACCGCCGGTCGTATTCGTCCACACCGTTGGCGGTGATGCGGGTCCAGCGGATGGCTTCCGGAGTGCCGGCTTTCTTTTCAATGCCAAGCTCTACCCAGCCGCGGTCGCGCATATAGCGCAGGTGAAACTCCACGCCAGGCAAGCTCACGGGGCGCAGGCAGTCGTCCATGTAAATCAGAATGCTCTTCGGGGTCACGGGTTGAAGTCCGCATTCGTTCAGGTAACGCAAAATTTCCGTGCGGTCGAACTCTTGCTCCGATTTGGTTTTCACCTTGGCCATTTGTTTGCCTTCTTTTCTGCAAATTGGATTTCGCGTGCGAAAACAGGGGCTAGGTGCTGCGTGCTAGCCCGGATTATTCATGAACTTCTTGCAGCGATGGAGGGCGGCAAAGAATTTCG
>CAYTMD010000100.1:0-15910 GCA_964438685.1 uncultured Acidobacteriota bacterium
TTTGGGGGAGAGGGTGGACCGCAACCGGCGCTTTCACCAGCCGGGGCGGGACGGGCCTTCGCCCGCCGAAGGGATACAGGAGAACGAGAAAGGTCTTGGGCTTCGGCCCGCAGGCGGGTGAGGGGGTAAAAACCCAAGTGTTGCGGAAGTAGTCACAGGCCAGCAGGCAAAAGGCAGCGTGCGCTTGATGTGAGTTCCGACGAACCGGGATAGTCACCGCCAGTCGAGCGCGCTGGCACCGCGCCAGCGCTCAAGAGACCCCGGGACCCTGTTTCCTCCCTACGCGCCGCTTGCTTTCGCATCACCTTTCTCGATGGGCGCTTCGATAAGGTTGCCCCATTCCGTCCAGCTTCCGTCGTAGTTACGGACCTTTTCAAAGCCCAGCAGGTACTTCAGGACAAACCACGTGTGCGAACTACGCTCCCCGATGCGGCAGTAGACCACGGTTTCTTTGTCAGGAAGCACACCTTGCGCTTCGTACAATGAGACAAGGTCCTCATAAGACTTAAAGGTTCCGTCCTCATTGACGGCCTTGCCCCAGGGAATATTCGCGGCGCCGGGAATGTGTCCGCCACGCTGCGCTGTTTCCGTCATGCCCGGAGGCGCAATGACTTTGCCGGAAAACTCGTCGGGAGAGCGCACATCAACAAGATGGGCTTGCTTACCGGAGAGAATCTGGAAGATGTTGTCGCGTCGAGCGCGCAGGCTCATGTCAGGCACCCCGGCATGGTACTGCACAGGCTTAACCACAGTCACCTCAGTACTTAAGGGCCTGCCTTCCCGTTGCCATTTCTTGCGGCCCCCGTTCATCAGGTGCAAATCCTTGTGGCCATGAATCTTGAACTGCCAAAATGCGAAGGCAGCAAACCAATTGTTGTTGTCACCGTAAAGAACCACCGTGCTGTCTTTGTCAATTCCTGACGCGCTGCAAAGCTCCTCAAACTGCCTCTGGTTGGGAATGTCCCGCCGCACGCTATCGTTGAGTTGGGTTGTCCAATTCCATCCCCTGGCGTTCTTGATGTGTCCTTTTTCGTAAGCGCTGGTATCGACGTTTACTTCCACAAGCCGGACATTGGGGTCATCGGCATGAGCGGCAACCCATTCCGTACTAACAAGAGCTTCAGGATGTTTGTAGTCAGCCATATCGGAAAACCTCCATTCAAGTCCCCATGTTGCGCCGCCCATCTCGAAGTGGGGAGATAGGACAAATAGGTGAGGTCGCTTCAACAGCAGATGCCGCATCTCCTGCGGAGGGTGTCGTTAGAGGATGGATATAGACATTCAACACGATTTCCCTTTTTACCATGCCCACGGACATATTGGCAACACTCGATGGAATTCATATTGGGTAAAATAAGGACATCTCTTCAACAGGAAAACATCATCAGTGGTATTCGAAACGATGAGGAATACCAAGAGCGAAAGAGTTCGCAAGTCATTCGTCGCAAAGAGCGGGTGCCGAAACAACGGTCATATGTGTTCACGAAGCAAAAAGACGAGACATACGCCAGCACGACCCGCCGTTATGGGCGATTTGACTCCAACTACCTAAATTTGTTATAGATAGAAATAGCAATTGGTGCGGCAGGTTACCTGGATACCCCGACCGATTGCCTAAGACAATGATATGAAAACACTTAAATCGACAAAAAGGCATGCTATGGCGACCCCAGGAAAGGCTGCTTCCCGTCTGAGTCTCGCGGTTGGCCGAGAACGAATTTCTTCGGCGTCAAAGGCCAAATCACGCCACGATGAGGCGGTTAGGCCTGTTTCCCGCCCAAGAGTCACGGCGGGACATAAAGCCAGAGTTTCCCCAATTTCCGTAAGGCCTCAGCCAGACAGTCAATACCAAACCGTCATCAAGAACTTCGAAACCGGGGTGCGAGCTTTCCAAAAACAGAATTACGGTAAGGCTGCTGAAATATTTGAAAAACTTATCGATAGTGACGCCCGTGACGTGGCTGAACGCGCCCAGATGCATCTACGTTTGTGCCGGCAAAGGTCCGGCCGCCTTGCCCGGCCTCCCAAATCAGCCGACGAATACTATGCGATGGGAATCGCTTGTCTCAATGCACGGAACCTCGAGCAAGCGGTAGAGCACCTGAGCAAGGCCGACAAGATGAAGCCCAACCAGGATCACGTTCGCTACGCTTTGGCGGTTTCACACGCCCTCGAAGGGAATATTGAGACAGCCTTTGCTCATCTTGAAGCGGCATTCGCCCTGCGACCTGAAAACCGTATTCACGCGCGTCGCGATGAAGACTTCCAGGGCATTGCTGCCGATCCACGCTTCCGTCGCCTCACTTATCCGTCAGGAAGCCAGTAGATGATGATTTTCCGATTGACGATGGGCGATTGAAAGCCGTCCCGCTGTCCAATCGCCAATCGGCTATTTTCTGCCATGATCGCCTTCTCGTAAGGATCTGTGCCTATCAATGAGAGTTGTTGCCATCGGTGGGGGGACCGGTTTATCGACGGTTCTACGCGGCCTCAAGTACCACGTCAGCGAACCCGCACGTCCCGCCCAATTTCGGCCTGAAATCACGCGGCTTACCGCCGTTGTTACCGTTACGGACGAAGGCGGCAGTTCCGGCCGCCTGCGGCGCGACTTTCGTATTCTCCCCCCTGGTGATATCCGCAACTGCCTGGTAGCACTTGCCGAAGACGAGCAATTGCTCACCCAGATCTTCAATTACCGATTTTCCAGCGGCCACGGATTGCGCGGCCACAACCTGGGGAATCTCTTTCTCACGGCGCTCACCAATCTCTTTCACGATTTCGCCAAGGCAGTCCGCCTGTCGAGCGAAGTGCTGGCCATCCGCGGAGAGATCTTCCCCGCTACGCTTTCCGATGTCCACCTGAAAGCTACTCGAATCGACGGCAAAGTTATTCGGGGAGAACGCAGCATCACCCGAACCCGTCTCCCTATTCAGCGCCTGCAAATTGTTCCCAGCAACTGCAAGCCTTTGCCGGAAACATTGGCCGCAATTCGCGAGGCCGACCTCATTACTTTTGGACCCGGCTCGCTCTACACTTCGCTGGTACCGAATCTACTCGTGAAAGGCATCGCCAAAGAAATTGCGGGGGCACGCGCCGCTAAAGTTCTGATTTGCAACCTGATGACCCAGCCTGGCGAATCGCGGGGCTACTCTGCCGCAGACCATATCAAGGCCCTTCACGAACACGCGGGACGAAAGGTGTTTGATCACATCGTGCTCAATACGCGGCCACTCTCGCCGGCACTTCTGAAGCGGTACGCAGCCGAGCACGCCGCGCCGGTCCTGCTGGACTTGGACGCCATCCGTAAGTTGGGCGTCAAACCCCTGTGCGCCGAATTGCTGATTGAAGATCGTGTCGCCCGCCACGACGCCCGCCACCTGACGCAGTTGCTGCTCTCACTCGCGAAAAAACGAACCCGCTAAATACTTGCGCCGAGAAACAAGCCGCGAGTTTGTGCCCGCCGCCCGTAGCAGGTGCACGCAGGAGCTTGACATTTAGGCGTTGTCTTGATAACTGATATATATTGGCCATCCAATGGATGGCTTGAGGCTTCTATGAACACCCATGAAGAACGGTATGTTGTCGACAAACATGGAAATCGGCTGGGCGTTGTTCTGGATGTAAAAGAGTACGAAACCCTTCTCGCTGAAGTGGAGGAGTTAGAGTCCATCCGCGCATTCGATCAAGCCAAGGCTTCGGGAGAGACGCCTATTCCGTTTGAGCAAGCCGTATCCGAAATTGAACGTCGCCAAACATGACTTACGCCCTCCTTCTTCTACCTCGCGTCCAGAAAGAACTCTCCCGACTAAATTCTGCCGCATATGTTCGTGTCCGCGACGCAATCCGCCGGCTTGCGGAGGACCCCCGACCAACTGGAGCCCTCAAGTTGACAGGCCGCGATGGGTGGCGCCTCCGTATCGGCGATTTTCGGGTCATCTATGAGATCGACGATAAGCAGCGCAACATCACCGTCCTTCACATCGGCCACCGTCGTGATGTTTATCGGTAAGGCGACCTTCTCAGCGGGCGGGGAGAATGCACGGCGGCAAAGGCGGCCTTACTCGGGAATTTCGTAAGGAAATGCGCGCCGCAGATTTTCCGGGCGCTTGTCGGGATGGAAACCGGACGTGAGAAACCCGAGCCACGCAGCGATTTCCTGCGTCTCCACGGACGGCGTTCGCAGATCGAGTCCCCCGTAGCTGTAGCGGTCGCGGCTGTAGGGAACCAGGCTCTTCTTGAAGAAAAACACCAGCGTGTGGCCGGGCTTGGGCGAGAAGACTTTCATCCGCGCCCGATTGGTGAGACCGTTGGGCAGCGGCGCCCGCGCTACAATTTCCAGGCCCGCTCCGGTCGCTTCGATTTCGAATGGTTCGGCGCAAGCTTCCGCCGCCGCGGCCACCGCTCCGGAAATGGGATTTGCCTCGGCTTCCCCAGCGAGCTTCGCGGTGACTGCGGGTTCGGTGCGATTCTGAATCATGTGCGCACCGATTCGTCTTTCAGCGTCAGGATATCCGAGGCGGTGATATTCTTTGGCCGCATCTTCCAGGCGAAGTACGGGCGTGCCAGCCAGCGCGCCAGTGCCATTTTCGCATGATAAATAGATGACGCGCGGTCATGCGGCGCCAGATACCGCGTATCACCCGGCTGCACGACCAGGCTAACCTCGATGTTGGGCGTCACATCAATGGGAATATTATTGCGGCGGCAGGCTTCATACAGGTGGCGGAAGACCACCAGCATGTCTTCATAACGCGGCGATGGCCACTGCTCCATGTCGGAACCAATGGTAGGGCGGAAGATGCAAACCGTCGGGAATGCGCCGATGCCGGTGATATAGTCGATCGCGCGCAGCGTGTCTTCCAGGGGCTCAACGCCGGCAACGATCTCTCCCGAGCATGAACCTTTGCCCAGTTTCTTCGCCGTATACTCGAGAGCTTCGAAGAACGCCCGCTGCCCCACCAATTGCTGCTTGCCGGGCAGAAACCGTGCAAAGTACTCCGGGTTGTGAAACTCATAGCAAAAGCTGAAGTGGTCCGCGCCCAGATCAATCATCCGGTCGTACTTCCAGAAATCCCGCGTAGGGATCATTTGCAATCCCACCAGCGTGCCGACGCGTGATTTGACTGCCTTCACGTAAGGCGCTGCCTCGTCCAAATCGCGGTTGGTCTGATAGCCGGAATTGAAATGCACAAAGGTGACGCCGGATTCCTCCTTGGCTGCGCGTACCACTTCCACAACGTCGTCGATATCCTTGCGCGCCACCTCATTCACGCCCACATTCAGGCCTGTGGCGCAGAACTTGCAATTGACCGCCGGCGAGTGGTGCCAGAATCCACACGAGTTGGAAACATAGATGCCAAGGTACGTCCCTTGCAGCACGCCAACCTTGTGCATGGGAGTTCCCCGCGTTGTCGACCGCGTATACCACGACGGCTCCGGCGGAACACGCACCGCGTAAACGTGGCCCTGTCGCGTGTCCTTCACCCAGTATTGACCCTGATCGTAGAACAGTTCGTAGCACGACTGCTGCGCGAAGTCCTCCTCCACCGGCACGTTCACCCACACATCTTTTATGGAACCGGGAATGACCAACTCCAGCCCGCTGCCCAAGCCCGCACGGGTGCGGGAGATGAACCGTGCATCGGTCTCGAGCGCGCAGGAGGGATCGATCCGCATGCCTTTGCAGAACAAGTCGATTTCTAATTGACAGGGATTTAGGGGCGTTAACAAGGGTTCATGTGGGATGTGGGGCGCAGAGCCACCCATTGACGCAACATCAGCCTCAACATGTTGTCCTTCCGTGGACATTGGCTCACCTTTCCTTGCAGTCTGCACGCCACGGGCCAACAAACAATGACAAATTGTCATTTGCTGGCAATCAAAGTAAGGCTATAGTTACTCTATACACTGGTCCATAGCACTTCGATAGGGGACGGGGTCCCGTGCGTGGTTAAGGAAGGGTGCCCCCATGACCTGGGTCGTCCAATCTGAACTCGGCATTATACCCGCGATGCTGGCGCGAGTAATGCGAAGCCTCCGCAATCCGTCTACCGTAGGAGATTGCCATGAAACTGTCCATACCATCTGAGCAGGTTCTGCGCCTCGGTTTGTTTTGTCTCTTGGTTTTACTTGTGGCGCCTGTGCCCGGAGGGTCACAGCAACCCGTCGTACGCAAGGTTCCCGTGGTGCCACCGCGCCAAGTTCCTCCCAAGCCAACTCCTCCCCCACCAGTGAGACCAGCGGCTCGACAGGCCACTGCGCGTGTCCAACCGCAGGTCCAGCAGCGCCCTACGCCGCCGCCCCGGCAGATTCAGCGCGGAGGGGTTGATCCGTTGGCGGGCAGGATTGCCGGGGGCCCGGGCGCTCCTCCTGCCGCGACGCAGGTCAACCAGGTCCGCGGCAACAATCAAAGGACTATCGGCGGCATGCGACAACCGGGAACCCTCGCGAGCGGTGGTACTCAGCCCGGCGGATTCACGGCGCCCCCGAATGCAAGGAGGGTCCCCATGCGAGACGGGGGGGCGTTGGTCGCCCATCCCGATGGCCGGCGGTGGTTGGTGGACAAGGACAATCGGGTAACAGCCTTCTCCCGGCCGGGCATGCAGGCGAAGTTTTATGGCAATGGAAGGTTGAGTTCGATGCAAGTTGTCCGCCCGAACGGCGGCGGCGTCATGGCGATCAGGCGCGGATTGCATGGTGAGCGCGAAACCCTGGGGATGCGGCCCGGAGGAGTTCGCGTGGTGACCTATGGAAGAGACCGCGGGTATGTGGAGCGGCCCTACCCGGGACGCGCGGGTTACATGCAACGAACCTATGTGGTGGAGGGCCGGCCTTACGTGCACGTTTACCGCGCCTATCGCTACCGCGGTATGGTGTACTACCGCTACGTGCCCGCCTACCACTACCAACCGCGATTCTATGGATGGGTCTCGAATCCCTGGCGATCGCAGGTGGCCTACAACTGGGGATGGCAGTCGGCGCCCTGGTATGGATTCTATGGAGGCTATTTCACTCCGGCCCCGGCCTACCCATCAGCGTCCCTGTGGTTGACAGATTTTGTGGTGGGGGAAAACCTCAAACTCGCTTACCAGAGCCGCCAGGAATCCGAACCCCCTCCGTCCGGCGCCCCACCTTCCACTGAAGCCAGTTCGGAAACCACTCCCGTCAACCCCGAGGTGAAGGATGCACTCTCGCAGGAAATCCACCAGCAGGTCGCGGATGAGGAATCGGCTTCCGGCCAGTCCGGGGGCCAGCCCATGACGGCCGCGAATCAACCGCCGCCGGCGCTTGACCCCAATATACGCACGTTTGTAGTGTCGGAGAATCTCGATGTTACACAGTCGGGCCAGCCGTGCACGCTGACTCCCGGCGACGTCATTAATCGCACCGGAGATAACGTGCTGGCGGGCGGCAAAGTGGGAGTGAATGTCGTCAGCAGTAAGGCCGGAGATTGCCTTGCCAATACACCCACGGAAGTTGAGCTCGCCACGCTGCAAGAGATGTTCAACCAGTTCCGGGAGCAGGTTGACGCCGGGCTCAGCACGCTGGCGAAAAGTCAGGGGCAAGCGGGATTGCCTTCCGGACCACCCGCGAATCCGCGTCAGGATCCGGAGGGTGTGGGTCAACCGGACCGCGACGTCGTGGCCACTTTGGAGGACCAACGGAAGGATGCCGATAACGCTGAGGGAGTCGCGACGGACAGCGTGAATGGGACTGCCACATTGCAACCAGCGCCCGGGTCTGCGCCGGTTGGCCATCTTGCCGCGCACCCTGCGCTTAGGACGAAAAGGGAAGAGCGTTTCGGTGGGGTTAAAACGACGTAGGGCCTTTGTCGTGCGCGGTACCCCAATGGCAATCGCACGTAATCAATTTGAATGGGGCAGGCAGCTAACATTGCCTTATCCAGGGCAAAGTTGTTGTTACGCGACCATCGCCGGAAGAACCCACGGTCAGGACTGACCGTGGGTGCCCCCGCTTCACCCATCCTTTGCGCACCCGATTCAGGTGCATGTAACCCAGGCGCGCATTGAATTCCTTATCATGGCGATCAAAGCGAACCCAATTCTTGAAGCTGCCAAAGGGGCACGCAGGAGACAGCGCCAGCGTGGCCCCGGAGAAGGAATTGGCAGCTAGATCGCCAGGTTTTGCTCTGCAAACGCATAGTTCACTACGTTCCAAAAGGACTTCAGGTACGCCCCCCGGTCGTTACGGTAGTCAATGTAATACGCGTGCTCCCAAACATCACAGGTCAGCAGCGGCGTATCGCCATTCAAAAACGCCGGCTCGGCGTTCCCGGTGCTCCGTATTTCCAGGGTTCCCTCGGGCTTCTTAACCAGCCACGCCCAGCCCGAGCCAAACGTGCTCAAGGCGCAGGACGTGAACTGCTTCTGAAACTCCTCGAAGGAGCCGAAGCCTGTGGCAATCAACTGGGCAAGCTTCCCCGTGGGCTGACCGCCACCGTTGGGCATCAGGCAATTCCAGTAAAAACTATGGTTCCAGATTTGAGCGGCGTTGTTGAAGATAGGCCCGGAAGAGGACCGGATGATCGCGGTCAATTCCATCTGCTCATACTTTGTCCCGGAAATCATCCGGTTCAAGTTATCGACGTAGGCCCGGTGGTGTTTGCCATAATGATAGGAGAGTGTTTCGGCCGAAATATAAGGCTTTAAGGCATCTTGCGGAAAAGACAATGCTGGAAGTTGGATCATATTCCCCTCTGTTTAAGTAGTGGCATTAATACGGATTGAGTCACTATCTATTGTATGCCTGCTGCGAAACAATGGCGAAAATTTGCACTGTGCTGACGTCGGTTCTGACAACCGGTTGCGCGCGTACGATCATGACCATCCGGACGGCCAGGTAATCAACACATAAGAGCGGGTTGCATAGGCGCGGCGAAGCCACAACCAAACATGTCGTGTAGGAGCTGGATCAGAAATGCGCCGAGCGTGGTCCAGGTACGTAATGGTCAGGTCCGCGCGGACGGCAGGGAGGCATCTGTAACGACAAGCTAAACGGTCAGCAGCAGGCTGCGACCCAAGGCCCCGGTCAACTGATCCTGCGCCGCCAGAGCCGAATTACGCGCGATCCCTGTCAGGAAGCGAAGATGGTCGGCGAAGTCCCAGGCCAAATCCCGCGCGGCGCGGACATTCAACATCGCGAGAAGCCTTCCAATTTTCCCGGCGTCCTGCGCCAATTCGCCAAGGATCCCGGTGGCGAGGAACTCCAGAGCTTGGGGAAGAACGGCTTCCAGGATTCCGTTCACGCGCTCAAAATCGTCGTGTTCCGGGCTCGTCTTCCCCGGAAGCAAGTTCAAGTCAGTATCGGTCTGAAGCAGTGCCAGAGCCAGATCGTGATTGATGTGCGCGTTCATTCCCGCCAAGGCAAACTGGATGCGCTCAATGCCGGGACGAAAGCGGGCTTCGAATAGGGCCTGCCACGAACTGGGGACGTTCGCCGGGTTGTTGAACCCATTCAAAATTGCAGTGAAATAAAACCGGGCAAAGACAACGTCGAGACGGGTGAGCCATGCCGAATCTTCCCAACCTCCTGGCGGAGGACTGCTGTCTACCTGTTGAGTGACCTTCATGTAGAGAAGGTTGAACCACTTGAGCCCGTCACCATTCGGCAGTACAACGTCGATTCTCCGCATCAGGGCGAGCACATCATCAATTGTGGTGGGTGCAGGCCCACTCACGATTTCGATAAGTTGACTGTCTGTGGTAGAGCCGTCCATGGACTCCTCCCGGAAGAGTTCGATTACGAATAGAGCATGATCGACGTAAAATTGGAACGGGCTTCCAGATCACGCCGACCCGCGAAGGTAGAGTTGTTTTATGCTTGCATGCCTGCTTGCCCGGAGCCCTGTTTCTTAGTTTAGAACGCTACCGGATGACAAGCAAGGCGGCTTATTCTTAGGTGGGGAAGCGGAGCATTCAATACGGCCACGCCGGGGTGAACGGCAGCAACGAACACGTCCTGAACCCAGAATTCTTACCAGATCGTGTGTCGTTCTCGCGACGTGCCACCGATGGTTTGGCTCTCTCTAAACTGACATATTGTCGTGCTAAAATCCCGTTTTCCATAGATCTCGTAAGTGGATTTATTTTCAGTATGCTCTCAACTCTGGCTAAGAAAATTGCCATTTCCCGAGCCCTTGTTTTCAAGATGTTACCAGCTTTGCAGGGGGGAAAGCTTTGTGTGCCGGATGGACACGATGTCGTAAGCATTTCTTGGGGGAAACTGAGGTGGGAAAACAGCATCATAAAGTACCTGCTTACTTCGCGCCGCAGCAGTGTGCACCTGCCGGCAAGATGGGCAAGAGGCCCTGCCCAATCCCCATGCCTTTATCGTAGCCTATGTTCCTGCCGTTGTCAAGAAAGAAATGTCAGGACGCCCCCGGAGCGCGTGCAGTCCAATCCATGAAGCCGGGGCTTACGTCACCGACACATTAATCGTCGCAGTATGGGTAGCGTTGCTGGAGGACCCGGTAACGGTGACGGTCCCTGATTCCGGCTGCGGAGTTGCTCCACCGCCACCACCACCGCCGCTGTTTCCCCCACCGCAACTGAAGCTGGCGACCAAGAGCAGGGCGAGAACTGCGCCCATTGCCACGCGCGGCAAGCTCCACAGGAGAACCGGCGCGCCGCCTTGACGCAATTTGAACGATGCAATCAGCAGCAAGCAAAGCATGGCCGCACCAGCCACCCACCATCCACCCATAGGCGGATTCCGCGGTGGCGCGGGATAGGTCTTTGCGGTGGAGGATGCAATAATCGTGACCCCGAACGTGTTAGAGCTCAGGGCGCTGCCCGAGCAGGTGACCCCCGCAAGCGAACTGGAGACGCTGCACGAAAGGTTCAGAGTGCCGGAAAAGTTGTTGATCGGTGTGACGGTAAGCGTGGAAGTAGCGCTGCCTCCAGGGGCAATCGTCACACTGCTGGGCGATGCACTAAGCGAAAAATCCCCCGGGGCGGTGGTGAAGCTGAACACGGTCGACCACGTTCCATTTAGTCCACCACCCGAGGGCGCCGTGGCCTGTACTTCCCAATAGTATGTCGTTCCCCCGGCAAAGGATGTCGAGCCAGGGGTGAAAGACTCCGTCGCTGCTGTGCCACTGATCGTGCAGCCTGCGCAGGTCCCCGCCGAAGGGCTGGTAGGCAACGCCGCTTGCGTGGTGGCAATAAGGATTCGATATCCGGAATTTCCGGTGACGGCTGTCCAGGTAAAGGTGGGCTGAATCGCCACTCCCGTCGTCCCATTGGCAGGCGACATCAGCGTGGGAGCTGCCAGCGCAACGCCGTTGGTGGTAAAGCCGAAAACGCTTGACCATGCCGCAGTGCCGGTGCTGGAAGAGGGCTCGATGGCTTGCACCTGCCAATAGTATGTACCCTGGGGCAGAGGGCTCGGGGGGATGTAGGAAACCGTATTCGCGGCGGTCGTGTTAACCACCGTGCAGGCGCTGCAAGTGATCGTGGCAGGGTTGGTCGGCAAACTACCCGTGCTGGTTGCGATCATGATTCGGTAACCGTTGTTCCCGTTCACCGCCGTCCAGGTGAAGATGGGTGAAAGGGCCACTCCGGTTGCCCCATTGGCTGGCAGGCTCAGCGTCGGGGCGGGCAAGTTTCCCGCGGTCGAAGAAGCCCACGCCGTTGCCAGGTTATAGGCATTGACCGATCCTAGCCCCGTCGCCTGATCGTATCCGACCGTGGCGCTATAGCCGATCGATCCGCCGCCCGCGCATCCCGTGGAGCCCATCGTGCATGGAACCATGTTATTGCCGGTGGTGATATCGTGAAAGGCCGCCGGCGCCATCGCTGCCAATGAATAAAGTTCCTGGTTGATATTCCCTTGTGAAGATCCCATTTTCTGATTAATAAGGGCGACGATCCCCCCAAAGGTGGGGGAGCCGGCGGAGGTTCCGCCAGCAACTTTGAGAGTGTTGTTTAGAGTGGGGTCGCTGCTGACAACGCGGTAGCCGTTGGCACAACTCCCCTGCACACAGACCAGGTAACCGTCATGCTCGGGGGAGGAGTTCATCGACAGGTCGGGAACGTCGCGGAAACCGTCGCTCGGAACGCCGGTTCCTGTCTGCCAGGAGGGCTTGGGATAATATGCGCTCACCCCTCCGCCTCCGGCCAGCAGGATGCCGGTGGTATTTAGCGTTGAGGTGGTGTCGTTCCAGGCCATCTCGGGAATGTAAGAAAGCGCGGAAGGAGAAACGTCCACTCCGCCGGAGGCCGGAGACCAGTAATTTCCAACCCCTTCGTTGAATTCGCTTCCCCCCATGGCAGTCACGTACGCAGAACTGGCGGGATAATCGACCGCCAAGCCATGCGTGGCAGAGGTCACGGTGCTGGTCGAAGTGGAGTAATCGCAATCCGCCGCGCCGCTATCGCCGCTCGCAACGACAATTGTTTGTCCTTGTGAGTTCGCCTGCGCAAAGTAGCCCTCAAACGCCGACCGTGCCGAAGCACCCCATTCCGGTTCGCATAGACCATAGCTGACGGTGATGACCGGCGCCAAATTACTGGTAATGGCGGTCTTCAGGGAAACATTGACGGCGTCTGTGGAGTTTACATAGATAATCGTGGCGTTCTTGGCCACCGCTCCCGACCACTCCAGGTCCAGGCTGGCTTCGTTATAATCCCCCGAACTGAATCCCGGATCAGATGAACCCACCAGCATAATCTGAGGAGCTTTTACGGGCAGCCCGGAGACGCTGCGAAACGTAGCAATGTCACTCCCGCCGTTGTAAAGGTCCGTCTGTCCCACCACCGCGATGGACTGATTGGTGCCATCAATTCCATTGCTGTAAAGGGCATTCACGCCATAGATGACGGCGAAATCCCCGGGCGCCACAAAATTCTTGCCGCTGAGGTAGGAAGTGAATTCGGGGTTGGGGCCCGCATCCAATTGACGAATGACAACGTGTGGCTTGGGATGGTAGTTATCTAGCGACGTAATCCCCAGCACCACATCGGCAAGGACGGCGGGCACGGCAGGTTCCGTGGCGTTGGCGTAATACGTTTCCCCGCGCCAGGAATAATTATGAATCTCCGTGTGAAAAGCCGATTGCACCTGCGCGGCAGTGCCGGTGAAGCTCACCCAATTGCGGCTGCGGGCAATCTGGCTGATGGTGAATCCCTGCGAGGTCAGCCAGTCCGTAACTTTGGCCACGTCGTTCGCGGTCATTCCGAAGCTGTCCGCAAACTGCTCCGGCGTCAGCCATCGATGATACTGAGGTGAAGAGGGATCCTGCTGCTGCTCCAGCAATGCCGCGAGATTGGCCTGCTGCTCTTCCGTGGGCTTGAACGAAAGGGTAATGTTTTCGAGCCGCAGGGAATCCGCCACCGGACCCTGATCGTTCTCCGGCCGGAACATGGGGCGGCGGTTGCCTTCCAGCCATACTGCCGGGGAGCCGGCAATTCGGCCGGCGACACGGTCCACCCGCGCCGATTGCGCAAAAGAGGTTCCGCCAGACCAACAGACCAACGTCAAAACTGCGAGAGCGTTTTGAATGAAAACCGATTTAAGTCGCATGAGTAAGCACCAGGTAGTGGACAGTGGGCACTATGTAATAGACAGTGGGCACTGAGCACAAGGCGGTAGGCACCAGGCAAGGAGCACCGTCCCTTTGTCCAATTTTCACTTCACGCTTGGACGCTGGTTGCGGGTGGAAGGATGTGCAGACAAATTATAAATTAGGAATCGGCAATGGTCTTAATTCGTAATTCCTAATTCGTAATTTCTTCCTGCCCTAAAACGCCCAGTACCCCAGCGGGGCGTTAACACCGGTCGGAGCGACCTTGCCCGAGATTCCGACATAAACGGTTTTTCCGTAGAAGAAGGGCATTCCCAAATCCACGTAATCACTCACGCCTATAATCGCCTCTCCCGCCAGATTGCTGAAGGCTGCATTACTCCCGCCGCCCAACACCGAACTGTTGTATAGCGTCGTGGCGTCCCCGATCGAAAGGGTGACTGTGGCCGAGTCAGTACCGCTATCTTTGGCCGTAAACGGCAGGCTGACAGCCGAACTTGTACAGTACAAGCCATTGTGCAACGGGCAGTTGGTAATTCCCGCGCCCGCTGGGGCGGCAGCCACGGTGGTAGGATCAAGGAAGCCGTTGTACGATTGGGCGGTGTCCACAAAGGCCGGATAGGTGCCGGAATTGTAGGTTGCCAATATCGTGTAGTAGAGTTGCCCGCCCACGGAATTCCCCGAGAGGGCGAAGACCTTGGCGCTGCTGCTCAGAGCGTTGTCGGTTTGAGTTCCTATTCCGAAGGTCAGCGTTCCCGAGGCGGTAGCTGCTCCGGCCGCAGCCACCGGATTCATTGTGAGTATCACCCCATTGTTGTCGCTGTTGAAGAACGAGACGGGGTTGGAAACCTGCGTCGCCAGAGGGACTGACGCCGTGCTGCAGCCTCCCGTGGGGCAGAGCCAGTAGATGGCCGGGACCGAACTGGTGGAAGCACAAGCGCTCCCGCAATCCTGGATACTCGTACCAATGCCCAGGATGCCATTCGCCTGGAGCGCCGTGGACGTACCAAGGTTATTGCCACCACCGGCAATACACGTGCTGGGCACGCCAAGCGGCGCGGCAGTACCACTATCGATGATTTGGATGGGAAGACTGGCTGCCGTTTCTCCCGCCATCGTAACGTCTGCCTGCACAACAGGTCCCCAAAGGTAGGAGCCATCGGCGAACTGAGTGCACTCATTGACGGGTACGCCGGCGCCCGTGACCGGATTAAGAGTGAGGCTGCTGACTCCTGGCGCGGATGCGAGGATTCGCAACCCGGAAGAACCCGTATCCACTTGCACGTTGGGAATGGTGGCACAACTGGTGGTGCTGCCCGGGTTACAAACTTGCACGGAAACATAGGCAAAGTTTAAGGCATTGTTGGCCGGCCCGGAGCTGACCGTTACGGTAACCGTGTTGGCCACGGGAGTTGGCGTGGGGGTTGGCGTGGGGGTGCTGCTGCCACCACCGCAACCCGCTAAAATGATTAAACCTATCACGGCAGCAATAGCCCGGCCCAACGAGCCTCGTCGCGGGGCCGTTTTTCTAACTCCTGTCTCCTGACTCCCGACTCCTGTAGTTCTGACTCCTGACTCCTGGCTCCTAACTCCCGCAGTTTTGACTCCTGCCGTCATCGCACCACCTCCGCCGTAACGTTCTTGGGCAAGAGGGCGGGCACGTAAGCGCTGCCGTGGAAATTCATCATGCGTCCGCCGCTGAAGTAAACGAAGTCCGCGGTGTTGATCACCAGCGGCCCGCCGCGCAGCATCTTGGCTTGCGCCGCCTGCTGCACGCGGGGGAAATAAGATCCCAGCAACTGCTGCAAATTGGGAATGAAATGTGCCTGCCAGGAAATGGCAAAGACCTTGCCCTCTGGAGAAATAAATTCCCGGATGACGGCGCCGTCCGTAGTAGTAATTTGGTGAAGTTTGTAGCCGGTACGGACCTCCTGGCGGATTTCACCGCGAAGAACTTGCTGGTCCAGCCCCACCGAGCCTTCGTATTCGCCCAGAGCAGCCCACGCAGGCAGAGTTCCCAGGATCAGAATGACCAGGATTTTTAAAGCGGCTTTCATTAAACGGCACCTCAGCCTTTCCTCAGTGCTATCGCCCCGCCTAAAGGTCCGGGCGGTTTATCCACTGAACGGTGTTTCACAGAGTAATGAACGCCTCTAAAATATCACAGAGTAATGCGTGGTATCCAGACTAGGGAGTGCGCAGGGCTGCGGAGGGTAACACTGCGCGGCTGATCCGCAACCAGACATGTAGGAACTGGCGGCGCTGGCCCCGGGCCGAACACCGTCCGGCCCTGCATCGCGCGCTCGGGTATAATCAGCAGTTACGAGATCCGTGCAAAGACTTCCTGCAAGGAGAGACCGTGTTCCG
>CAYTMD010000101.1:0-15825 GCA_964438685.1 uncultured Acidobacteriota bacterium
GCAAGATAACCCACTTGTTGTGGATCATCGGAGTGGATTTCGCTCCGGCGGGGAGGCATACCCGCTTCCTCCATGGCGCGGCGATACCCCTCGTAGGTTCGGGCAAACCAGGGCAGACGGCAGTTGCCCACAAACCAAATATCGCGGTGGCCGAGACTCTGCAAGTAACGCGTCACATCGAATCCGCCGAGGATGTCATTGCAATAAACCGCATCGTAGTCGGAGTCCTTCCACTCTCCCACTACGTTGTTTCCAAACACGACGCTGGGAATTCGCTTGTGTGCCAACAGCTCCAGCAGGTTGGGAGCGTTGGTGCCGGCAAGGATCACACCGCGAAACACATCGCCGCGTTGGGCGACGCGAGGCAAATGGAGTTCCTTCCACGGCGAGTGCAGATCATAGCGAAACACCAGGAAGATCATCTCCCAGCCCAGGGCCCGGGCGCGATGTTCCGCCCCCACCAGTATTTGCGAATGGACCGGATGCAGCATTTCCCGATTGCTCAGGACAAAGGCGAGAGCTTTGTTTCGACGGGTCTGGTCAAGGGAGAATCCCAATTTAGAGGCAGCGTCCCGGACTCGTATCTTGGTAGCCAAACCCACGCTTGAGCTACCTCGGGCGACGCGGGAAACCGTTGCCACGCTGACCTCAGCCGTGCGCGCCACGTCTTTTAACGATGTCTTCGATTTTCCCAATGGAGCATCCCCCAGAGCGCTTCCGATTGCATGACAACCTATTACAGCTGGTTATTTCCTACGCTTAGGCATTGACTGTCATTTCTTGACACTTGTGGAAGAGAATCTTGCGCAAATTGTCTCATTTGTCAAGATAATTGTCACGATTGATACGGGATATTCTCATGACGAAAGGCAAGATTTTATCGTGTTGTTGTCAATAAACAATTCATATCAAATGATTTGCATTGGCTTTTAGCGCAATTGCATGAAGCGGCTTTCCCCACCTGAGCGCAATAGAATGAGGCAAAAGGAGTAATGGGGTGCTGGACTTTTGCATCATTCTTATGCTCAGTCTCTGCGACATTGAGTAATTGTGCTTGACTTCGCCCCCTGACGGTGTTAGCTAATCACGGAACCCCTATGCAGTCTTGTCACCAAGCCGGGTCGGCCATCCCAGATTCCAGCCCATAGAGTGGTTCCCCGCGTGCCAAGAGCGACTCAAGATGATCCCGAAAATGGTCGTTTTGACCTAGTTTGGGATGCCCTTAGCAGGGAGAGGTTGAAAATCGGTGGAGGACATGATGATAGATAAGTTGCGACAAATAATTCTCTTAGGTCTATTGATATTCTTGGGAATCACGGAGCTTGCCTTTGCCCAAGGTGGTGCGGCAAGCCTGCGCGGAACCGTAACCGATCCTTCCGGCAGCGTTGTTCCCTCTGCCAAGGTAACAGCCACCCAGGTGGGAACCGGTTTGGCGCGAACTGTTTCCACGGACACGGGAGGCAACTATCTCATCCCTCAACTCGCCCCGGCAGAGTACATGCTTACTGTTGAAGCCCAAGGGTTTAGCTCGTACAACCAAAAAGGTATTACCCTGCTGGCGGACCAGAGTGTAACGGACAACGTCACCCTGCATCTGGGTACGACCACTCAAAATGTCAACGTCCAGGCTGCCGCAGCCCAGGTTGACACAACTACGGCGACCCTCAACCAGGTGGTCAATCAAACACAAATGGTGGAATTGCCCCTCAATGGCCGAAATGCGGCGGCGTTGACCTTCCTCGTTGCCGGCACTGCTCCCGCGCCCGCCAATGGTGGAGGAGCGTTGCAGGGCATCACCAAGGAATTCCCCAGTCAGATTACCGTCGCGACCAGTGGCACGCAGGAAGACCAAGTCAGCTTCATGTTGGACGGCGCCTCCTACGTCGACCTGTTGTATTCCACCAACATGCCTTTTCCCTTCCCTGACGCCTTGGAAGAATTCAGCGTCCAGACCAGCAATTACGGCGCGCAATACGGCAACAACTCCGGTGGAGTCGTGAACATTGTCACTAAGTCAGGGACAAACACTTTGCACGGCGATCTCTTTGAGTTTGACCGCAACGCGGTATTCAATGGCCGCAATTTCTTCGCCATCAATCGCGATCAACTGAAGCGCAACCAGTATGGTGGCACCGTGGGTGGGCCAGTGGTCATCCCTGGAGTTTACAACGGTAAAGACCGCACCTTCTTCTTCTTCGGTTACCAGGGAACGCGAATTCGGAATATCGGCACTCCCGCAAACGCCTACGTGCCCACGGCGGCGGAGCTCCAAAACGGCGACTTTTCCGCATTCCTTACTGCTTCCAATCCCAACAACCCGCTGGGAAAGGCCGTCATTCTCAACAACCCTGCGGGGGGAACCTTTGCCGGAAACATCATTCCCACCACGATGTTCAATTCGGTTGCCCTGAATATGGAAAAGTACCTGCCCCAAGTAACCGGAACCGGGTTGGCTACCTATATAAGCCGGACCATACAGAATGAAAACGAGGTTGTGTACAGGGTGGACCACTCAATCAACAGCCAGGACCACCTCACGATCCGGGGTACGTGGAACCATCTGTACAACGACGGGTATTTTGATCCCCACAACCTTACCAGTCTGGCGGGCTACTCCAACCTGGCAGCCCAGGATTATCTGCTCCATGAAACGCACATCTTCCGGCCCAATCTCCTCAATGAATTCCGCTTCAGTTATGGCCGGGAGTTCGTGAACCGGGGGCCGGAACCCGGAGCGCCCGGTTGGACTGCCCTGGGCGTGCAAGATAGCTTTATGCCTTCGCCCCAATCCATTTATGCCTTCAGTGTCGCCGGCTTTTTCAGCGCCACGGAATATCCTCTGGCCATTTTCTCGCGGCAGAATTTTGCCTGGGCAGACGATCTGAGCTGGGTCAAAGGCTCCCACAACATCCAAATGGGCGGCACGGCGGAGCGATGGCGCATGGACCTGACAAACCAAGGCCAAGCTCAGCCCGGGTTTACGTTTAATGCCAATAACGGCACCGGCCTGGCCCTCGCCAACTTCTTGATTGGCGATATCTACCAGTTCACCCAGCAACAAGGAGAGCCTGGCAACCTTCGCGATACCTTCCTTGGGGCATATGCGCAGGATTCCTTCCGCGTCACCAAGCGCCTGACGTTGAATTATGGAATCCGTTGGGAACCCGCCATCCCTTGGAACTCCGTGCTTCCGGCCGTGAACTACTTCAAGCCCAGCAATTATTATGCGGGCGTACACTCCTCGGTTTATACCAACGCACCGGTCGGTCTTCTCTTCTCGGGAGATGCCGGGGTCCCGGGCTACATCGGATTTAATAGCAACATGTCAGCCATCATGCCGCGGGTCGGGTTCGCCTACGATGTCTTTGGCAATGGCAAGACCTCTCTGCGTGGCGGCGGTGGATTATTCTATGACACCAGGATGAGTTCCGACCTTCTTAACACGGTGGTGATCGGCAATTCTCCCTTCAACCCAACGCTCACTTTGACCACCGCCCAGGCGGGCCCCTTCAATAACCCTTACCAGTTAACCACCAATCCTTTCCCCACGCCGGTCGTACCGGCGTCTAACACCGCCTTTGTTGCCAACCCGACGGTCCAAACGGTGGATGGCTCCCACACCAACCAGGTCATTCCGGTAGTGGGAAATTGGAACCTAACCATCGAACAGCAACTCGGCCCCGGCTGGCTCCTCCGCGTCGCCTATGTCGGCAACCGCGGGTGGCATATTCGGGAACTGGCGCAGTTGAATCCCGCCGTGTACGCCGCTGGCGCTACCACCTCCACAACCCAGGCGCGGCGCGTTTTCCAGGGCTATGGGTCCATTACCCAGATGACCATGGACGCGGAATCCTTTTACAACGGCTTGCAGATGACCCTGGAGAAACGCTTTGCCCAAGGAACCTTTTTGCACGGGTTGAGGCTCGTGGCCAATTACACTTATTCCAAAGCCATGGATGACGTGCCTTACCTCGCCGGTGTCGAAAACACCGCGGTTTCGGCCCTCCCGTTTTGGTCGCCCAACCGCCATCAAATGGACTACGGCCCGTCGGAGTTTAACCATACCAACGTCGCCGTCTTCTCGTATGAGTATGGACTGCCCGGTTTGAAGGGAACTAATCGCTATGAGCGGGGAGTCCTGGGGGATTGGGAGCTTACCGGAATTTTGAATATGTATTCCGGCGATCCGCTCACTATTCTTTCGGGAAAAGACAACTCCCTGACCGGGCTCAACGAGGACCGCGCCGTGCTACAGGGTACCCCCAAAGGCACGGGAGCTTGCCCCACTACGCCGGGTACTTTCTGCGCGCCTTTCCTGATTCCCGGTTCATTTGGTCTCAATGCCGCTGGAACTTACGGCAATGTGGGCAAGGGGGCATTTACCGGCCCTAACTATATTGATTGGGACATGGGAGTCTTCAAGAATTTCAATTTGACGGAGAAAGTCAAACTGCAATTCCGTGCGGAGTTCTTCAATATCTTCAATCGCGCGAACTTTTTGGACCCCGTCACAAGTGTCAGCTCCGCGGGCTTTGGAAGCATCAAAACCGCCAACGACCCCAGAATCGGGCAATTGGCTTTGAAGCTTAACTTCTGAAACGGATAAGCCCGAAGTGCTTTCTTGCATCCCTGGCGGGCCGGACTGGTAGCGCGGACCCCGGTGTTTGGGGTCCGCGGCCCTTCCCTTGCAAAAGTCCGGAATCTCCAAGCCGCAGATCTGCTCTTAAGATTGGGAGCGCGAGTCGAGGGAAGAACCGCCCCGATGCATCGGGGCGCTACGCTTGCGGCACGCGGCATTCGGCGGCATTTCAACTAAGGACGCAATCCAAATAAAACCCCACCCCAGGAGTCACGAACATGAATGAAAAACCAATGTTGCACGGCGTCAGCCGCAGGGAATTTCTTGGTGTTACCGGAGGTCTCCTCACCACTCTACCCGCGATGGCTTCGGATGCAGCGGGAACGCAGGGCGGCGTCCACAATCCCCATTCTGCTGCCATCCATGCTCACCCTTGGCGCCAGAATCGGCCCGCGTGGTGGCGGGAGCAAGGTGTGGTGATGGCGGGCGTGAACTGGGAATCTCTCCTCACGCGCCTCCGCGCCGGCAGTTATGACTCCTCGCAAGCGTATATGAGCTACGAGCAGAAGATGAAGATATGGAATCAAGAGCATTCTGAGGAGCTTGCCCGGCGCCTGAAAGATATGGGCTACAACTTTCTGATGATCCCGCTCTATAAGGGCGGCGGCCTCAAGGCGGAGCGCGCCTCCATGGACGCGGCCAAGAGTTTCACGGAAATCTGCCATCGTTTGGATTTGCGCGTGGGCTGTTACACCTCCAGCGGAACAATCCTCTACGAAACCATGCTGGCGGAGAATCCTGACGCGATGGAGTGGCTTACCCACGACCGCGACGGCAAGCCCGTGAGCTGGTTTACGCTCTACTATCGGTATTGGGCGAATCGCATTCATCCCAAATTTCGCGCCTTGCTGCACGAGGTGGTGCATTTCGCGGTGGCGGAAGCCAAAGTGGATCTGGTCCATTTTGACAATTACGTGATGGCCCCCAGCTACGAGCCCTATTCGGTAAACGAATTCCGGGCATATCTGAAGAGGCAGTATTCCCCTGAGGAACGTACCAGGCGCTATGGGTATGCGGATGTGGATCATATGATTCCTCCCCCTTCCCCTCCGCCCACCCTCCCCGACCGTTTTAACGGCGACCCGCTCTATCAGGACTTCATCGACTTCCGCTGCCATTCGATGGCGGAGACTTTCCGCGAACTGGCCGAATACGGGCGCTCGTTGAACCCCGAGATTGTGATGGAATTCAACGCCGGAGGGTATGACGGCGAATTGATTCGCACCTTGGGACTGGGGGCCTTGGACCACACCCGCATGATGCCCTGGGGCGGAGCCATTTGGGACGAAGGCAAGCCCAGCGGCTGGAAGGACGGCGTGCTCCATTCCCACTTCCGCACGTTTCTGCTGGCGCGCTACTTCCAAAATATGGGGTTCATCTACACGGCGGAGCCGATGTCCATGGCCGATTGCATGGCCGGCAGCCTGCAATGTATCGGCTCTGCCACCTGGATCACCGGCGACCGGATTGATTCCGCCACCGTGATGAGGGATCCCACCGCCACGGCTTTCCATCCCTTCGTGGTGGCTTCGATTCGCTTCTTCCACCGCGAGCAGGAACACTTCCGGGATACGGAAGTCATTGCCGACGTCGGCGTGCTCAACACCTATGCGAACACTGCGTACGGGCCGCAAGTATCCCGTCATCGCTGGTCCGCATTCACGCAAGCCCTCTACCAGGGAAAAGTGCCTTTCACCATTGTGCCCGACCGTCATCCCGGCGACCTGAGCCGCTTCCGGGTTTTGGCCCTGCCGGATTTGGCGGCGATTTCCGACGAACTCCTGCAAGCAGTCCGCAAATACGTCATGGCGGGCGGAGCCCTGGTAATCACCGGCCAGACAGGTCAATTCACCGAGCGCAACATCCTCCGCGAGCATCCGGGCTTGGCCGATCTCTTCCCGGAACCCCTGGCGGATAGAGTCCAGCATGCAATGCCGGGCAAGGGGCGGGCGGTGTACATACCTCATATCGTCATTCCCGCGGATTTCCATCCTGACATGCAGCCGGATAATCGCGCTGAGTTGTTGGAAGCTGTGCGCTGGGCCGCCGGTGATCCTCTTCAGGTGGAAATCAAAGCACCCGAAACCGTTACCATGAACTTGTATGCCCAGCCTTCCGGGCACCGCATCCTGCACCTGGTGAATTACGACGAAGCGAATCCCGCCCGCGACATCGAAGTTACGTTGCAACTTCCCGAGGGAAAATCCGGGGCCACTGTTACCCTGCTTTCGCCCGATGCTGAAAGTGGGACGCCGCTCGCCACTGAGCGCGTTGGCGGGGTAGTGCGCTTTACCGTCCCCCAGTTGAAGCTTTACAGCATGATCGTGATCGGTTAGCGCTTAAGCATTTATTCCACCACCGAAAAGGAGTAAATCTTTCGCCGCATCCGGTTGTTCGCTGGTGACAAGAACCCATATTCTCCCGGCGCGAGGTCTGCCAGACGGACAATGAATGTTTGCTCTGATACTTCCTTGAAATCGAAAGGCACAAGATCCCGGTGCGGTCCACCGGATTTGTGGAAGACGCCACCCGTCATGGTTCGAAACTCGCGAGCGTCGTCCTTCTCGTGCAGGCGTATGAGTTGGTACTCGGTTATGTCGGTTTCCACCGGCATGCGAATCAGGAATTCAACGTTGTTTCCTACCCGTGTGTGGCTGTGCGGGCTATAAACAATCCCATTCACGTCGGGTTTGACCACGCCCATGCTCGCGGTGCTCTTGCCCACGCCGCCCGTCTTCCAGTAGACAATCTCCGGCAGGACCTTAATCCAGTTTTCACCCTTCTTCACGAAGACGCCCATTTGTCGAGGCGAGTCGGGTTCCGGAGTTGCCTTTTGCAGCATGGCAGCGATCAAACGATCGGAAACTCCAGCTCTCCGCAGGCGGGTAATCTCCTCCGCGCCCAATGAATACTGGCCGGGTTGAGTCTGGACGATGTTCGCAATCGAATCTTCACTTAACCCAGATTTCACCAGCTTAATGACGGAATCATTATTGAGGGGCTCTTGCGCGAACAATGTAGCAAGAATCAGCAAGGAAAAGGACAACAGGAAATGAATCTTACGCATACTCACGCCTCCAAACTTGATATGACTGTCAATCGACCGACTATCTCTGCAAACGTTTGTTCCGATTAAGTCACGTTCAGCGTAAGCGTCACACTATGGCTCAGGGTGGAAGATCCCGAACCCGCAGTGCCCGTTACTATCAGCGTGTACGTTCCGGCGGGCGTTCCGGGGTTAGTCGTCGTCCCACCGCCACCACCTCCCCCTCCGCCGCCACCGCCGCAACCTGCTAGCGCCAGCGCTAGCAACGCCGGGGCGAGCGGAATGAGGGTGGACTTCCATCGGCTGCCTCGGGATTGATTCCGGCGGCCGAGGGCCATTGTCATCGCTACAAGAAGCAAGGCGAGCATCCATCGGACTCTCAGGCTCGGCGTTAGAGGTGGAACCGGGGGATAAGGTCGAGAGCGCGGCTGACCCACTGACGGGGCGGTCGTAGTCACCGTGACCGCGAGGTTCGTTGCGGAACTCCCAGGAGTTACCGGGTTCGGCGAAACCGTGCAGTTTGATCTGATGTATGGCCCTGTACACGCGAAGCTCAGGCTTTGGTTGAATCCCCCTTGAGCGGGTGCCACATTTAAAGTGTAGGTTGCGGTCTGCCCGGGAGCGACCGTGGCCGAGGTGGAAGAGCCAACCGCTACGGCCAGCGTGAATTCCTGACCCGTCCCGCTGAGTGCGACACTTTGCGTGCTGCCCGCCACCCCGTTGCTGTTGTCCGTGATGGTTAGGGTGCCGCTGTACGCTCCGGTGGCCGTGGGCGAGAAGGTCACGTTGATCGAGCAGGAGCCGCCGCCCGCGACACTGCCCGCGCAGTTGTTGCTCGGGCTGAAGTTTCCACTTGCAGCGATGCTGGTGATGGTGAGCGCCTCGCTGCCCGTGTTGCTCAGAGTGACCTGCTGCGGCACGCTCGTGGTCCCCACACCCTCATAGCTGAACGTCAGGCTGGACGGCGAGATGCTGGCCACCGGAGGCTCGGTGCCCCCCGTGCCCATCAAGCTCAGCGTCTGGGGGCTGTTTGATGCATTGTCGGTGAAAATCAGCGTGGCGCTGCGACTCCCTGTTGCAGACGGCGTAAAGGTTACGCTGACCGTGCAAGTACCGCTAGGAATGATCGTAGCCCCGGCGCAAGCGTCGGCGCTCGTTGCGAAGTCCCCAGCATTCGTACCGCCAACGGTGACCGTGGAGATGATGAGGCTGACGGTGCCGCTGTTGGTGACGGTGAGTGTCTGGGCCGGGCTCGCGGTGTCAACGCTCTGTGGCCCGAACACTAGGTTGCTCGGGGAGAAACTCACTACGGCGGCCGCAGCACCCGTTGCGATCTTCACCACGAATGCGTCACCGTTGCCATGGTTTGCCGCCTGAAGCGGAATGACGGTGGGAAAGTCGGTCGATCCGCTAACGCCCGTCACATACGTGTTGCCCACAGAATCGAGGGCGATGCCGTAACCGCGATCGTCATCACTTCCCCCCAAAAAGGTCGAATAGAGCAGGGCCGAGCCCGCAGTATTCAACTTCGCCACAAAGGCGTCGTAGATACCTCCGCCATAAGCCGCCTGATTCGGACCAGCCATGGGAAAGTCCGTCGAGACAGTGAACCCGGCCACGTAGGAGTTTCCGGAGGCGTCGATCGCGATGCTGCAGCCGGCATCATCACGTGCGCCACCCAAGTACGTGGAGTACGTCAGAGCGGAGCCCGTAGCATTCAACTTCGTTACAAACACATCATACCCGCCCCGGCTATTTGCCTGAAGAGGGTTCGAAGTGGGGAAATTGGTCGACTCAGTGTACCCTGTGATATAGGCGTTGCCGGAGGAATCCGCGGCGATACCGAGGCCTACGTCATCACCATTACCGCCCAGGTAAGTGGAGTAAACCATGGCAGAGCCCGCCGCGTTCAACTTTGCGACGAAGGCGTCGCCTCCGGATTGAGGTGAACCGCACTCACTTGCCAAACTCGGTTGAATGGCATTAACCGTGGGGAAGTTGGTCGAGCAGGCCTGCCCCGTTACGTAGGCGTTTCCGGCCATGTCGACAGCGATGCCTCGGCCAAAATTGCCCCATGAGTCGGTTCCGCCCAGATAAGTGGAATAGATCAGTGCCGAGCCGCCTGGATTGAACTTTGTTACAAACGCATCGTATTCACCGTGGTTCGTCGCCTGAATCGGGTTAACGGTAGGGAAATCAATCGAGGTGGTGTCACCTGTCACGTACGCACTTCCGGAAGAGTCGACCGCAATGCCGTAACCGTCTTCAAAACCACTGCCCCCGAGATAGGTGGAGAATAGCAATGCTGATCCCGCCGCGTTCAACTTGGCTACAAACGCGCCGTGGCGACTTGCCTGAAACGGGTTCACGGTAGGGAAGTCAATCGATGCTGTAGAACCCGTCACGTAGGCGTTGCCGGACGCATCGACAGCGATACCGAATCCACGGTCGCCCGCATTCACACCGTATTCAGAAAGGCCACTGCCGCCAAGATAGGTGGAATAGACCAACGCCGAGCCAGCGGAATTGAGCTTCGCTATAAAGACGTTAGGGTTCGGGTAGGCGTGGTTGGTCGCCTGAGCCGGGCTGACGGTCGGGAAGTCGGCTGAGTATGTGACGCCCGTTATGTACGCGCTGCCGGAGGAGTCGACGGCAATGCTGGTGCCATAATCCAAGCCACTGCCGCCAAGGTACGTGGAATAGCTGAGCACCGGGTCGATGACGAGTGGTTTGGTGTGGTCGTAGCAGGCGACTTTGAATCCAACCTGATTGTCCGCTTGCAAGACGAAGTAGCCTTCAACGGGTGTCCGTAGTCCGTAGTCCGTTGTCCGTTGCGCACTATTGATGGCGGGTTGGTAGACCAGCGGCTTGTGGAAACGAACCTCGCCGCCGTCGATCTTAACCACGAGGTCACCATCGGCGGTGATTCGTAGGGGCGCATGGCCATGCGCCCTTTTTTGTAGCGGCGGTGTCCCCACCGCCGAACGGCGGTCAGAGACCGCCCCTACGTCCAGGACGATGGCGCTCGGGTCGGCGCCGGGGGCAACGACAAAATCATATTCAAGCTGGTGCTGATTCCCGTAATAAACCAGATCCACGCCGGGATAGACGCCCGCGTATTTCACCATGGCGTAGTTCGCCACATTCGTGCGCCACTTCCTGGGGTCGTTGCCGATGAAGTAGTTGCTCCGTCCGGGGAGTTCGTCCGCGCCTGTAACCGCGGCGTTGGCGTTTGCGCCCACGAGGCGCATCCGGAGTGCCGCCGGGGCGCCGCTCTGGAAACCACCCCGGCGCGACCGCGCCGCCCCTCCTGATTCAGGAGGGGAGTTCCTAAAAGCTCCCCTCCTCAGCTGAGGAGGGGTGGCGCCCTTGGCGACAGGGTGGTGCTGAGCAGGAAATGAAGAAACTCGATCGCCAGACTCTAACCCAGCCTGTGCCGACCTAAAGGTCGGCGCTACAAGAGCACGTGCCGACCCATAGGTCGGCGATACTTCTGACTCCTGGCTCCTGACTCCTGGCTTCTGCATTTCCAACACCGCCTCGTCACCTGTGAGAAAAATCGTGTACCCGCCGCCGCGCGCCAGGAATCGCACCCGGGCGTCGGTCTGGCCCTGGTTGGCCTCGAAACTCAGAGGCAGCTTGGCGTAACTCGCGACAAACTTAGGTTGAATGTTTGTGGGCGCGGCAGAAGCATGGGAGTCCAGGAATTTTGTGGTTGCACCTTTTGTGCGCGGATGAAAACCAAACGATGCGACGAAGAATAATGCGAAGCCAAAAAGCAACACGCCGATTTGCCATCGGTGGCAAACACTGAATCGCGGGAGCATGAGAAACCTCCCCTAAGGCGGGATTCGGAGTGATTACGCAGAATGTAACGCCACAAAAGAGTAAATGACAAGTCCATGAGTAGTGCACAGACGAAATGTCGCTTGATAGGGAGGAAGACCTGGTAGCCACAGTCAGTGCTGTTCTGACTGTGGGCTCTTCTTGCCGCATCCTCTAACGCAATTTTATAAATCGTCTTCCCCTTGATGTTCGTGCTGCTGGAGACCAAAGCCGACCCGGACAAAGCACCGAGCATTTCAATAAGCAGTGTGCAAATTCTTCCGGCTGACGAAAATGCGTGTAGCGGCGGCTTAATGCCGCCATCGTGCACCGAAATTATTAGGTATATGGCGGGGTAATCCCGCCTCCACATCCCACCCAACGGCTCGTTCATCAGCCTGCTGGGCGCCGCCCGAGGAAAGGGCAATCAAGTTGCCAACCGGCCAAGGCTCGAATTCACAAGAAAATCGCGGTTTTGCGTTATCTCTGTGCCTGTAAACTTCTTCGAGGTGTCACCAAAGGGTGGCAGGAGTGCCATCCATGAATGGCGGCAGCCTCCGTCCTGGAGTTTCATGGATATTGCATGAGAAGAACTTTCCGTGCCCCTTGCGGCGGCCTTCGACCGGCATTATGCTTCACCGCATGGCCAGGTCTATTCCCGCGGAAGTTATCTTCAACCCCAACTGGTGGCACCGGAATTACGGCATCTCGTTTGACGAATCGTTCTACTTTGACCGCGCGCTGCGCATCCAGAACGATTTAACTATGCGTCGGGCGCTGTACGAGAGATTCCGGCTGGGCAAACCCGATTCTAGGCCGCGTCCCATTGTGGGGTCGGAACACGTGGCGGGCGGCTTCGTGATGCCGGCGTTGTTCGGATGCAAAATCCGCTTTGAGGCGAACGCCGCGCCCACCCCGGTTCCTCGTGACCTGGGGGCCGAAGAATCCCTTGCCCTCAGCGTGCCGGACATCGCCACCACCTGGCCGATGAGTCAACTCATCGCTGACATGGACATCTTGCAGAAGGAATTCGGCTGCGTGTGCGGGGATTTTGACCTGGACGGGGTTCTGAACACCGCACTGCAAATCCGCGGCCAGCAGTTGTTCATGGATTTCTACGAAGCGCCGCAACTCGCCTGTCACGTGCTTTCCGTGGTCACCGCGGCGCAGATTGCGGTGGCAACTTACATCCGCACCCGCACGGGGACGCTCTCGCTTTCCACCAACCGCTCCACCGTGAATGTTGACCCCGGCATCTTCCTGCACTCGAACTGCTCCGTGCAGATGGTCTCGCCGCAGGTCTACGAGGAGTTCCTTTTCCCCTGCGAAAAAAGGTTGGCGGAAAAACTGGCGCCTTATGGTATTCATCATTGTGGGGACAACCTGCAGATGTATGCGAATTGCTACTCCCGGCTGCCGGTGGCTTTCTTCGACGTCGGCTGGGGATCGGATGTGGCGCGCTGCCGCCAAGAGCTTCCCGGCGCCTTTTTGAACTTGCGGCTAAACCCCGTGCGCATGTTGCAATGCACCGCCGCCGAAATTCGCCGGGACGCCGAACAATTGCTGGCCGCCGCGGGCGACACGCGGAACGTCGGCCTCTGCTGCATCAACATGGATTACGGCACCCCCGACAAGAATGTGCGCACCATGTTGGAAGTGGCCGCGTCGGGAGGATGAAGTTTGGGGTGAGAGTATTTCGGAACGAAAAGAGCATTTCACGCAAAGGCGCAAAGACGCAGAGGGCGCAAAGAGAGCGAAGTAATTGTACTGTGCGGGTCTTAGCGCCTTGGCGTCTTTGCGTGAGTTTGTTTGATTTTTCACGGCTCACAATAACACCAGGAGCGGAGGTTTTCTGATGATACGCGTGCGCAGGGTAGTAACCATCTTGGGAATACTTCTCGTCATGTTGCCGGTTGCTCAGTTGGCAGCTCAGCCCCAAGAGCATAATGAGGCGGAGCAAAAGGCCGAGGCACTGAAGGATTACATTCGGGCCAATTACACCAAGTCCGAATACCTTGCGCCCATGCGTGACGGCGTACGCTTGTTCATTTCCGTCTACGCGCCCAAAGACACCTCCAAGCGTTACCCCATCTGGATGATGCGCACGCCGTACACGGTCGGGCCTTACGGGGCGGATAACTATCGCGACAACCTCGGACCGTCGGAGTTGTTTGCCCGTGATGGTTACATCTTTGCCTATTGCGATGTGCGCGGCCTTGGCAAATCGGAAGGCGAGTTTGTGCACGTTCGCCCCTACATTCCCAACAAGACGGGCCGCCAGACGGATGAGGCCTCCGACGCCTACGACACCATCGATTTCCTTTTGAAAACCGTTCCCCACAACAACGGCCGCGTGGGCGTTTGGGGAATCTCTTACCCTGGCTTCTATGCCACCATGACGATTTTAAGCGGGCACCCCGCCTTGAAAGCCGCCTCGCCGCAGGCTCCCGTCACGGAATGGTTTCTCGGTGACGACTGGCGGCACAACGGCGTGTTATTTCTGGCGCACGCGTTCAATTTCCTGGCCGCATTTGGGCGCCCCAAGACAGGGGAAAATGAAGTGCCTGGCCCCGGCTTTGATTTCGGTACACCTGATGGTTACGACTTCTACCTGCGCATGGGGACCCTGGCCAATGCCGACAAGGAATACTTCAAAGGGAAAATCGACTACTGGCAAGAGTTGATCTCGCATGATACCTACTCAAGTTACTGGAAATCGCGCAACCCGCTGCCTTACCTGAAAGACGTTCATGCTGCCGTCATGACGGTGGGCGGATGGTTCGACGCCGAAGACGCCTACGGGGCGATGCACACGGCACAGGCGATGCGCGAACAGAATCCCGGCGCGGTCAGTGTGCAAGTCGAAGGTCCCTGGTTCCACGGCCAATGGAATCGCGACGCGGGGGAGGCCCTGGGGGACGTGCATTTCAATCAGAAAACCGGCGAATATTTTCGCGAGCACATTGAGTTTCCATTCTTCCAACACTTCCTGAAAGACCAGGGTGAAGCAAAACTTCCTGGCGCCTATGTCTTTGAAACCGGTCGCAACGAATGGCACACGTTTGACCGTTGGCCGCCGCCGAGTGCCACTCCCACGACGTACTATTTCGAAAGTGGTGGCCGGCTCAGCTCTGCACCGCCTTCTGCTTCGGGCGAAGCGTTTGATGAGTACGTCAGCGACCCCGCCAAGCCCGTGCCGTACATATCGGGGATCAGTACCTCCATGTCCAAGCCTTACATGACCGGCGACCAGCGCTTTGCCGGCCGGCGCACTGACGTGTTGGTATATCAAACCGAGCCGCTCACCAGTGATGTCACTTTCGCGGGTCCCCTGAAGGCGTCGCTCTACGTCTCCACCAGCGGCACCGACTCCGATTTCATCGTGAAGCTGATCGACGTCTACCCCGGAAATTATCCCGACCCCGAACCGGATCCCACCGGGGCAAAGATGGGCGGCTACCAGCAACTTGTGCGGGGCGAACCTTTCCGTGGGAAATTCCGCAAGAGCTTTGAGCATCCTGTCCCGTTTGAGCCCGGCCAGCCCGACAAAGTGGAATTTCAGCTTCCCGATATTTATCAAACCTTCCGCCGCGGTCATCGCATCATGGTGCAAGTGCAAAGTTCGTGGTTCCCGCTGGTGGACCGCAATCCGCAGAAGTTCATGAAGATCGATGAGGCGCAGCCCTCCGATTTTCAGAAGGCAACCGAAAGGGTTTACCACTCGGCGAAGTTGCCCTCCGGCATCACGGTACGCGTGCTGCCGGCAGGGGGTGCGAGTAATTAGCCCGCAACTCTGTTTCAAAGGACGGGGCTTTACAGGCTGCCGGAAAACGCCCCCTAGGTCTTTGACCGCCTAAATAGATTCCTTTTATAACCGAACTTTGCGCGTGCTCTCTTGCGGGTGAACTGCCAGTTGATCTTGACCCGCCGCCGATTGGCCTGGCGGTTCCAGGCGCGGGCCTCCCGTCGCAAGATCCTCAAGGTGGGAATTCTGCGCTTGCCCAGGCATTGCCGGGAAAACAGGCTGATCTCGATTTCCGCCTGGTTCAGCCAACTCCCATGCTTGGGCGTGTAATGGACCGTGAGGCGGCTCCAGATTGCGCCGCCCCTCTGCTCTCCGAAATAGTCGATGAGGGACTTCCGGCCGTGGATGTTGAGGTTATCCATCACCAGGTGAATCTTTCGCGCACCGGGATAGCTGCTCACGACCGTCTCCAGCGCCTGGGCAAATTCGGCCGCGGAGCGGTTGGGGGTGGGCAAGGTGAAATGCCGACCGGCTTTCGGCTCCACGGCGCAGAAGACATTGGCGGTGCCG
>CAYTMD010000102.1:0-15796 GCA_964438685.1 uncultured Acidobacteriota bacterium
GTCCTTGTCGGGTTCACCTGCATAAGGTTCGATGCCGGGCATGAGGGTCTCCTAGGTTTCCAGCTTGAATTTTGTGGATGCCAATCCGTAGAGCCGGCGCCAGACCAGGCGATTCATAGTGACGACCATCGCCGCCATGCAAATGGTTGCCGCCAGCAGCACGCGGAAATTTCCGGTGTCGGTGGCGTGGCTGATCACCGCACCCAGTCCCACAGTGGAAAGCGTCTTTCCTTGAAAATGGAAATACTCAGCAATGATGCTCGCGTTCCAGGCGCCCCCTGACGCGGTGATGAACCCCGTAATCAAGTAAGGGAATATTGCCGGGAGGAATAATTTCCGCCAGCGCTCAAGATTTCCCAACCGGAACACGCCGCACACTTCCTTCAAGTCCGTGGGAATGGCGCTGGCGCCGGCGATGACATTGAACAGGAGGTACCATTGCGTGCCGAGCAGCAGCAGGGCCATGGAACCGATTCCCATACCGCCACCGACGCGAATCAGCATCAGGAGAACGATGGGGAACAACGCCGTGGCGGGCACCGAGGCCGCAATTTGCGCAAGCGGCTGCACCAGGGCCGAAAGCTTGGGTCGCATGCCCACAAAGACACCCACGGGGATTGTCCAAAGCCCGGCCAACACCAGAGTTCCTTCCACACGCAGGAATGTGGCCGCAGCGCCCTGAATGATTCCCTTCATTTCCGGACCCGAAAGCTCCACCAGCATCTGCCCCATGCGGACCACCGCGTACGCAATGGCCACCAATCCGGCAAGCATAAGCGCGCGCCATGCCCATGGGGTGAATGGGCTTTTCCGGGGAAGATCTTTCGACTTCGCACCGGCTTTGGCGAAATAGAGGTTCAATGCCTCGCGCGCCGGTTTTATGGATACTCGTGCGGCGAACGGAATAATCTTCGAGTGTCGTAAGAGGTCCAGTATAGGTGAGCGAGGCGGGACGGCTGCTTCGACCTGTTCAAATTTAAATTTATCGGCCCAAACGATGACCGGCCGCCACACCATCTGGTCAATGAGAACAATAATAGCCACCATCAAGCCCACGCCCCAGGCGATGGCGCGCGTATCACCGGCATTGGCTGCGGTCTGGAGGTAAGAGCCCAGTCCCGGAAGGCGCATGTCGCGATTTCCCAGCACAAACATTTCGCAAGCCATCAGAAAGAACCATGCGCCCGCCACCGACATGATGGAGTTCCAAATGAGCCCAATGGCCGCGTAGGGAATTTCCATCTGCCACAGCCGCTGCCACCAGTTCAGTTGATAAATCTCCGCCGCCTCGTGCAGGTCGCGGGGAATATTCTTCAAGGAAGAGTAAAAACTGAAGGTCATGTTCCAGACCTGCCCCGTCAGGATCAGCAGGATGCACCCCAACTCCGCTCCCAACTGGCTATGAGGAAACAATCCGATCATCGCCATCATGACGGGGGGAAGGAAGCTGAGGACGGGAATGGATTGCAGGATATCCAGGAGCGGGACCATAATGCGTTCCGCCTTGGGGTTGTATGCGGCCAGATATCCGTACACCAACGTGAAGGCCAGGCTGAGGAGATACGCAATCGCGATGCGCACCACAGAGAAAAGCGCGTATTTGGGCAGGGCGCCGGGGTAGAGATGAATTTCCGCCTGGGTATTGACGGGACCGACCCCATAATGCGCAAACGTGAGCAAGCCGTAAAACAGTGCCAAACCCGCAATCAAGATGGGAAGATCTTTCAAAAGGGAAGGTGCCGCGGCGGGAAACACTCCCCACGGTGGAACTCCCGAAGTGGTTTTGGGCGATCGTGGCATGATCATTGATGCTGGAGATCCTGCGAGGGGTCTCCCGCGTGTTCAAGCCGGTGCAAAGACAGCCTGTCGGTTCCGGAATCGTAAGAAAATATCTCGCCGTAGCGGCCCCAATGCAGGGCTGTTTCAATCTGCCGTTGCGTCTCATCTTCGGAAAAGTGCTCGTCCAGAATATCCCGGAAGAATTCCAAGGGCATGGTGCCGTCGGACTTGCTGGCCAGGCTATTTCTGATCTGCTGAAGGAGCGGGGCCCGGGCAAGGGCGGCTTCGCGGAAAAGGGTCTTGCGCGTTGGGATGTCGGCGACGGCAAACTCGCGCCCCTTGTCCGTCATTTCCACGTCACCTTTTTCTGTTCGCGAAAACCCCAATAACGATGCAGCCTCAATGATGGGGAACAGGTCATTCACATCCATCGATAGCTCTTCGGCGACGTGATACAAGTCATCCTTCCCGCCGCGATCATGGAGTAGCTCAAGCAATCCTGCAATGCCGCCCGGCCTGGAGTGCGGCAGCATGGGATAGGGAGCTTTTGCCACCGGCGCCGCGGCGGAGGGCACGCCCGCCTCAAGCTCCGGCTGCGTCATCAACTTGTAGATGTAGTCGACATACACCAGGAACTCGGCGGAATTGCGGTCCCGGGGCTGTTTTAGTGGAATGCGGAAGTCAGCACGGATGCGGGCGGGATTACGTCCCAGCACCAGGATGCGGTCAGCCAGCAGGGTTGCTTCCTCAATGTTGTGGGTGACCAGGAATATGCTGCGGGTCGGGATCTTTTTTCCCAGCCACAACTCCATCAGTTCGCCGCGCAGATTCTCCGCCGTCAGAACGTCGAGGGCGGAAAACGGCTCGTCCATAAAGAGAATCTCCGGCTCCACGGCCAAGGCGCGCGCAATGCCCACGCGCTGCTTCATCCCGCCGGAAAGCTCCTTGGGATATGCCGACTCAAACCCTTGCAGTCCCACCGAGTGGAGAGCGCGCAGGGCGCGATGGTGCCGCTCAAAATGTGCCATACCATGTGCCTGCAGCGGAGTCTCAACGTTGTCCAGCACGGTGAGCCACGGAAAAAGGGCGAAACTTTGAAACACGATTGCCAGGTTGGGGGTGCAATCGTGCATCGGCTTACCGTGCCATAGCACGATGCCCTTTGAGGGTTGGACCAGCCCGGTCAGGATACGCAAAAGTGTGGATTTCCCCGAACCGGAAGGGCCCAGAAGAGCGGTGATGGTGTTGGGCTCAATGGACAGGTCCGTGGGGGCGATGACTTGAATCTGCCGCCCGTCGGGCTGGAGAAACGATTTCTCAACCTGCACAGCCTCGGCAATGGGCTCCAGCGCAAGGAGAGGCTTGGAGATCGTGCCTGCCAAATCCGCGGCCGCACCCGCCCCCACATGTCCTGCGGGGGAATAATCCCCCGAGGTTTCCTCCATCATGCGCTGCCAGGCTTCCTCTGGAAGTTCATCGAGGAACAGCATCCGGTCGTCAGGCTGCATTGCGTCCATGATCGCGCGCAGGCTTTCCAGCGACCGCGTGTGAAGCAGCACGTATGAATGGTAGTAGGGAAAGTGGCTGACCAGTGCCGCGGCGAAATTTACCGGGATGATCCGGAAGAGAACCTGCTGCTGTTCAAACGGGATGCCCATGATCAAATCAGCACCGGCCGAAGGATCGAGCTGTTGCAGCAACGCGACACCGCGGTCCCAATGTCCTTGGGATATCGCCTCACGTACTTTATCTGCTCCCGGCGGGATCATCGAGCACACCTCATGGAAAACCCAGACCCTTCGTGATTGGACTCGCCAGTGTACACCGGCCGACGCATTCGCTGATACCTTGTTAGTGCGACATCTCGATGAATTTCGACCGATGCCCGGACGCCGCCCCCGCCGGAGCTACCTCTGCTGGCTTTTCGACAGAAAAGTCGATTTGGCCGCAAAAAGTGGAACGATGCACGTTCTAACAGAGTATAGTGCGTGCGTTTCCGGCGTTGCGCGGCCGGACCCTGGCATTCCGCAGTATTAGGCAAACCGCAAAGGTAGGCCGGTCTTCAACCGCTCGGGGTTAAAGGAGAACGTCATGAAGATTGATAGGTTTGTGAAGCTCCTTCTGCTGGTTATTGTTATTTTTCTAGGCATCATCGCCCTGCGTCCCTACGTGGCCCCGCCGGCAGTAGATGCGCAATCCACGGCGGCTCACACATTGTATATCGAGCCTGGTCCCGCCATACTGTACACCCCTGATGGGACCCACAACGTGGAAGGGAAAATGGTGATTGACCTTCGCAATGGAAATGTCTGGGGATTTCCACAGTTCTGGACGGATCCCCACCCGATAGGTGCATCAAGCACTGCCCTACCCATCTCACACCCCTTCCTGATGGGCAAGCTCGCGTTGGCAGATATGGACAAATGAATGGGACTCGCGATGAAGGGGGCAGACACGGCCCCGCCGCGACAACATCGTTGATCTTCCCGGATCCAAAACCCCAGCTGCACTTTTTTATGATCGGAACTCCACCAACGCTATACTTGGAGAATGCTCCTATGCCCCGTACGGGACTGCCACCTGCCATCGGTGCGCGAGGGCCGGCGAATGGTCTGCGCGAATCAGCATTCGTTTGATGTCGCGCGCAGCGGATACATCAACCTGCTTCAGCCGCAGGACCGTAGATCAAAGCAGCCGGGAGACACGGCGGCGGCTATCCAAGGGCGACGCCGGTTGCACGATCGCGGCGTTACTAAACCGCTGCTGCGCTCCATTGCGCAGATTCTTACTGCATCGCCCGGTGAAGTAGTTCTCGATGCCGGTTGCGGCGACGGTTTTTACCTTGGCACCCTTGCCCGCCAGACCGGATTCGACGCGCATGGGGTGGACATCTCGATTCCGGCCATCGATGCCGCGGCCCGACGCTATCCTCAATGCGAGTGGGTGGTTGCCAATGCTGATCGCGCCGTACCGTACGCCGACCGCTCCTTCTCGATTATTTTATCGATTACGGGGCGGATGAATGCGGGCGAATTCCGGCGCGTTTTGCGCGATGATGGGCGCCTGCTTGTCGCCATTCCCGCGCCCGACGATCTCATCGAGTTGCGTGGCGTCGGCCGCGATCGTGTCGCCCGAACTATCGAGACCTTCGCGCCCGGATTCACACTCATCGACCAGCGCCGCGCCTCCACCACCGCCGACCTCGACGCCGCCGCCGTTCAGGACGTTCTGCATTCCATTTACCGCCCAATGCGGTCCAAGCCTGTGGAAGCGATGCGCGTGACTTTCAGTTTGGATTTACTGCTGTTTCGACGCGCGTAGTCATTCGCCCAATGGCCCGATGGCTCGATGACCCTATCCCTGCATCATTCAAATTCCGAGCAGGACATAAAATATCCGCAGCGGGGGCAAATCATCTTGCAGCGATGGGATTCAAGGCGGCTGGAGCAGACGGGGCAAAATTGGTTGGGAAACTCCGGGGAGGATGGGGAATCCTCAGGCGGGTTTGTGCCGGGATTGGGCGTATCCTCACTCACAAGGGTGTACCTGTCAGGCGTAGTGCTCCATGATGAAGGCTCGCATTCCGTCGTAAGCGTGTGCCAGTGTGGCCTCGTCGGGAAGGAACACAATGCGGACATGCTTGGTTCCCGGAGCTTGGCCGAAGCCTGTGCCATGCACCATGAGCACGTGTTTTTCCGCCAGCAACTTCTTTACAAACTGCTCGTCGCTGTCAGGAATATCGATTTTAGGAAAGGCGTAAAACGCTCCGCGCGGAGCGACACAGCTCATATGGGGGGTTGCGCGGCAGGCGGCTACGGTGAGGTCGCGACGGGCGCGCAGCTTGTTTCGAACCTCAGTCAGGTGATCCTGGGGGCCTTCCAGTGCCGGGCGCACGGCAAATTGCTGCGGATGGTTTGAGCACAGCCGCGCGCGCAGCAATTGGTGAATCCCATCAAGGTAGGGCTTCACGGCCGCCGCTTCACCGCTAACTACTCCCCAACCCACCCGCCATCCCGGAACGAGGTAGCCCTTGGAAAGTCCATTGAAGGTCACTATGGGGACATCGGATGCCAAGGTGGCGAGCGAGGTGTGCGGCTCGTTGTCCAGAATCAGCTTGTTGTAGATTTCGTCCGCGAAGATCACCAGGTTGTGGCGGCGGGCGAGTTCAATGATGCGCTCCAATGTCTGGCGGGAGTAAACCGCGCCCGTGGGGTTGTTGGGATTACTGACCAGAATGGCGCGCGTCCTGGAATTAATCTTGCGGGCGATGTCCTCCAGGTCGGGCTCCCAATTATTCTGCTCGTCGAGCAGATAAGGATTAGGCTGCGTGCCGAGTTTGGCGAGCACCGCCGAGTAGAGGGGATACTCAGGGCTGGGCGTCAGGACGTTTTCCCCTGCGTTCACCAGCGCTGTCAGGCAAATGTCCAGGGCTTCGCTTACGCCCGCAGTCAGAAAAACACTTTGAATGTTGCCAATTCCATTGCGCTCGGCTTCCGCCCGAATTGCCTCCACGGCTTCGGGAATGCCCAGCGAGGGGGCATAACCGTTCCGGCCATCGCACATGGCTTTTTCCACGGCGTCAATCAGGTGTGGCGGCGTGCGGAAGTCGAAGATGAGCGGATCGCCGATGTTGAGGTACAGGATGGTCTTGCCTTCCCGCGCCAGTTGCTCGGCCAGCACCGCCATGTCGCGAATGGCATAGCGGACGTTTTCAAGCCGCGCTGCGGCCTGTGTAACATGGACGTTTTCCAACGATTGGGTCATTAAGAATACCTGTTTGTAATCGAAAGCCCTTGGGCGAGAAACACCTTACTGCCCCATGGGGAGGGCACGACCTCATTTGCCATCATAACTCATTGCGGCGTGAAGCCTCACTGCTGTTTCTTCTTCTTGAACATGCCAGCAATGCCGCGCACCGTGTTAACGTCGTTTTGTACGGCAGCCGGGGCCGCTCCGACTTTCCCTGCCCCTCCGCCTTTCAGGGAGAATTTGGGCTTTGCGAACGTCCCGCCGACGGTGAAAGGAAACGTCAACTTATCATTGGCATAAGTGGCGCCAGAAAAGCCTGCTAAAACACCGGTCAGCGGATTCTTGCCGCCGGCGGCGAGACTGCCATTACCCTGGTAATCCAGCGATCCTTCGCCCGCCATGGTCATACTGCCGGAGCCGTCCACATCCACGCCATTACCCACCAGTGTGATCTTGTTGCTCGAAAGCCTGGCGTCGGCAATCCGGAAATCGGCAGACAGGGAAGAGAACGACGAGGGGTCGCCATTAGCGGGACCGACGCCGGCAATTTTCGCCAAGGTTCGCAGATTGCTGCCCAGTTGCAAGCTGGGCATTTTCCCGTTGCGGATGCTTGTCTGGCCGGAGCCGTTGACGCCCGCCAGAGGATCGGGAGCATTACTGACCATCCCGTTCATTTTGGCGGAACCATCCAGCGTCCCGGTCATCATACCTTTGGCTTGGGGAAAGGCAGCTAGAAACTCTGCAACGTTTATGCCTTTAATCTTCGCATCGACGCCATAAGCCAGGTTCGCGCCTCCGAAGTCCAGGGAGAGATCTCCAGTAACGCCGCCGCCATAGCATTTCAAATCCAGATCGTCAAAGAAGGCTTGCTTGGGAAAGAGCCGGAACTTGGATTTGAACTTGGTGATGGAGAGTGGGCCAAACTGTGCCGCGTCGGCTTTAAGGGTTCCCTGCGCCACCTCCGGTCCAGTGGGATCTGCGGCGTACACCGTTGTGTTGAATAGCCCCGCCAGGGCTGCAAGCGCACTGGGCGCGGATGTGGGCCGGATTAACGAGGCGGTGGTCATCGCGTTCAGATTCACGTCGCTCAAATCGATGGAGGCGCCCCGAATGTCCATCAGCGCGGGGCCCGGCGCTCCCGAAGCCAGCAGGCTTGCCGCCGCAAACTGCCCTCGCGCCACGGTCAGCTTGGAGATGACCCCGAGCGTGAACGACGCGCTGTTGCCTCCCTGCGGCTCGGGCGTTTCAGCCTTGGCCGGCGGGTTTTCAAAATTCCACTTGCCGTGAGTGTCCTCCAACATGTTGAGGCCCAGGTCGTCAAGCTCCAGGGAAGTTATCTCCACTTTGTGGTGCAGCAGGGCGGAAGCATTGACCACGGCGTAAATCTTTTTGGCTTTTACAAAATCGCCAGTGGGGAAACCGCTGGGATTGCCCAAGGAGAAATCATCCACGCGAATGGCGACTTGCGGAAGGATGGTAAGCGCCAGGTGCCCGATTTGCACGGGTTTGCCGGTTTCCGCTTGAATCTGCGCCATTACCTGCGGCCGGTAGCGGTTAACATCAAGGAGCATGGGGATAACGATGGCCAACCCCACGACGACGAGTACCAGTACAATCACCAAAACAAGAGCAATCTTCTTCGCTTTGGACATGGAACTTTCTCCTGGAGAGTTTTACAGATGAATTTAGACAGCTATCCACCGCCCCGACGCGACGGATCAGCCCCAAATCCGGCTGCCAAAATAATACACTCTTTTTTCGCCCTGCGCTCGTTCAGGGGGTGGGGGTAGTCTTTGCCGACGGGGGGACGCGGGAGAGTTTGGCGGCATAGTAATCAAAGAACGCTTTGCCCGGTGGAGCAGCCTGCACCACCTCGCTGAACTCGTCAGGCCCTACCCGCACCCATGCCCTGCGAAAGAGCCATCCCGGCGGGGGGGCGTCGCCACCCTCAGGATTCAGGTGGATCTCCGCGTCGTCCACCGTCATTTGATACCGTGTGATGAAGCCGGTGCTGGAGAATATTTGCAGGCGGAATCCTTTCCCCTCGGGGTTGGCGCTCAGGATTCCCAGCCAGGATTCCTTGACGGCTGGCACCGTGGGAGTGGCCGCAAGGGAGACTTCGCCGCGGAAAACCAGAAAATGTTTCTCCATGTCGGGATTGACTGAGAGTTGCACTTCGCCGGAGGGAGTGTTGGGCGCAGTCTTGCCGGTCCATCGCCCTTGCATCCACTCAAGCGCGGAAAAATCCGGCAGCGTGGGCGTGGAGATCTTGTATTGCACCGGGAGCTTGTCCTTGGCCGGCAAGGAGGCGCCGGGAATCATACAAATGAACGCCAGAATCAGGGCACGGACCAGGGCGCTCCCAAGGGAGTTCACACGATGCGGCGAGCCTTCCGACCGTCTCATGCTGCCTGCCCCGACGGGACGAATTCTTTTTCCCTTAACAATTGGAGGTTGAGATTCAGCATGTCCGTGGTGGTGATAATTCCTCATGAAGTCACGCACCAGCAAGATAATACCCTTTGGCAGGGTTGACCGTGGGTTTCCCGTTCAACTGCGAGGGAAAGAAGCTTGCTGCTTTTCCGACCACCTGTCCTTCGGAAAATTGATCTCCCAAAACCCCGGAGGCTCCAGAATTTCAAAGCCCACTTCGTAAGCACGTTCTCTCTCCCCGGCGGCCGTCCAGACAACCCGGCCACGAGTAAAGCGCTGCTTGTTCCGCATGCGAATATCCAGGGTTGTGCCGATGGGAAATTGGTGGCGGCTGCGAATCAATCCCCCGTGCAGGCTGACAACCAGCGTTTCCACGGATTCCCATTCGTCGGTTGCGGGGGCATTCACCGGGCTGACATAGAGTGGCACCCGCATAACAATACGCAGGCTCCGTCGCCGAAGAGATTGATCTGTGGAAACCCCATCCATCAGTGGCACCAGAAAGACTCTACGTTTGGGACTCTAGCCAATTTTCTACTGCCATCATAGCATGCACGAGGGTTCAGAAAAAGTCCCTTAAGAGACTGCGCGAAAACGTGGTAGGGCGCGGCGTAGCGGCACTCGTGCCCAAAACAGATCGTGTCAGGTTGGGAGTGAGGCGCAGCACAAGCGCTCGCGATGCGGGAAAGCTGGGGTGCTTTCGCCCGCTGGCGGTGGAGACAACCTATTTCCAGCGGAGATCGAGGAAATGCAGATCCCTCGCCCCCTTGGGGGAGAGGGTGGCCCGCAACCGGCGTACTCATCAGCCGGGGCGGGACGGGTGAGGGGGTCAAAAACTCAGGGGCCTATGGAGGTACTGTCAACGCTGTGGCCGTTTCACTTTTGCCTTTTGCCTTGCTTTTGCTGCTCTCCCAAACGAATTCCGTTTTGGTAGAGACCCCCTCACCCCCCGCCTTGCGGTCCCCCCTCTCCCCCAAGGGGGCGAGGGAAAATGAATCGTTAGTTTGGCGTCGAATTCGTGACGAGGCACCAGCAGAACGGGGATCGCCGCGCGGCGGGTATAAGCCCGCCATTTTCCCGATGATTTTCAGGTGGCGGCCTGGAGCCGCCACCACACCTTCCACATCAGCTTGCGAAACGACTAATCCGGCAGCACTCTCTTCAGCGCTTCCAGTTCCGGTTCGCCGGGGCCAAGAGGCAATTTTATTTTGCCGCGTTGGACGACCGAGCGGCAGAGGGCCATCATGATTTCCAGGTCTTTGTACGCGCTTTCGCCGTCACAGGGGTGAACTTTCTTCTCATCGTCGAGCCAATCGGCCATTTCCTGAACGTAGGGCCCCATGTCGTGTTCATAGTCCATGGTACCGGGCCCGGACGCCGCGCCGTTCCTGGTGACGGCACGCCAGCCGCCGCCGGTCAGAACTTCCGCAAAACCTTCGCTGCCTTGCGCGCCGATGCGGCACTTGCGCCACCAATATTCCACTTCCGGAACGTCGGGAGCGCCATCGCCCGCTTCCACGATGCCGCGCACGCCGTTCGAAAACTGGATCAGCCCGCCAATGTAGTCGGGGGAGGGGTGATTGTCCGCGAACTTCGATTTTCCGTGTGCCTGCCCGACCACCCATTCAGCCTCCGCGTAGTCGTTGTACCAGCGCATGTAGTCAATCAGGTGGGTCAGCATGTGCATCATCCAGCCGGTGGCCGTGCCGTAAACGGTGTGCACGCGGCCGATGGCGCCGCTCGCGATGATCTCCTTCACCTTCTTATAGTGCTCGCCGTAACGATGCTGGTGGCTGACCACGGTCTTCACGCCCGCCCCGCGTGTCAACTTCATCATCTCCAACGCTTCGTTCGTGGAGAGCGCCGTGGGTTTTTCATAGGCAATCAGCTTTACGCCCGCCTCCACGCCGGCGCGGATCATGGGTAGGCGCAGGTCTGGTAGTGTGCAGAAACAGAAAATGTCAGGGCGGGTTTTCTTGACCAGCGCGGCGGCATCGGCACTGGTTTCGCTAACGCCGAATTTGGTGGCCGCAGCCCCGAGACGCCCGGCGTCAATATCGCACAGGCCCACCAGTTTGAATCGGCCGTTCTTCTGAAAAGCATCGGCATGGTGCGAGCCCCGCTTGCCCATGCCGGCGACGACAACAGTGTATGTTTGGTTTGCGCTCATGGATGGCCTCCTTAAATCAGGAGATCCTGTAATCGGGAGATCGGGCGAGCAAAGAACAACCGTGCTTCGAATCGGTCTTGCGTTCACCCGATCATCGGATCACCAGATCACCCGATCTTCTGCTCTTTGTCCCACGCGACGGTGGCGTCGATGACGGCCTGCACTTCCTCGCCGGTCAACTCCGGGAACATGGGCAGCGAAAGCACGCGCGCCGCCGACGCTTCCGCGTTCTTCAGCGAGCCCACAATGCGCGCATCCTTGCCCCAGGGGAATCCTTCCTGCCGGTGGATGGCAATGGGGTAGTGGGTGAGTGCGGTGATGTCCCGCTGTTTCAGATATTCCTGAAGGCTGTCGCGGCGGTCAGTTTCGACAACGTAGAGGTGATAGATGTGGCGGTAACCGGGCAGCGCGGTGGGGAGCTTCAGCGACGTACCCTTCAGCCCCTCGTCGTACTGCATCGCATAACTGCGCCGCTGATCGTTCCATTTGTCGATCTGCTTTAACTTGACGCTCAGCACCGCCGCGTGCAGGTCATCCAGGCGGCTGTTGAATCCCATGCTATGGACGGAGCGCTTCACTGAACCGTGATTGCGCAGCTTGCGAACCCGGTCGGCGATGTCAGTACGATTGGTCACCACGGCGCCGCCGTCGCCGAAGCAGCCCAGATTCTTCTGAATGATGAAGCTGGTGCACATGGCGTCGGAAAGCTCGCCCAGGGTGAAGTCCGGGCCGCGCGCTCCAAAGGCCTGCGCATTGTCCTCAATCACCAGAAGCTTGTGCTTTTTGGCGATTTCCGCCACGGCGCGCATTTCTGCGGGCTGGCCGTAGAGATGCACGGGCACAATGGCCTTGGTTCTGGGAGTAATGGCCGCCTCGATCAGGTTCACGTCAATGTTGCAGGTCTTGGGGTCGCAATCGACGAACACTGCTGTTGCCCCCGCCACCCAGATGGCCTCAGCCGTCGCAAAAAAGGTATTCGACGTGGTGATGACTTCATCGCCAGGGCCAATTCCCAGCGCCATGAACACCAACCAGAGCGCGTCGGTGCCGGAGTTCACTCCCACGGCTTCTTTGGTGTTGCAGTATCCCGCCAGGTCACATTCAAACTGCTTCAACTTGGGGCCCATCACATAACTGCCGCTTTCCAGGACTTCGTGGATCGCGCCGTCAATCTCGTTCTTCAAATTATGATATTGCCGGACATGCCCATAAAAGCCGACCTTTACGGTTGCCATAAGAATCCTCCCTGGGTGGTATGACTGCATAACTCAGTCAGCGGCGTTGGGTGCTGATTACAACCCGCCTTCCGGCGCTCGACGTCGCCCGGAGCCATTGGTGAAGACCTAAAGTTATAGCACAATCGCTTTAAGATGATCGGTTACATTTCAATGAAATGACTACGGATTGCATGGCTCAGCCATACCTTTGGCGTGAGGGGCGTAGTGACCCGGTTGAGTCGGACTGACAACGCACTAACAACATCTCTTGTTAAATGCAGCCGAGAAATAGGATCGCCTGACAGAGAATTTCCAAGCGCGTAGGAGAGGCGGTTCGCGCCCCCCTGCGAGTGGTTGCAGTGTCGCCGCAGCCTGTCGGATGGCCTATGGGTTCGCGGGAAGCAGGTTCTCCCATATGGCGTGACGCACGATTTCCAGATTCGCGGGATTCAGCGGCACGATGCCGCATCGCTCTGTTTCGACCCAGCGGTAATGTAAGCCGGATCAGTCTTGTCCAAAACAGATCGTGTCAGGCTGGGAATGACGTTCAGTACAAGCGCTTGCCATGCGGGGAGGCTGGAGATCTTTCTCACGCTGGCGGTCGAGCCATCCTGTCTCCAGCGGAGATCGGGGAACTTAAGGCCCTCGCCCCCTTGGGGGAGAGGGTGGCCCGCAACCGGCGTTTTCATCAGCCCGTCAGCCGACGGAGACAGGTGAGGGGGTCAAAAGCTCCTGGGCCTGCTGACAAACTGCCAAGACTTAGAACTTTTCATCCTAGCCGCCAGACTGGGTTTTGCGGCCCTGACCAACGGTTCCCGGCTTGGCACCAACCCCCTCACCCCCGCCCCTCTCCCCCAAGGGGGCGAGGGGAGAGTTGATTTAAATTTGTTCTTTCACTTGGGAAGGAGCGTGGCGTGGATTTGGTTTTTCAGCCCTCGCCCCCTTGGGGAGAGGGAAAATGAATCGTTAGTTTGACTTCGTATTCGTGACCGTGCACAAGTAGAACCGCATTTGCTACACGGCGCGTCTGCTAATTTAGACAGCAGTGAATGCTTTTTGACAGGGGCCTGCCGCTGTGTGAAGATAGCGCGGGGGTAACCCCATGGAAAAGAATCCCGGTTCCCAGATCACTTTGGTATTCATTTTTGTCTGTCTCAGTTTTCCTGCCCTTCATCATCAACGGCGTGAAAATACTCACGAACTGGTTTGAGCAGGAAAGATAGCGTGGGAGTGTCCTTATGGAAAAAAATCGTGGTGCTCGAATTATTGCGGCCCTGGTCATCTTCGTCCTGGTTTTCCTGCCTCTGCTCACCAACGGGGTCAGCATGCTGGTGGACTGGTTGTGGTTTAACCAGGAAGGTTACCGATCAATTTATCTGACCATCCTGAAAGCCCAGATAAACCTGAGTGGAATCGCCGGCATGGGTTTCTTAATTGTTGCCGGCTTGAACCTTCTCATCGCCCACACCATCGCGCACCGGCACACGCCACAAGTCTACGGCGAGCAAGTTGAATTCGCGCCCCTGGAACGGTTTGGCGCGCTTTTCCGCTGGGGGATCTGGGGTGGCGTCCTTTTTGTGGGCTACGTGGTAAGTCAATGGGGCATGAGTCACTGGCTTGTCTATTTGCGCTCCCGCCACGTGCCGGTAATGGGGGTCACCGACCCTCTATTTGGCCGCGACCTGGGATTTTATCTTTTCCAATTGCCCTTCACCTGGTTTCTTTTCCACCTGGCGCTGATCACCGTCATTTGCTGTCTGCTCAGCGCTACTTTTCTGTATCTAGTGGAAGGAGGCGTATGGATTACGCCGCGTGGTCCGGTGTTGGCCCGGACGGCTCGGGCGCACCTGATGGCGCTCGGCGGCATCATCTTCCTCCTGATTGCCTACCGCATTCGCCTGGGCATGTTTGATCTTCTCTATTCGCCGCGAGGGATGGTATTCGGCGCGGGGTACACGGATGTTCATGCCACTCTGCCCGTGCTGCGAATTCTGCTGACCCTTTCAATTGTGACGGCCATTGTTTTCTTCCTGCGCGCCGGCAAGCGGGATATCCGCACCCCGCTCTTCGCCATTGGCGGGCTCCTGGTGGTGGCCATCCTGGGCGGAGCAATTTACCCGGAGATATTGCAGCGATTCATTGTGGCCCCCAACGAGATCGATAAGGAGCGGCCCTTCATTTCCAACACCATTGAATTTACCCGCAAGGCCTACGCGCTCGATCGTTTTGAGGAGCGCAGCTTCTCCGCCGTGGAGGACTTGACGCTCGACGACATTCGCCAGAACCAGTCGACCTTCCGCAACGTCCGGCTGTGGGACCACAACCCGCTGCTGACCACCTTTGCGCAATTACAGGAAATCCGCACCTACTACGATTTCGTGCACATTGATAATGATCGCTATTGGATCGACGGCACCTACCGCCAAGTCTCGCTCTCGCCCCGCGAACTTAATCCGGAGCACCTGCCGGGGCGGAATTGGATCAACGAATATCTTACCTATACCCACGGCTACGGCTTGTGCATGGGGCCTGTGAATGAATTCACCAGTGAAGGACTGCCGGTCCTTTTCATCAAGGACCTCCCCCCTGCATCCAGCGTTTCCTTAAAGGTGACCCGGCCGGAAATCTACTTTGGAGAAATGGGCAGCGATTACTGTTTCGTCAAGACACGCGCGCAGGAATTCGATTACCCCCAGGGAGACAAGGACGTTTACACCAACTACCAGGGCTCCGGCGGCATCCCTGTTCAAGGGTTCTGGCGGCGCCTGCTGTTTGCGCTGAATTTTGGCGAAAAGAACATTCTGTTTTCCTCGGACATTCAACCGGATAGCCGCTTGATGATATACCGCCAAGTCCTCGAGCGCGTTGGGCGCCTTACTCCGTTCATCCACTACGACCACGATCCTTACATGGTCATTGATGACAAGGGAGCATTGTTCTGGATGCTCGACGGTTACACCAGTTCAACGCTCTACCCTTATTCGGAACCCGGTCCCAAAGGGGATAATTACATCCGCAACTCCGTCAAGGCCACGATCAATGCCTATTCCGGCGAGGTGCGGTTTTATATCAGCGATTCGGAAGACCCCTTCATCCAAACCTATGCGCAGATGTTCCCGGGAGTGTTCCATCCGCTGTCCGAAATGCCCAAGGATCTGCGTGCCCACATCCGCTATCCCGAGGAGATGTTTTCCGTTCAGGCGAATATGTACGCCTTGTTCCACATGACCGATCCGCGCGTGTTCTATAACAAGGAGGATTTGTGGCGTGTGGCCCAGAGCGCGGCGGGAGGCCCCGGCACGGCCATGACTCCGTACTACAACATCATGAAACTGGCGGAAGTGGGAACGCGCGAAGAGTTCATCCTGATGGCGCCGTTCACTCCTGCGCGCAAAGACAACATGATTGCCTGGATGGCGGCGCGCTGCGACGATCCCAATTACGGCAA
>CAYTMD010000103.1:0-15690 GCA_964438685.1 uncultured Acidobacteriota bacterium
GATCGGTCCAGCCTGGCCAGAACGTTACCCCGGGCCAGCAACTGATGACCATCGTTCCGCTGGACACTCAGAATATCTGGGTGACCGCCAACTTCAAAGAAACTCAAATGACCCACATGCGGCCCGGCCAGCACGTGAAGGTTTACGTTGACACCACCGATCACGAATACGATGGGCATATCGACAGCATCTCGGGCGCCAGTGGGGCACGTTACAGCCTGCTGCCTCCGGAGAACGCCACGGGGAATTACGTCAAGGTCGTGCAACGGATTCCGGTAAAAATCTACTTCGAAAAGGGTCAAGACTCTGAGCACCTCCTGCGCCCAGGTATGTCGGTGGAGCCCAACGTGAAAGTCCAATAACGGCAGTCTGGAAAACGCAACAAGGCGCAGCACATTCTTCCCTTGGATTGTCCTTGACGCGTTACTGCCGTCAAACCGTCAATGTGCATCGAAACAAAGTCTGAACCTAAATGAGGATTAAAGCATCAAGTCAGAATAGGCGGCAAGCAAGACACGGGGTTAGGCCGTGCTCTCCAGTTTTGGAATCGAAGCAGGGGGACTACCCAATGAATGCGACGGCAACGCAACTGGATAATCGTAACCAGCTTCTGGTGCGCTGGGCGGAATCGCGATTGGTAACGGATGACCTGTTTCGCCGGGTGCGCACGGATGCACTGTATGACCGCCCCATTCCAGAGAGGCACCGAATTGTCTTCTACATCGGCCACCTGGAGGCTTTCGACTGGAATTTGATTGCAGGCCAGGCGAGGGGTCTCGGCCCGGCTCATCAGGAATACGATCGCCTCTTTGCCTTCGGCATTGATCCCGTGGGTGGCGGCCTGCCATCCGACCAGCCTTCCGACTGGCCTCGCCTCCCGGAGATCGACGCCTATAACCTTCGCGTCCGCGAAGAACTTGATCGCATTCTCAATGACTCTTCACCGGCCTCGGCGGGCCGTTGGCAATATCCCGAAGAAGTCATCTTGAACGTGGCAATTGAACATCGGCTGATGCATGCGGAAACCCTGGCATACATGCTGCACCAGTTGCCGATCGAGCGGAAGATTGCGCCGGGCAGCTATCGCCCCGTGGGATCCCCTCGGCCCGGGCCTCCCATCGCTGCCCCGATGATCGATATTCCGGCGGGGACTGCGACGCTGGGGATTCCACGCGGACGGGAAACATTTGGCTGGGACAACGAATTTGAGATTCATTCGGTACAAGTACCGGCCTTTGCGATTGACGCTTACAAAGTCACGAATGGCGAGTTCCTCCAGTTCATGCGCGCGGGCGGATACGACGATCGAAGTTTCTGGAGCGACGCGGATTGGAAATGGATCAAAGGACAGAACATCGGCCATCCGCTCTTTTGGCGCGAAGGCCAAGGCTCGTGGTTCTATCAGACCATGTTTGAAGAAATCCCCTTGCCAGTCGACTGGCCGGTGTATGTCAGCCACGCGGAGGCTTCTGCGTATGCGCGCTTTGTGGGTAAGTCTCTTCCCACCGAAGCCCAGTTCCATCGCGCCGCTTACGGGACTCCGGAAGGCGTGGAGCGCGAGTATCCCTGGGGTGACGCGCCTCCTGATGCCAGCCGCGGGAACTTCGATTTCCAGCGATGGGATCCGGTTGCGGTAGGGACCTATCCCGGCGGCCGCAGCGCTTTTGGGCTGGAAGATACTCTCGGCAACGGTTGGGAATGGACCTCCACCCTCTTTGCTCCCTTCCCCGGCTTCGAGCCCTTTCCCTTTTACCGCGGCTACTCGGCAGACTTCTTTGACGGAAAGCACTATGTGATGAAAGGCGCCTCGCCACGCACCGCAGCGTGCATGCTGCGACGCTCGTTCCGCAACTGGTTCCAACCGCACTATCCTTTCGTTTACGCGACCTTCCGTGGTGTGAGTAACTGAGTGGAGGCGATATGCTGATCCGTGGTGGTCCAACCGAGGCTGTCAACTCATTCGCGGAAGATGTGCGGGAGGGGCTGGGTCGAGCCGGTCAAAAGGAGTTGCCGTCAAAGTATCTTTACGACGATATCGGCAGCGCCCTATTTGAATTGATCACCAAGATTCCCGAATATGGGCTGACGAGGGCGGAAGAGAGAATTCTGCTGCGCCACTCGGGGGCCATTGCTGAACATCTCAACACTCATGGCATAGTCGTTGAGCTCGGCAGCGGCAGCGGGAAGAAGACGCGCCGGATACTGGAAGCTCTCACCCGCCATCGGCCGACAACTTACTGTCCCATAGAGATATCCTCGACGGCGCTGGAGAACTGTGAGCGTGAGCTCAATGACCTGGCGCACGTCAGCATTGTGGGATTTGAGACCGAGTACCTGGATGGCTTGAGCCGAGCGGTGGCCCGCCGCAGACACGGCGATGGAGTGGTGGTGCTTTTCCTGGGAAGTTCAATCGGTAACTTCGATCGTGGACCGGGCGAGGACTTCCTGCGCAAGATTCGCAGCGATCTTGAGCCTGGCGATGCCCTGTTGCTCGGCACGGATCTGGAAAAACCCTTGGCCCAACTCATTCCCGCCTATGACGACCCGCTCGGCGTGACGGCGGTGTTCAATCGTAACCTGCTGGCCCGCATCAACCGGGAGCTTGGTGGTGACTTCGACTTCTCGCGATTTGAGCACGTGGCGCACTATAATGCCCGGCAGCGGCGCATCGAGATGCATCTCCGGTCGGTGGAAAACCAGACCGTATCCATCGAAGGAGCAAATCTCCGCACGACGCTCCAGCGCGATGAAACCATCTGGACTGAGAGCTGTCATAAGTATGGACGGCACGAGGCCCCCGCGATGGCCGCCCGCACCGGGTTCGAGTGCGCGGCGCAATGGGTGGACGACGAATGGGCGTTCGCGGAAAATCTTCTCTTCGCCGTTTAGCGGAAAAGGAATTGTAGCGCGGACCTGTTTTGTAGGTCCGCGGCCTTTCCTTGGCAATTAAGGGACGAGCCGCGGACCTACAAAACAGGTCCGCGCTACACTTGCTTCTCTACATCCCGGCACTTCCATGAACGAAGCACAGGAGCCCGTCATTGAGTTCCGCCGCGTGTCCTTCCGGGTGGCGAATGAGCACCTGCTCCTTTCGGATTTGAATCTATGTGTGCGCCGGGGCGAAACCCTCACGCTCCTCGGCCGCAGCGGGTCCGGCAAGACCACCACGCTCAAGCTCATCAACCGCATGTTGGAACCAAGCACGGGGGAAGTCCAGGTGGAAGGGCGCTCGACGCTCGATTGGGATCCCATTCGCCTGCGCCGAAGTATCGGTTATGTCATCCAGGAAGCAGGACTTTTCCCGCATTTCACCGTGGAACGCAACATTGGCTTGGTGCCCCAACTGGAGCGTTGGGCGCCCGAGAAAATCCGCGCGCGGGTTCACGAGATGCTCGCACTTGTGGGCTTGCCGCCTGATCGGTTTCTTTCGCGCTATCCGCGCGAGCTTTCCGGCGGACAGCGGCAGCGCGTGGGAGTGGCGCGGGCCCTGGCGGGAGATCCGCCCTTCCTGCTAATGGACGAGCCCTTCGGGGCGCTCGACCCTCTGACCCGGGTGGAAATCCAGCGCGAGTTTCGGGCGCTCCAGGAGCGGCTCAGGAAGACCATCGTCTTTGTAACCCACGACGTGCGCGAAGCCTTACTGCTGGGCACACGCATCGCGCTTCTGGAAGAGGGGAAATTGGTTGGCATCTACACGCCCGGAGAATTCTTGCATGCTCCTGACCCCATCGCGGCCACCTACGTTGCGGCGTACCGCGCGGGCGATGGGAACCCGAATTTGTGAATCGAGGTCACGGATGGATACGCTTAACTTCTTCATCAAAAACCAGGGCCAAATCCTCCAACTCACGCTGGAGCACCTATGGTTGGTGGGGAGTTCCATGCTGCTGGCAATAGCGGTGGGCCTGCCCCTGGGAATTCTGCTCACGCGGCGGCGGGCGCTGAGCAAACCTGTCATCGGCGCGGCGAACATTGTGCAGACCATTCCCAGCCTGGCGCTCTTCGGCTTCCTGCTGCCGGCTCCCTGGCTGGGCGAGCGCGCGGACCGGCTGGCCATTACGGCATTGACGCTCTACGCGCTATTGCCCGTGATTCGCAACACCTACACGGGAATCCTTGGCGTTGACCCGGGCGTACGTGAAGCCGCGCGCGGCATGGGTATGACGGACGGGCAGATGCTCTTTCAGGTCGAACTGCCACTCGCGATGGGAGTCATCCTGGCGGGCGTGCGCGTGGCCACCGTCATCACCGTGGGAGTGGCAACCATTGCCGCCGCGATTGGCGCCGGGGGCCTGGGCGAATTCATCTTTCGCGGTGTGGCAATGGTGGATAACCGCGTGATTCTCGCGGGCGCCATCCCCGCGGCTTTGTTGGCGCTGCTGCTGGACCTGCTTCTGGGACTGGTGGAACGCAAACTCACGTATGCGCAGTGAGTCGCATCATCGTCTGGCGCAGACGCTTAAGAGGCAAATGTAGCGCAGCGCGGCGGAGCCACAACCAAATCTTTGTGGGCGGGGGAAGAGACCCCTCACCCCCACAACCAGCAGAACGTGGGGCCCACCTCTCCCCTCGGAGAGGGGAGTTTAATTACCAACCTTCTCCCAGGGGAGAAGGTGCTGAGGTACGAAGCGGATGAGGGGTCTCTGCTCTCTACGTTCCACTCTCAACTGAACTGGTGGGCAGGCGTCCGTCTTTAGAATTTTCAGTCTTTGCCAAGGAAGAGCCGCGGACCCCAAAAACGGGGGTCCGCGCTACCGTGCTTTTCTTCGCCACGCGTGACGAATTGGTAATGTTGGGTATCCGAATGAACACGCGCATCATCCCGGCCGGGCTTTTTTCCACGATTATCTTCGGCTTGCTGCTGACCATTCTTTGTTCCCCTGCCTGCGGACCCGGGAAGCGGCAAACACTGGTGATCGGGTCAAAGAACTTCACTGAACAGGTGATCCTGGGCGAGATGCTCGCTCAGCACCTGGAAGCAAAGACCGGATTGCACGTGGAACGGAGGTTTTATCTTGCCGGCACCTACATCTGTCATCAGGCATTGCTCGCGGGGCGCATTGATGCTTACGTGGAGTACACCGGCACGGCACTCACCGCAATTCTAAAGCAGCCGGCGGAAGGCGACCCGGCCAGTGCATATGACAAGGTCAAACGGGAGTACGCCTCGCGATTTGACCTGGAGGTTATGGACCCACTGGGCTTCAACAATACTTTCGCCATCGTAATCCGGGGCGAAACCGCGCGCCGCCTGGATATTCACAAGCTCTCGGAAGCCGCGCCTTACGCCCCCGGGTGGCGGCCGGGATTCGGGTACGAGTTCATGGAGCGCCCCGACGGCTATCCGGGGCTTGCGCGGGCTTACCACCTTACGTTTGGCCAGCCGCCGCGCATCATGGACCTGGGCCTGCTTTACCGTGCGCTACTGGAGAAGCAGGTTGACCTGGTGGCGGGCAACTCCACCGACGGCCTCATCGCCGCTCGCGACCTGGTCATCATGGAGGACGACAAGCACTACTTCCCGCCCTATCAGGCGGTGCCCATGGTTCGACGTGAGACGGTAAAGCGGCATCCCGTGGTTCGGGAAGCGCTCAATCAACTCGGTGGGAAGATCTCCGATGAAGAGATGAGGCGGCTGAACTATGCGGTGGACGGCGAACATCGGGACCTCGCCGAAGTGGTTCGCGAGTTCCTGCGCACAAAACACCTCGATTAGGCGTTCAGGAAAGTCGCCAGTCCAAGGTTGCAAGTGGACGGAGGAATCCATGCACCCAGCAACTTCCCTTCCCCTCCGGCACATTAGACCTGGTGTCATGCCAGTGCTCGTTCCATCATATGCCCAAGCCGCAGCTTGTGCTGGCGGAGATGATCCGTGTCACCAAGCCCGAAGGGCGGCTGCTGATCATCGATCCCCTCGCGCCGGAGAGCGAGTCGAAATTCGAAATCTACAATCGCATTGAGGTACTCCGCGACCCGTCGCATACGCTCACCCTGCGCCTGACCGATTTCTTAAAGTTGTTTGACGAGGGAGGGCTGGAGATCCTGCGACAGTCGCTCCGCCGGAGGCAACGGTCGTTCAACAACTGGATGCTGCGTTGCGGCCACGCACCCGGAACCAAGAAGTACATCGAAACGCGCAGGCTCCTGGAAGATTCGATGGAGGGCGACCGGGCCGGCTTCTCACCGAAGGCCGATGGTGAGGACATCCAGATTGTTCATAATGAAGGAATGTTCCTGTTAGTGCGGAAGGGGACGGAGTAGACAATAGAGTAGACATCAGACGGTAGACGGCATACAGCGAGAGTCCGATTGGCGCGCTTCTATCGCAGATGCTGGAATACTTCGAGCGTCACACCGAGTTGGCGCAGAATTTTGAAAAATAGTGGTGGGCCGATTTCACGCCCACCGTGAAGAGGAATCGTAACGGTGCGGCCGTCCGGATGATTCCATCGCTCGTGGCTGCCGGTTTGGCGGGTCTGCGAAAACCCCAACTGCCTCGCTACCCTTTGGAGGTCACGGGCTGTGGCGCTAGGCATGCATAATTTCCGTGGTGTCGGACGGGAGAGAAATCCTCCGCTCGCGATACTCCTCGGCAATCATAGCAAAGACACAACTGAGTTCGGCGAGAGCTTCCTCGCGAGTCGGCATCAGAGCATAGCATCCTGAGATTGAGGGAATATCGGCCACCCAGGAGCCATCTTCTTGACGGTATAAAACGGTCTTGTAATCTTCCAGCTTCATAGATTCTCTTAGTGTACCACGCGGCACTGCCTGATTGTAGGGGTACGGCGTGCCGGTAGCGTCTGAAATCCGCGTTGAAGTTCTTAAGAGCGGAGATCCGCTTTCCTTAGCTCCCCACCAGACAAAAATAGAAACTTGTCGATCTCTTTGAACGTGAACGAGCGAAGATTGTAGAAATCCCGGAATCGATTCATGAGAGCTAGAAATTCCCGGTAGTGAGTCCAGTTGTCCGGACGCCATGGGCGGGCAGCAGCGCGGCCGCCACAATCTACAAATTGGGGGTATTCAGTCCAGTTGTCCGGGAGGGTGAAGGGGCTACCCTTCAGAGATTGAAGGTACAGAAGAACGCGGGAATCCCAGATGGGATATGACTCAGGCCGGTGCCAGCTACAGTACTTGGTCGCGAATACCCAGAAGTGCTTGCCCATCCTGCGAAATGTTAATTCGACGATTTTATCGACTGCCTCAGGAGACGGAGGGCCTGCCTTGAGCGCCCCATCAACCTCTTGTCTGTGCTCGTAGATAAGGCGAGCGACGTCCTCAACGGCTAGGATATGGGTGGAATATAACCTGTTGAGAGCCACTACCTTAAGAAGAACGTGCGCCTCGTCGTCGTTTGTCGGGTACTGCCTAAATAGTTCTGTCAACGCTCGCTCGACAACGGTATTTTCCTTGTCGAACCGCTCGCATGCGTCACTCACCGAACTTGGATTTGGGACGGTCGGCCTGATTTCCATGGCGGTATGATATCTCACTGCGTCCACTAGAACCAACGCAATTTCCAGGCGCTACTACCGGCGTGCCCTTACTGCCAGGCCCCACATGCGACCTGTAACCTACCGCACGTGGAACGGCCATTCCCTCCGTACCTTCGCCCGCGCCATGTAGGCTGCGGTTCCCACCGCGAAGACAGCGAAGGCAAAGATGAGCGAGCGCCCGGCGGCTGTCACCAGCACATAAACCCATCCGCATAACGAAATGATTCCCGGAATTGGGTAGAACCACATTTTGAAGGGCCGAGGCAAATCCGGTGAGCGGAAACGCAGCAGGAAGAACCCTATGGTTTGCGGAAGATATTGGATGAGCACGCGAGTGGCGATCAAGCCGCCAATAACTTCATTCAAGCGTCCCAGGCTGAACAAGGATGCGACCAGGCCCAGCGTAATCAGGGAGACGTACGGGAAATTTCCCTTCGGATGCAGGCGGCCGAAGGCGGAAAAGAAATTGCCATCCACGGCGGCGGCGTAAGGAATTCGGGAATAACCCAGGAGCAGGGAGAAAACCGAGGAGAAGGCGATCCACAACAACAGGACGGTCATGACCCGCCCGGCCGTGGATCCAAACAGGAGTTCGATGTAAACGGAGGCAATATGCTCACTATGAATGGCTTCGCGCCAGGGGACGACGCTCAGGAACGCCGCCGTCATCATGATATACAAAACTGCAACGCAGATGATGGAAAACATGATGGCGCGGGGTATCACGCGGCCCGGGTTGCGAATCTCTCCCGCGAGATAACAGACGTTGTAATAGCCAAAGTAGTCATACAGGGCGTAAAGCGTGGCGTGACCCAGTCCCACCCAGAAGATCATGTTGAGGTGAAAAGCGCCGGGAGGAAAATCAAACAGGCGCGTGGCGCTGAGGTGAGGAATCCCGGAAATGGAAATCCACAGGCACCCCAGCATCACGCCGGTAACCAGCACCACGGAGAGATTGCCGATCGCGCCAATCTTGCGGTAAAGAAGCGCCACGAGAAGCAGGGGAAAGGCCGCAGCCACAAGCCGAATTTCCAGAGAGCTTAGCCGCGGCGCCAGGAAGTGAAGGTAATTGGCGAAGCCAATGCTGCCACTCGCGATGGAGAGCGGAGCAGTAAAAATGATCTGCCAGACCATCAGGAAGGAAAGCCAACGCCCCATCCGGTGCGGACCGTAAGCTTCCCTCAGGTAATTATAACTGCCGCCGGCAGTGGGCAGCGCCGCGCCGAGTTCCGCCCAAACCAGGCCATCGCAGAAGGCCAGCACCGCGCCCACCAGCCAGCCCAGCATTGCCTGTGGACCGCCCATGGTGGCAAGGAACAGGGGAATGGTGATGTACGGGCCAATGCCCACCATGTCGGTAATGGCAAGCGCAGTGGCCTGCACCAATCCCAGTTCCCGCCGCAGACCGGGGTTGTTCGTCGATGATTCCAATACTCACCTGTTGGGTGTGGCTTTATGGGAAATTTGGCGAAGTAATTCCGCTTTCACGCGTGGAGGGGGACGAACGGGCTTGGGGGCGAGGCCCAGGAGATAGACCGTTTCCGCCGCTTCGCGAAGGCGCGCCAGGCATTGCGGGCAACCGCGCCCCAGGTGGTCGCGGAGATCCAGGGAGCCCTGTTCCGAGAGCGCCCCCAGCAGCCACAACTCGTAAAGTTCTTCTAAATGTTGGCAGCCCATGTTCCACACACCGCTCTTCGCCGATGCTTTACAAACGTCACCGCGGCTCGCAAAGATCTTTGCACTTTGCCAAGGGGTTCACCCACCTCAGTGGCAATTTCGGATTCACTCAGCCCCCCGAATACAGCGAGTTCCAAGGCCTGCCGTTGCGGCTTGGGCAACTGGTCGATCACCTTGTAGAGAAGCACCAGGCGGCTATCAATTAATGCAATTTCCTTCGGCAGGGGTAGCCAGGCTGAGGGGACGATATCCCGCGGCGCAACTCCAGCTCCGTCAGCAGGACGGGACTTGCCGCCCTCCGATTTAGCGCTGAGCGACTTTGCCGGGGATGGCGCCGCGGCTGTGGTCTTGGATTTTCGCGGGCCGGGGGTCGAGGCTTTTGCTGCTTTGGCCGTGGGACCACCTTGCGCAGCGGCCTTCAGCGCGTTCCTGCGTTCGGCGCGAAGCCGATCCATCGCCATTCCGCGCGCGGTAAATACCAGCCACGCCGCCACGCTTCCACCTTCCCGGCTTAAGGTCGGGCTTTCGCTCCAGAGGCGCGCGAAGACTTCCCGCAGAACTTCCTCCGCGGTGTCGCGGGAGGAAAAAATGCGCGCCATCAGCCCGTAGACTCGCGGGGCGTACCGGTCATAGAGTTCGCTCATCGCGGCCACGTCCTGCCGCGCCACCCGCACCAGCAAATCTTCGGCTGGCAGTTCTTCGCTCATTATAGAGGTCACCGTCGGCGCCGCCTGTGCGTGCGCGCCCCCTCAACCAGCTTCGACTCCATCGGGAATCCGGAAATCCACCTCAAGCCATCAAAGGGAGCCAGTCTGTTCGTGATCATATCACATCATGATATACAAGGCCTTGCAATCAAAGCAGACATAATGCCGGATAAATCCTTGATTGCAGCTATAAAGAGAATCGATTGGACAGCTCCCGGCCTCAGGGTTGAACATAACCATAGTCCCGCTGGAGCATCGGATCCGCGTCGAGATGACCTTGCCCCCAGGGCGTCGCGACGCGGGCCGGTGCGGGACAGGGCATCTCCTCTTCTTGCCTCCTAGCCCCTCGATTCTGCCTGATCGGGGGGCTTTTCTTTTTCTGCCCCGCGAAATCAGTGAGCGTCGTGCGGACCTTTTCGTAAGACCCGCAGTTCGTCCACACCAATGGGGAAAAGCCGCGGACCTAACCCGGATTATTCATGAAAGAGATAACGCCGGGACGACTTAAGAGCGTTTCACACAGAGTTCACGGTTTTATTGGCGAGAATGATCGATCTCGTTGACCACGGAGTGCACAGAGAAAGTATCGGGAACTCCTCCGTGTTCTCCGTGCGCCGTCTCTGCGACCTCTGTGTGAAACCGTATGCTTTGCCTTGCTCTCAAGAAGATTCGTGAATAATCCGGGCTAAAGAACAGGTCCGCGCTACGTTGGTTCTTTACGCAGATTGAATCTTGCGTTCGCCCTCATTCCACACAGCCAGGCACTTGTTGAAGTAGGAGTAATTCGCCATGTGGGCGGCGATTGCCGTGTTTTTCCCGTAAATCGCATCCTCCACGGAAGGCTGCCGGGTTCGCACCGACTCCATGAAGTTATTCATGTGGTCGATCTGATAGTCGTAATGGGGTGGAGCCTCAAAGCTTTCCGCCGATGGGATCAGGGTATATTGGCCCGGCAAAGGCTCAGGGTGATCCTTGCGCCACTCCTGCAGGTATTCCATCCTCAGCTTCAGCGGCCAGCCCTGAATGGAATAGCCTTCCGGTTTTGGTGCGGTGTCTTGCGGCGTAAAGGTAAGGACATCGTTTTTAATTTCCATGGTCCCCTTGGTGCCAAAGTAACGCGACACCGCAGGGGATTCGTTATTCAGGTTGCAGCGCATGGAGAGGCGGAAGTTCGGGTATTCAAACAATGTCCAGATCAGGTCGGGCGCCTCGCGGTTTTCGGTCCAGCGGAAGATTCCCCCCATGGACGCCGCACGCAGCGGCGGCGCGGTGATTCCGGCAACGTAGTGGATTCCCGTCAGCATGTGAACGTAGAGGTCGCCGGGCAGTCCCTCCCCGTAATCGCGGAAGCAGCGCCAGCGGAAGAAACGGACGGGATCATAGGGGCGCTTGGGGGCATCACCCAGAAACTGGTTCCAATCGATGGTCTGCTCGCTGGCGTCCGGGGGAATGGGATAAACCCACGCGCCGCTGGCATCATTGCGATCGATGCAAGCCTCAACCGCGGTCACTTGACCCAGCGCGCCGCTGGCGAAAATCTCCCGGGCCTTGGCATACACAATCGAACTGCGGCACTGGCTTCCCACCTGCACAATGCGCTTGTGGTTCTGCATGGCATCGATCATCGCGAAAGCCTCGTCCACCGTGTGCGACATGGGCTTTTCGCAGTAGACATCCTTGCCTGCCGCGCAAGCGTCCTGGGTAATCCGGGCGTGCCAGTGGTCCGGGGTGGCGATCAGCACGGCATCCACATCATTGCGATCTAAAATGGCGCGGTAGTCCTTGGTGGTGAAGATCGGCTTCGCCGCATATTCCCGGGCGGCAGTCAGACGGCCGTCGTAAAGGTCGCAGGCGGCAACGATCTCCGTGCCCGGGCAACGGAGGGCCGCCTTCATGATGGTGCAGCCTTCCACGCCCGTCCCGATGGAAGCAAACCGGACTTTGTCACCAGCCGGCACACCACGTGGGCCAGCCTGAAGAGGGCGGGGTGAAAGTAAGTTGATCTTCGACGCTGCACCCAGGGCCGCAGTGCTGGCGCCCATAAATTCCCGGCGATTCATCTGATTGTCGTCCATAATTGCCAACCTCCTGAAGTGTTCTTGCGATGAAAATCGTTGGTCCACGGAGGCGGGCTGTGCCCCCCACGCGTCGTACCACGGGCATCTTGCCCGCCAGAAAATTTACTGCGGGCGTCTCGCCTGCTCCGGTGCCGGCGGGACGCCAGCGTTACGTCCTGGGGACCTTCCGGTCTCCGCGAAAGCTACGCGGCCTTGATTTGCTGCGTCGCCGCGTCCCACACCACCGCGGTACGGCTAAAGTACGATTGGTTCGACATGTGGCAGCCGATTGCCGTGTGGCTGCCGAAAACTTCATCTTCCACCGGACGTTGGCGTGTGCGCACTGAGTGGAAGAAATTGGCCACGTGTTCCGTCTTGTCGTCGTAACCGGAGGGAAGGGCGAATGTTTCGGTATCCTCATCCACGATCTTGAACTCTCCCACCTTGGGCAAGGGGTGTTCCTTATTCCATTCCGCCTCGTACTGTTCGCGCAAGTTCTTTGGCCATCCGAAGACCGTGTACGTGTCCATCTGGTGGCAGGAGGCTTCCGGCGTAAAGGTCACCGTCCTGCCGCGGATCACCATGGTTCCGTTCTTGCCGTAGTACGTGGAGCACTCGCCTTCCGCGCCGTTGTTGCTATTGCAACGCAGAACGACGTTGAATTTCGGATAGTCATACATTGTCCAGATCAAGTCGGGATAGTCGCGGCCGTCTTTGTAGAAGTAGGTCCCCCCGCTGGAATAAGCGCGGTCAGGAGCCTGATTGGTGCTCGTCAAAAAGTGGATTCCCGAAAGCAGGTGGACGAACAGGTCGCCGGACTGGCCACAGCCGTAATCCTTAAACCGGCGCCAGCCAAAAAAGCGGTCGAGGTCAAAGGGCCGGCGGGGAGCGGCCTCAATCCAGGTATTCCAGTCAACGGTCTGAGGGTTGGCATCGGGGGGAACAGGGTTGACGTACGCGCCCGTGTCGGTGTTGCGGTCGAGCACTGCCTGGATGGTATCAACGTCGCCAAGTTTGCCGGACTCCCAAATCTCTTTCGCCTTGGCGTAGAGGATGCTGCTGACACGGTGGGCGCCCACGGCACAGATGCGATTGTATTTGCGCACGGCGGCCACCATGGCCGCTCCGTCCTCGACACTGTGCGACATGGGCTTTTCGCAGTAGACGTCCTTGCCCGCCAGGCACGCTTCCTCCACAATGCGGCGGTGCCAGTTGTCCGACGTGGCACAGATGATGACGTCAACATCCTTGCGGTCGATCAGCCGGCGATAATCGCGGGTGGTCTCAATGTCTTTGCCATGAAGCACTTCCCGGGCGGCAATATGGCGGCCATCGTAAAGGTCCGCTGCCCCCACGCATTCCACGCCCGGGCAGGCGAGCGCGCAAGCGATCAATTTGCAGCCCTCAATGCCGGTGCCGATAATGGCATATCGAATGGTGTCCGAGGGTGGTACCGGCCGCGGAGATGCCGCCAGGCGCGCCGGTTCAAGAATCGTAACTTTGGCAGCCAGTGCGGTGGCCGCTGCCCCTGATCCCAGCTTGATGAAGTCCCGTCGATTAATAGTTCTACTCTTCATAATAATATGCCTTCTCCAGCACTTTAAATGAATGCGCGTGCAAAATTTGCCGGCTTATTCCGGCGTCGCTTCAGCTTCGCAGGCTGGCAGCGCAGCCGCTCATTATGCCAGAAATGCACCACCGGGAAGAGGATTTCATTCCACCGGAAATAGTTTCCGCCTTGGCAAGGTCCCGGCACATTTCGGGTCGCACATTCCGGGTGAACGTTTACTTCTATTCGACGATGTGTTATACGTGCGTCGACTGTTATCAAGAAAGTTAAATACTAGGAGACCCTGGCGATGAAATCCGTCCTTTTAATCCTTCCGCTAATGCTGTGTGGTCTGAATTTCGCGCAGAATCAAGCTCCGCGGGGCAAAGCGGTAAGTCAGATTGAACTGACCGCGCTGCTGGCGACAGGTTCGACCAGCGAACGTATATCGAAGCGTGTCCAGGATCGTGGTATTGACTTTACCCTCGACGAGGCCTTTCTGAAATCCCTTCAGGATGATGGGGCCAGCGACGCACTCCTGGCTGCGGTAAAATCCGCAGAGGTGCGGCAAGAGGGAACTGCCACCACTGACACGGCTGGAGCGGCGAAGGATGCGGCAGCACTGGCCCATCTGCACCGCGCCGCGCAATTGAATCGGAATAACTTTCATCCCCGTGAGGCGGAACCGGAGTTTCGGGAAGCCGTGGCGGTTGATCCGGACAACCCCTTTGTTCATTTGGCCTTGGGCAAAATCTTGGATAGGTTGGACAAGCGGGACGAGGCGACCGTCGAGTTTCGCACCGTGCTGAAACTGCTGCCCGAATCTTCCGACGCGCACGTTTATCTGGGCGAATTGCTGATCCACAATCCGGCTGAATATCGCGAGGCGCTGGAGCAACTTCAGCAGGCTGTGGCCCTGGCTCCTTCCGACGAGGTGGCTCATAACTCCTATGCGAACGCGCTCGCGGTGGGCGGTGATAAGGAGGGTGCGGCCGAGCAGAGGAAAATAGCCGATGGATTGCGCGGCAACCCCGTCCCCAAACGCATTCGCGTCGGGGGACAGGTGATGCAGGCAATGCTTGGTTCGCAAACGCGACCACACTATCCCCCGGAGGCGAAGGCCGCTCACGTGCAAGGGACAGTGCGATTAAATGTGCTAATTGGCAGGAACGGAGCCGTAAAGGACATTGAGGTGATCAGCGGTGACCCGACACTCTCCGAGGCAGCCGTTAAAGCGGTCTGGAAGTGGCGCTACCAGCCGACCTTGCTGAATGGACAGCCTGTCGAGGTAGTATCGGAAGTTGATGTCAATTTCAACCTGAAATGAGGGCGCATACAACCGCTATCACAGGGATTAACTTCTCCGCGCCCGGCCTCACAGGGAAGAGATCGCCTCAAAACGGGAAAGACCAGCAGCAGCCGCGAGGCCCCCTCGATGTTACTATCGTTCCTGGAGTTGCATTACGCCGCAAATTACGCGTGCGCGGCCTGGGGCAGCGCTTCGGCAACACGAGCTGAAGGTTCCTTGCCAAACTCTTCCATGGCGCGCCGCGCAGCCTGTTGCGTAGCCGCATCAAGCCCGCGATCAACCATGGGAAACAATCGTCCGTTTTCAACCATCAGGTGATTGCGCAACCAGCCGATGTATTTACGGCCGTTCTGCATGACCTCTTGCGGGTTGCCTTTGCCCTGAACCAGGCGATTAAGGCTCTGATTAAATGTCTTTTCGGATTGCTCGCCCAGATCGTGTTCCTGGCGCATGCGGTCAAGAGTGAAGGTGATACCTTGCACACTCTCTTCCAGTGCGGGGTAGAGAATTTGTTCCTCTTCCGCCACGTGGGTATGAAGCGCTTGGGCAATTTTGCGTTGGATTCCGGTTAGTCGTTCCGTGGTACGGTGGCGATCTCGCGCCAGACGTAAAACACCTAACTGCTCATGAAGCTCATTCAGCAAAAGAGACAACGTCTGATTTTCTTGAACCAAATAGTCCGTTACGCATCTTGTCATTAGGAAAGAAGACCTCCGTCTATGAAGTTTGATGCCACTACAACCGAATAAGTTTTGCGGATTCTTTGTCACCCCACAGATATCTCTAGCAATTCTATTTCCTTGCGCCATTTTGTCAGCATTGAGGATGCGCGCGGCCACAGAGGAGACTTACATCATATGCTAATTTGCCTTTGGGCATGCGAATATCTCTG
>CAYTMD010000104.1:0-15629 GCA_964438685.1 uncultured Acidobacteriota bacterium
CTGGGGGTGGGACATGTGGGACCTCTCCAACCAGTTTGTTGCAGTCGCTCTGACGGGGGGGCTATTGACCTTAATGATTTTTGTATCGACCCTCTCCCGTAGTTTTTCACTCCTGGGAACAGCTCGGAAGTATATGGCTATGGCGGGCGACGGGAAGGAAGAATGGTTTCTTTGGTGTCTGGGCGCCACCGTTTTTGCCCATATCACGGGGTGGTTCGGTTGCAGCTACATGGCCCAGATGGAGCAGACATTGTCAGCATTGCTCGCCATGATCTCCGTGGGAATCTTTGAGACCATGCGGCTCAGAGAGGCAAAGGTCGAGATCCTTGCTGACTCTCACCTCGCTTCAGTTCCCCCTCCAGCCGGAACTTAGCACGGAATCGGCCAAACAAGGGCAGTGGCTTGACATCGCTGCCCTAACCCAGCTCCCTTTAGAGGTTAAATGATGAGTGACAATGAGAGCCTGAATAAAGTTGATGTCGACGATCCAGTCATCACCGTCCTGGGGTTGGGGCACATTGGTCTTCCCACCGCTTTGGGCTTGGCGGAGACGGGGCGGAGGGTGATTGGGGCCGACAGCGATCCTGCTAAGGTGACTCTGATTCGGGGTGGCGATGCCACTTTCTACGAACCTGGCCTCGATCATCTTCTCTCCAAGCACCTGAAAAGCGGGAAGTTCGAACCCATGGAGGACGTGGAAGCGGCCATTCGCGGCGGATCTGTTATCTTCATTTGCGTGGGCACGCCCCAGCGCGAAAGCGGACAAGCGGACTTGGCGCAAGTGGAGGCAGTGGCCCGGTTGGTGGCGCGCAACTTGAATGGATACAAGCTTATTGTATCCAAGAGCACGGTACCAGCGATTACCGCGCAATGGCTCAAGAAGACCATTTTGCGATATAGCGGGGGAGGGAGTCCTGTGCTCTCCGTTGACGTGGACATTGCGTCCAATCCGGAATTCCTGCGGGAAGGGAAGGCTCTGGAGGACTTTTTCCATCCCGACCGGGTCGTATGCGGCGTGGAATCGGAGAGGGCGCGCGATATTCTGACGGAGCTCTATCGCCCCCTGCAATGCCCGGTGGTGGTGACGGACACCAGCACGGCCGAGCTGATCAAACACGCGGCGAATGCATTCTTGTCGACAAAAATCTCCTATATCAATATGGTGTCCGACCTCTGCGAGAAGGTGGGTGCAGACGTGACGGCGGTGGCGCGCGGCCTGGGATTGGATAATCGCATCGGGCGGCAATTTCTCGACGCGGGCATTGGCTATGGAGGTTACTGCTTTCCCAAGGATCTGCGCGCCTTCATTTACCTGGCGGAAGAACACGGCGTAGACTTTTCCCTCTTGCGGGAAGTGGAACGCGTGAACCAGCAGCGCGTGGAAGTTTTTGTTAAGAAGGTCCGGCAAGCCCTTTGGGTCCTGCGGGGGAAGACCCTCGGAATCCTGGGATTAGCATTCAAGGCCGGGACCGATGACATTCGGGAAGCGGTCAGCCTGAAGATTATCAAGGCGTTGCTCGAGGAGGGGAGCGTTCTGCAGATGTACGACCCCCAAGCCATGCCGAATACGCAGCGGGTATTTCCCGAGACGGCGGGCCAGCTCACTTATTGTAATTCCGCCTACGATGCAGTGCGCGGGGGGCACGCTCTGTTGCTCCTCACGGAGTGGCCGGAATTTCGCGACTTGGACCTAGCACGACTACGATCCCTAATGGAAGTGCCTTTGCTCGTGGACGGCCGGAACCTCTTTGACCCCGGAGCGGTGCGGCAAGCGGGGTTTGAATACTTCTCCATGGGGCGTGAGGGGGTGGGCGTTGCCGTGGATCCCAGCAAAGGAAACAAGCATGTCAAACTCCCAGGATGACGAACAATCCCGGCCGCTGACCTTGGTTACAGGCGGTGCGGGCTTTTTGGGGTCGCATCTCTGCGACCGGCTGCTGGCGGAAGGTCATGATGTGATCTGCCTCGACAATCTCATTACCGGCAGGATGGAAAACATCGCGCACCTTTTGACTCACCCTCATTTCCGCTTCGTACATCACGACGTGACGGTGCCGATTGATCTGCCAGCCCTGCTCCAACCGAAAGAGGGCCAGCCGGACTTCAGCCGGAGAAACTTGAGTTACATTCTGCACTTTGCCTCCCCGGCCAGTCCTAAGGATTATGCTCGCCACCCAATCCACACGCTCAAGGTGGGTGCGCTGGGAACCTATCATACCTTGGGATTGGCCAAGGCCCATGGCAGCGTAATCCTGCTGGCGTCTACATCGGAAGTCTACGGTGACCCTGAAGTCAGCCCGCAACCCGAATCTTATTGGGGGCACGTGAATCCCGTCGGCCCACGTAGCGTCTACGACGAAGCCAAGCGGTTTGCCGAGGCGATCAGCATGGCTTATCACCGCGAGCACGGTGTCAAGGTTCGAATCATCCGCATCTTCAATACTTATGGTGAGCGTATGCGTCTGGATGATGGGCGAGCCTTGCCCAACTTCATGGTCGACGCTCTGCAAAACACCCCTTTGACGGTATACGGAAATGGAAGCCAAACTCGCAGCCTGTGCTATGTGAGCGATCTGGTGGAGGGCATCTTCCGCACGCTGGTATCAGACCTCACGGGGCCGACGAACTTGGGAAATCCGGAGGAGATTTCCATCCTTCAACTCGCCGAAGCCATCATTCGAGTCACGCAGAGCAAGAGCGCCATCATTTTCGAACCTCTTCCCGTGGATGACCCGCGCCGCCGCCAGCCGGACATCACCGCGGCCCAAAAAAAGCTGGGATGGTCTGCACAGGTCAAGCTTGAAGAAGGCTTGGGCAAGGCGCTCCCCTACTTCCAGTCTTCGTTACAAAAGGGCTAAAAGAATATGGTGCCATTTTTTCGAAGCGTGGTCTGGCGAGAGGACCCATTAAGACTCTTAGCACAAATATCCACAAGATTGTATAGTATGTGGGTGTACGCAACCTACCCTTTCGCGGCCATCGGGCATGGTGTAGAGATTCATTATACTTGGGATTTTCGAAAATACCTGGCCCACCGGGTCAAGCTCGGGAATGCGGTCGCAATCGGCAAGGATGTACACTTTGGTGTCTATTGCCCTCATGAAGAAAAAGGCGATCCGCTGCTTGTAATCGACGACGGGTGCGTCATCATGAAGCGGGTCCAGATCTCGGCGAGGAACTGCATTCACATCGAGCGAGAGGTGATCGTTTCCAGCTCAGTCGTAATCATGGACCACAACCACACGTATGAGGATGTCACACGGCCCATCATGGAGCAAGGGATCACAGCGGGTGGCACCATTCGAATCGAACAAGGCTGCTGGATCGGTCACGGGGCGGCCATTGTCTGCAATAAAGGCGAGCTGGTCCTCGGCCGCAATAGTGTTGTGGCGGCGAACGCCCTGGTTACGAAGACCTGTCCGCCTTATTCTGTGCTCGTGGGCAATCCTGCCCGAATCGCTAGGTATTTCGACCCGGCGAAAGGAACTTGGGTGCCCCCTCTTTGATTGCCGGGTGTCAAGGGCGTCTGGGTTGGCTGATTCAGCCGTCTTGTGCACCCTTCAGCCCGGTTCTAAGAGATCTACAGGCGAGGCTATGTCGTGGAGCGATGCCCTGGAAGAAGTACGGCCGCACACGACAGCAGTAAATGCTTTTTGAACAATGTGAGTTATGACCACTAGCGCCGTTATCGCCGTTTTCAATGGCAGCCGAACGATTCGGGCTGCCTTGGACTCGGTTCTGCGTCAAACACTTCCCCCAGATGAAATTCTCGTGATCGATGACGGGAGCACGGACGACACCTTTGCGCTTTTGAAATCTTACACGCCGCGCGTAACGCTATTCCGACAGGAGAATATGGGTGTGGCAGCTACGCGCAACGCACTGTGCGCCCGGGCCAAGGGGGACCTTATAGGTTTTCTGGATTCCGATGACCTATGGCATCCCAGGTATCTTGAAACCATTCATCAGTTGTTCAACGACAATGTGAACGGCGTGGCATTCTTTACCGGGCACGTCAATTTTGCGGGATACGGCGACTACATATGGGATTCTGATCCGCCTCGGACTGCGACGGATATTGAGGTCATCAGCCAATTGGAGTTTCTCAGGCGGTATAACAGGACGACCGGTTACTTCGCCTCAATGAGTTATTGTTCCCTGCCGAAAAGGGTCATCACAGCCCTCGGCAAAGAACCGTTTCGTACGAATGGCGTCGAGGACTCCTATCTTTGTACCACATTGCCGCTGTATGGCCCAGTCGTGTACACCCCGTCCCCCCTTGCTGCTTACAGGGTTACAAATGATTCGCTATCGGTAAACCGATTAAAGCTGTTCGGGAACTGGGTCCGTGTTTTTGAACTTCTGGAGGAGCGTTACAATATGGAGGCCGGGGGACAACTTAGAAAAGAGTTCAGGATTGCGTATGCTTCAAAAAAACGCCAATACGGCAAGTTGCTCATGGCGGCGGGGAACTCCTCAGAGGCGAGGCGGCAATTCTGGCGATCGATAGGCACTTCGAGCATTCCTCCATCTGTAGCAAAATCCATAGCATTTCTGCTGGCTTCGTATTTGCCCTCGCCACTACAGCCCAAGTGGCCTCCGCTCTTCCGCCAAGCGAATGAACACGGTCAAGAGGAGCACTCCACGGACCGACGCCACGAGCCTGTAGCTGGGCCGAGGAGTTAGTACGCAACGCGCGGTCCCTGTCGCGCTATTCGGTTAGGGCTGCGACACTCAAATGGGCTGCCTAGATAAATATCCGCGGGAACTTGGCAGCGGCCCGCCAGGAGGTGCACGATATTGAACAGTCAACAACGCCGGATTCGCGTATTGTTTAGCTTTCCCAACAAGCTGGGTGCGGACAGAATCTGTGGCATTGCCTGGCAACAGGTGAACGGCCTCGCGGCCGCGGGAGCAGACGTGCTGGTCTTCCCTGCATCCATTTCTAGGCCGGTGTCCCCCGGCGTAAGTGTTCGCCCGACGCTGGCGAGAGGGAAACTGCGCGTTCCATACAAGTTCGTCGGAACAATGCGGGCGTGCGCCTGGCACGACCACATTGTGGCGCGCCGGGTCGAGAAGCTGGCAGGGAAGATTGACATCATCCATGCATGGCCCTTGGGGGCGCTCGAGACCCTTAAGGCAGCCGCCAAGGTGGGGATCCCCACGGTTCTGGAGAGATGCAATGCCCATACCGGGTTCGCCATGGAGGTGGTGCAAAAGGAGGCCGAGCGCCTGGGAGTTGCCCTGCCACCCGATCACGAACACGCATACAACGCTGAGAAGCTGCATAAGGAGGAAGAGGAGTATCGGCTGGCCGATCGCCTTCTGTGTCCATGCGATTTTGTCGTGAAGACCTTCCTCGATAAAGGATATGCAAAGGAGCAACTGGCGCGGCACATTTATGGGGTTGATGAAAAAGTGTACCACCCCAGCAGCGAACCGCGGGATCCCAAGCGCGGACTGACGATGCTGTTTGTGGGGGTATGTGCGGTCAGAAAGGGCGTCCATTTCGCCCTGGAGGCGTGGCTCAAATCTCCGGCCAGTAAAGACGGGACATTCCTTATTGCCGGTGAGTTTCTGCCGGCATACGCCGAAAAACTTGCGCCCATGCTCAAGCACCCCAGTGTCCACGTCCTCGGACATCGGAATGATGTGGCGGACCTGATGCGGAATAGTGATGTTATGATTCTCCCCAGCATCGAGGAAGGCTTCGGTCTGGTTGTCACAGAAGCGATGGCCAGCGGATGCGTACCCCTTGCTTCGGAAGCATGCACCGAAATCTGCAAGCACATGGTCACGGGATTGATGCATCGGGTCGGCGACGTTGCCGCCATTACCCAACACATTACCATGCTGCACGAAGATCGTGCGCTGCTCGAGAGGCTGCGAAGGGCATCTCTCGCCGCCGTCCCCGAGATCACTTGGAAAGCTGCCGGAGTAAAGCTCCTCGATGTCTATCGCGAAACTATCGAGGCCCATTCTGCGGGCACACTCCGGAAAGTTGGCTAAGACCTGACTAAAGGGAGGCTATAATTTGCATGGGTTTATCTTCGCCGTCAATTTCAGGGCTTGATCAAACCGCCCGGAGGGAGAGAGCAATCGATCCGAGTGGTCATGACATAGAGCCCTGCCCGGCGTGCGGCCAAACTGGTGCGGGGGAGTGGTCTCAGGCGCCCGATCGGTTCCACGGCCGACGCCAGCTCTACACAATTGTCCGATGTCCGGCTTGCGCGTTGGTCTGGTTAAGCCATCCACCCCGGCCGGAGGAGATGGGAGAACACTATACGGACGCTTATCACCGGCTTATTTCGGGGGCTGGTGAGGACTCCCTGTTTCGCTGGGGATTTCGGAAAGTGGCCATCGGGCAATACAAGCAGGGCGGATCTCTGCTCGATCTGGGCTGTAGCTCGGGCTCGTTCTTGGAGTTTATCAGGGAGGAAAACTGGAAACTCTACGGGGTCGAGATGTCCGCGGACGGTGCGAAAACCGCTTCAGAGAAGAGCGGCGCACAGGTCTTTGCGGGAGATATTGTTAAGGCCCCGTTCCCACCGGAATCCTTTGATGTCATCACCTGCTTCGATGTGCTCGAGCACCTCTACGAGCCGCGACAAGTGATGGCCAAGGTGATGGAATGGCTGAAGCCGGGAGGCATCTTTTACGTTCTAGTGCCCAACATCGATTCGGCGGAAGCACGGGTTTTCAAATCCTATTGGGGTGGCTTGGAGTTGCCCCGCCACCTGTTCCACTACTCGCCGGCCTCGCTCAGTTACCTCGCGAAGTCCGTTGGACTTGAGGAGATTTCGTTGGTAACAAGACGAAATGCGGCGGTGGGGGTTAACATTCGTTATTTATTTGACGATTTTTTCCGCGCCGTCGGAATCTCCAAGACCCCACAGGCGTACCTCGGACCCCCCAGCCTCCCCTGGAGGGTAGTGCGCAAGCTGGTGCGGATGACCATTCTGCCGTGCCTTTTGGCTTTGGCTCCTCTGGTGGGAGGAGGGGAATCGATCCACGCGGTCTTCGGGAAAAAGAGGTAGCGGCGGGTTTATCCCGCCATTGGCGGCGTAAAGCCGCTCCTACCTCATTTAAGGAAGGATTGGACCATCATAGCCGCCCTATGAAACATCGCGCCCATTTTGAAGACCCACTGGGGCTTTTCCCCTGGGCACTGTCCAAACTGTTCACCCTGTGGTTACACGCCACCTACCCCTTCGCGTCGATCGGCCGCAACTTTTCCGCCCATTACACCTTCAAGGTGTTTAGATCGATGGCTCGCCGGATCATGCTTGGCAATTCGGTGACAATGGGTAAGGATGTGTGGCTCAACATCATCCCCGAAGCTACAGAGGAGATAAACATTGTCATTGATGACCATTGCTTCATAGCTCCCCGGAGTTGGATCAGCGCCAAGAATCATATTCACCTGGAGCGGGATGTCATTCTTGAACCATCGGTTCTGATTATGGACCACGGCCATAGTTACGATAATCCTGATGTGCCGATCAAAAAACAGCCTCCAACACGGGGAGGTAGGATCCGCATCGAGCGAGGATGCAGAATCGGCCAAGGCTCGGCAATTGTGTGTACGCACGGCGAGTTGGTATTAGGTCAGCATTGCGTTGTGACACCGAACTCAGTGGTCTCAAGAAGCATGCCGCCCTACAGCCTAGTTGGGGGAAATCCAGCCCGAGTTATGAAATGGTACGATCCCTCGCAGGCCAACCCGGTGTCGGAATCCGGCCTGCCGGGGAAGGCGGAACCTGCAAGGCAAGGCCGCTGAGGGACCACCGCCAGTTCTGGATCATAACGGTGTTAAGTCAAGGACAGGATGCGCGTCGGAAGTTGATGCTTCCTCACTCCATGCCGCCAAAAACTCAGAGGTGAGGAATGGGTCTCGCGAGAATCTATGAACGGGCCAAGCAAGGTTTCGACCACTTGCTGGTTAGTGGCACCCTCCGGGCCAAGGCTATGCGCGGCGGGGTATGGTTGGGAGGCGGAAACGTTGCTGAGCAGGCTACCCGATTTGCCCGCAATATGATCCTGACCCGGCTCTTAGCTCCAAGCGCTTTTGGGGCCATGGCGATTGTCCTATCCTCTTCAGCTATTATTGGGGCTTTGACTGAGGTGGGAGTGAGGGCGGCGATCATTCAAAACCCGAGGGGAGGGGAGGAAGCATACCTCAACGTGGGTTGGTGGGTGGGGCTGGGCAAGTCGATCTCCATGTACGCCATTATTTTCGCCGCGGCCCCCTTCGTTGCCCATTTCTATGGGATCGCAAACTTGTCTGGCCTGCTCCGCGTGACGCTGCTGGGCACCTTGTTTGATGGCGCCATGAGTCCCCGCTCCATTCTGACGCAAAAGGAGATGAAATTCGGTCGCTGGGCGGCCATCACCAACGGCGGTGCCATCTGCGGTGTCATCCTGACTTTAGTTCTCAGTTTTGTCCTTCGTGATGTGTGGGCTTTGGCCATTGGCTATTGTGGCGAGAACGTCTTCCGTTGTCTTCTGTCTTACATTTTGTGTCCCGGGTTGCCCTTCCTCGGATGGGACCGCCATGCTATACGGGATCTCTATAGGTTTTCGAAGGAAGCATTTGGTTCATCGTTTCTAAACCTTATCTTAGCGCGCATGGACATCTTTGTATTAGCCAAGCTCTATTCCACGACCACATTGGGGCTTTACACAATGGGGGTGGCACTGGTGCTGACTCCCTCAACCTTTATCACCGGCATGTTGGGTCAAACCCTCTTCCCCGCTTTTGCCCACGTCCAGGAAGATAAGGAGCGTGTGAACCGAATTCTGAGCGAGATAACTTCCTGGCTCATCCTGTTGGGGCTTCCTTGTGCCGTTGCTATTTACTTTTGCGGGCGATCCCTGCTTTCGGTCACCTACGGTGTGCGTTATGTCGCTGCCGCCGGACCGCTGTCGGTGGCGGCCGCCGTGGTGTTTCTGACTGTGCTGAATGCCGCGATCACGTGTGCCTTGATCGGGGTGGGCCGTCCCGCGCTTCATCGTCGCGCCATCGCCGTTTCCGCTGTGGTAATGATCATCGCGATCTATCCTGCCTGCAAACTGTTGGGAGTGGTGGGGGGCCAGGTCGCCGCACTGATTGCGAATCTTGCTGGCTATCTCTTCCAAGTCATGTGCCTGCGTGATCTCACACGCTTGCATGTTCTTAGCTATGGGAAGGCTTTTGTGCCGGCGGCGCTGGTTTCCGGGGGCATTTTTGGCCTAGCTCTGGGCGCTCGCTCCCTCGGTTTGGCAAGTACGCCGCTACAACACATCGCCCTCGGGGTTGGCGCCTGTGTAATTGCCTTTGTTCTGTGCGTGCCGGCCTTCCTGAGGACCAGGCAGAGCGTCTGAACGGAAAGCCGCACTCCGTGCTATCAGTGGAAATCCTAAATGACGACGAAAATGACCGTTAATGCGCTGATACAACCATCTAGCCGACCAATGGAAGACCCGCTGCGCCTGTTTCCTAAAAGCCTCACAAAGCTCTATAGCCTTTGGGTAAGTCTAACCTATCCATTTGCGTCTCTTGGCAGCGGCTTGTCCGTTCACTATAACTGTAACTGGCGGCGATCCCGAGCGCACCGTATTAAGCTTGGCAATTCGGTTTCCATCAGCAAGGACGCCATATTCGACGTCGTTGCTTCGCCTGAGCAGGGAGGCGAACCCGTTATCGTGATTGACGACGGTGCCCAGGTCGGTTATCGGTGTTTGTTAAGTGCCAAAAACTGTATTCACATTGAGCGCGATGTCATCATGGCACAGTCGGTGCTGATCATGGATCATGCCCACGCGTATGAAGGTGGGAGACCGCCAGTCTCTGAGCAGATTGTTTCAGAGGGAGGCCGAATTCGCATTGGCCAAGGTTCATGGATCGGTCAGGGAGCGGCCATAGTGTGTACTCGGGGCGAATTGGTGTTGGGCCGTAATTGCGTGGTGGGGGCCAACACAGTCGTTACTCGAAGTTTCCCGTCACACTCTGTACTCTTCGGAAATCCCGCCCAAGTCATTAGACAGTTCGACCCAACGAAAAACGCTTGGGTGCTGGGATCCACCCAAATGGCGGAAACTGCACTTCCGCGATAGGAGTGCGCCAGTGCTGCGTTCGATTCGTATTGACGTTATGGGCGGTCGGGCGGCGTCGAAACTGGTTGGCGCGTACACAGCGATCCTATGAGTTACAGACCTTTGGTGTCTGTTGTTATCCCCACTTACAATCGGAATCGACAGGTGCAGGCTGCCCTGAAGAGTGTTCTGGCACAGACGTATCCCGAATTCGAGATCATCGTCGTTGATGACGGCTCCACGGACGGAACTGGCGAGACACTTCAACAAATCGTCAGTTCCCAGGGTAGTAGCAGCAAGCAAGTCCGCTATTTCTTTCAACCCAATCAAGGGCAAAGCGCCGCTCGGAACAAGGGGATTGATGAAGCACGCGGAGAATGGGTCGCATTCCTGGATTCAGATGACGTGTGGGTCCCCGAAAAGCTAGAATGGCAGGTCCGCGCCATCGAACAATTCAACGGCCGATGTCGCGTCTGTGTGACGGACGCAAGATTGGTGAACGACTCAGGCTTGGAAACTATGGCTTTCCGGGAGGCCCTAAAAAATTACCAGGAGACCTTGGGGGTAGATCCCAAAGCTACTGTAAGTCTTGCGAAGTCCTTTGATCACTTCTGGACCTCTACCCTCCTTGCTGGTGCCGACGTGGTTAGGCGGGTTGGAGGGTTCGACCCCCGTCTCAAGTTTGCCGAGGACCACGATTTCCTTTTTCGCCTTTCTCTTGCTACCTCGTACTGTTATGTTAACAAAGCACTGGTGATAATCGACCGGAGCGGCTCCCCTTTGGGTTCGACGTGCCGGCCATGGGACCGAGTTGATGTACGCCTCGAGGGTCGGCAGTCAATGCTCGAGAAGTGGTTGAAGTTGGGTTTTAAACTCCCGACAGGCGTGCGGGAGACCCTTATGCAGAACTTGCGGCATGTCCACAGTGCCTGGACAAATTGGTATCTGGAACACGAGCGATACGCGGAGGCGCGTCAGGCTGTGTCTAGAGCGATCAAGTACCAATTCACTTTTGGACTTGCGATCAAGTGGGCACTGACACAGGTCGCTCCGAGTTTTGCGAGAAGGATCTCGCCGAAAATGAGAGTGTATTATTAGAACGACTGTGGCTCGGAGTTGAGTTGAGGGGAATTTATATTCGGCGGGGCGGCTCCAGGCCAGGATGACTTACGTTTCTTGTCATGATCTTTCATGAAACCAAGTTGCGAGGGGCTTATGAAATCCACCTCGAGCCGATTACTGACGAGCGTGGGTTCTTTGCCCGCTCCTGGTGCAAAAAGGAGTTTGCTCATCACGGGCTCAATTCCAATCTCACCCAATGCAACATTTCGGTGACTTCTCGAAAAGGCACGTTGCGCGGCATGCATTTTCAGGCGGCGCCATTTGCGGAGACCAAACTGGTCCGTTGCACTCGCGGGAGGATTTACGATGTAGTCCTTGATCTCCGTCCTCATTCGCCAACTTTTCGAGATTGGATGGCGGTGGTTCTGACGGCGGAAAAGCGAAATATGGTTTACGTGCCGCAGGGGTGCGCTCACGGCTTTCTGACTCTGGACGATGACATCGAGGTTTTCTATCAAATGTCGGAGTTCTATAACGCCGAAGCGGCCCGCGGAGTGCGTTGGGACGATCCGGCATTCCAGATTGCCTGGCCGGAAAGGGTGGAACTGATTTCCGAAAGGGATCGCGCGTACCCTGATTTCGAATTGCCGTGATGACCCGGCTGAAAGATCTGAACCAATCATCGAATTTAGTGCCCGCGCATACCAATAGCCGCCGCGTGAACGCGGTCGTCCAATCGCTGGAAACCACCTCTAAGGAGTGAAAACGTGCGTCGTCCGAAGCAGCGCCCGCGGTTTGCGGACCCCTTGGAGCTCTTGCCAAGGGGACTTACCAAACTGTATAGCATATGGGTCCGCCTGGTCTACCCCTTTGCGTCAATTGGACGCAATGTGTCGTTTCATTTCACGAGTGGAATGGATAGGCAACGGGCGGTTAGAATCAGCCTGGGTAATGGGGTGAGCCTGAGAAAGGACGCGTGGCTCAACGTCGCCACCGAGGACCCCACCGGTGAGCCTGTGATTGTGCTCGAAGACAATTGCCACATAGGCTATGGAAGTATTTTATCCGCCAAGAACCTAATCCACTTGGAACGTGATGTACTCGTCGGTCAGCAAGTCATCATAGTGGACCACAATCACGCGTACGAAGACATCACGATACCTGTGATCAAACAGGATATCACGGAGGGCGGCAGAATTCGAATTGGCCAAGGATCCTGGATCGGCCGTGGGGCGGCCATCATATGCCCCAAAGGCGAGCTGATCATCGGCCGTAATTGTGTTATCGCGGTCAACTCGGTTGTGACGCGAAGCATCCCGGATTACTCCGTAGTGGTTGGAATGCCCGCGAGGATAATTCGACAATACGATCCGGAGACGCAAACCTGGCGTATGGGCCGGAATGAAGGCAGAGCCACGCGAACTCCTTAAAGTGCCGGGGAGTTCATCTCTGTGGGCCGTCCTGCTTATGGTAAAATGATTTTTCGTTGCCCAAGGGGCAATTCCTCTTAAAAGACAGGAACCGAATTCGCATGAGCGCGACCGGAAATGATTTGTTTTCGTTGGGCAACAAAACGATTCTGATTACCGGGGGCACACGCGGAATAGGCCAAGCCATCTCACTTCGCTTTGCGCGGGCAGGCGCCAAGGTCATTGCGAATTATCTCCGCGATGAGAAGTCGGCCGAACATTTGAAAGCAATCGCTGCGGAAGAGGGTTTGGGCATTTCGCTGTGTCGTGCGGACCTGACCAACGAAAGAGGTTTGGAACAACTTGAGCGTTCGCTACAAGAACAGGGTCCGAGCCTTTCCGGGTTGGTCCATTGTGCTGCCACGGGGATTCACCGCCCCATAGAAGAACTTACCGAGCGCCATTTCGACTTTACTTTTAACCTGAATGTCCGCGCCTTTTTCAAGCTGATCAAGCTACTTATGCCCCGTTTTTCGAGAGGATCAAGCATCGTGGCGGTCAGTTCCTGGGGAGCCTTGCGGGCTCTTCCATGCTATTCGTTGGTGGGCTCATCCAAGGGTGCGCTTGAGGCTTTTGCTCGCCACCTCGCCGTCGAGTTGGCGCCGCGCGGCATCCGCGTCAACATTCTTACGGCCGGGGCAGTGCTCACCGATGCCTGGAAAGCGATGCCGAATGGCGAGGCGCGTATCGCCGAGACAATCTGCCGTACACCGGTGGGGCGTTTGGTTACAGCCGACGAAGTCGCGTATGGAGCCCAATTCCTTTGCTCTGATGCGGCCTCGGGGATCATTGGTCAAACCCTTGTTGTTGATAACGGCGCGGGAATTATGGCTTAAGTCTATTTTAACATCAACCGAAACACACGAAAGGGGTCTAATGAGCGATCAGGATGAGATTTTAACCAAAGTTCGGGAGGCCTTCAAATCCGCCTTTGACACCGATCCGCAATCGGTGACTATGGAGACCACTGCCAGCGACATCTCGGGCTGGGATTCTGTGGGGCATTTGTCCCTGGCCGGAACTTTGGAAGAGGTTTTCGGGGTAAGCCTGGATGTGGATGACTTGATGGAAATGGAGAATGTTCGCGAGATCGTACGAATCATTACGACGAAGCTTTCCAAGAAAGTGTAAAAAGTGACAGCCACTGCCGAATGGAATTTTGCCGGACGATTAGTCAATCGCTTGGGATCGTCTTCGTGCTTAATCGATGCGGCCACCGGCCGCACGATTTGCCCGGAAGATTTGCCGCGTTTGATTGCGGCAAATGGCACCTCCTTAGTTTCCAAGGGTTTGAGGGAGGGTGATCGATTACTGATCGGTTGCTCTTTGTCTCCCGCCAGCGCCTTGGTTTATCTGGGAGCCATGTACGCGGGCCTAGTCGCGGTGCCGGTGGAAGATCGCGCGTTGACAGCCTCAGCAGCGATGCTGATCGAAGCAACGGGCGCCAGAGCCGTGTGGACCGAAGCGGGCCTTCGCGGTGCGGGAAATTGCCTTGGATCCACCCTTTGCCTGGAGGGTGATTTGGCCGGGGAAAGCACCGATTTGATGCCGCCCGCGGCTTGCGTAGCCTCGGACCTGGCGGCATTGATGGCCACCTCCGGATCCACCGGTGTTCCCCGTTTCGTCATGGTCAGCCACGGGAATTTGATTGCGAATACGGAAGCAATCATCCGCAGCCAACGATTGGGCACTGACGAACGAGCCATGATGATTCTTCCCGTGAGCTATTGTTTCGGGGCCAGCCTGCTGCATACACATCTCTATCAGGGCGGTGGCGTGGTATTCGACCGCCGTTTTATGTTTCCAGACAAAGTGCTCCAAGCTATCGTTCAGTTTGGTTGCACCACCTTTGCCGGCGTGCCGACGGTTTACAATGTGCTTCTTCGACGATCGAGTATTCGGCGGACAGCCATGCCGAGTTTGAAGCGTTTTCTCCAAGCTGGGGGCGGCTTGGCTCCCCAGAAGATCAATGAGATGCGTGCGAGTTTCCCACTGACTCCGTTCTATGTGATGTACGGTCAGACCGAAGCAACCGCCCGGATTTCGTGCATGGAACCGGAACGTTGGGAGGAGAAACCAGGGAGTGTCGGTCGGCCCTTGGATAACCTGGTGGTCCGGATTGTAGACGAACAAGGAGATGATTTGCCCACAGGGCAGGTCGGTGAGCTGCGGGTAAAAGGACCCTCCATATGCTCCGGGTACCTTAACGACCCGGAAGAGAAGCGCGGCGTCTTTTGCGACGGTTGGCTGCGGACCGGTGATTTGGCTCGCCAAGATAAAGATGGCTACTTGTGGATTGAAGGACGCAAAGGTGCATTTTTGAAAATGCGGGGAATACGCGTGAGTTTTGCGGAAGCGGAGGAAAGAGTCGCAGCAATTCCAGGGGTTTATGAATGCGCCGCCACGGCGGTCGAGCATCCGGAGGCTGGAGAGGCGTTGGTGTTATTTATTGTGCCCGATCAGGGAGGGAGAATTGAGCAGGAAGAAGTTCGCCGCCACCTTCCGGCCCATTGGGCTCTCGACTCGATTCACTTGATTTCTGAATTGCCCAAAACCTCAGCAGGGAAAGTAGCGCGTTCGTCCCTCTTAGATTTGTGCAAGGAGATTCCGTGCAGCAATTTGACGACAAAATAGACCGTGTTCTGTCAATGGCTCCTTATTGTCAGGCTCCCGACGAAAGACAAGCCGGTCTATTGGAAATACTTAAGGAGGAACTGGACTACGCGTGTCAGCGGCACGCCGGTTATAAAAATTATATCCAGCACTGGCCTCTGGATTATCGATCCGCTGGTCAAATTGCCGATCTTCCTTATCTACCGGTGGGAATGTTAAAGGCCAACCCCCCGTTGTCTTTCGTAGATCTCGGCCAGATCAAGAGAACCTTGACCTCGAGCGCTACGACGTCTCAGGTGCCCAGCCGAGTTGTGCTCGATTCGCCGACAACGCGGCGCATGACCAAGGGAACCGCGATCATCCTCCGGGATTTTATCGGTTCAGCCCGCAGACCCTACCTCGTTGTGGACA
>CAYTMD010000105.1:0-15471 GCA_964438685.1 uncultured Acidobacteriota bacterium
AAGAGGTATTTCCGATGCGGGCTATATTGGAATACACCCTTTCCGAACTCAGCCCGAGTCGTTCACGAACTGCCTCTGTGATGCGCTGATTCGCCTGGTGGGGGATAAAGAGGTCGATGTCATTCGTGGTGAGTCCCGCCTTCTCCAGTACTTTTCGCGAAACGTCTTCCAGGTTGCGGACAGCCACTTTGAAAAGTTCGTTGCCGCGCATCTTAATGAAGTGCGAACCTTGTTCAACGGTTTGACAGGAAGCAGGCATGGCCGTTCCACCGGCGGGGATGAAAAGGTGATCGGCGTATTGACCTTCGGTGTGCAGTTCGTGTGCCAGGATTCCCGAGGGCGGTTCGACCCGCCCGAACACCGCAGCAGCTACGCCGTCTCCGAAAATGACGCAGGTGGCGCGATCCTTGTAATCAAGGTAACGGGAGAGCAGTTCCGCTCCAATCACCAGTACCCGCGTCGAGGCGCCGGTGCGAATGAATTGTTCAGCCACGGTCATGCCGAAAAGGAAGCCGGAGCAGGCAGCCGCCAGGTCGAATGCACAGCAGCCGTGCGCGCCGAGTTCGCGCTGGATCAGAGCGGCCGTGGAAGGCAACGGCATGTCGGGCGAGATTGTGGAACAAATGATCAGGTCGAGATCTGTGGCCTTTATCCCCGCCCTATCCAAAGCCAGGCGCGCCGCTTTCACGGAAAGTGAAGACGTGGTTTCGTTGGGAGCGGCCTGACGGCGCTCGCGGATGCCGGTGCGGTCCTTGATCCACTGGTCGGAGGTCTCCACCATCTTTTCCAGATCAGCGTTGGTGATGACCTTCTCCGGCAAGGCCGAACCCGTACCCAGCACCCCTGCAACACACATAGAAACTCCTGATAATTGGGTCATTGAGTCATTTGGTCATTGAAACATTGGGCCATTGGGTCATTTGAGCACTCCCACTCATCCCTGGCTAACTGTCGAATGCGTGTGATACACGAAAACCGAAAGGCTGAGGCGACGGACGACGGGACAAGAGCAGCTTTTAAATGACCCGATGGCTCAATGGCCCGATGACTCAATTCCTTTGGGATTTCCTAGGGAAGCCGCCGCCAAGTCGCGTTCGATCTTTTCATTCACTTTACCGTCGGAAAACTCCGCCGCGACCCGGATGGCATTTTTGATGGCAGTGGGGTTCGATCCCCCGTGACAAATAATACACACGCCCTTTACTCCCAACAGAGGGGCGCCACCATATTCAGAATAATCCACCCGCTTCTTGAAACCTTGAAGGGCCTTCCGAGCCAGCATGTAACCGACCTTGGAGGAGAGCGTGCTGGTAAAAGCCTCTCGGAGAAGACTGGAAACCGCCTCGATCAATCCTTCGCTAATCTTCAGGGCCACGTTACCGATAAAGCCATCGCAAACGATGACTTCTACGCGCCCGTTGTAAAGATCGCGGCCTTCCACGTTGCCGATATAATTCAGGGGGAGTTGCTTGAGCAGCGGCAGGGCCTCGCGCGTCAACTCATTCCCCTTGTGTTCTTCCTGGCCGATGGAGAGCAGGCCTACCCGTGGCCGTTCCACGCCAAAGATCACGCGGTAATAGGTCTCGCCCATCACCGCAAATTCCACCAGGTGATGGGGCTTGCAATCCACGTTCGCGCCCACATCAAGCAGCACCGTAGCGGTGCCCTTGGAGGTGGGAAAAACCTGCGCAATGGCCGGCCGGTCCACCCCTTCCAGTGCGCCCAGCTCGTGCTTCGTGAAGGCCATCACCGCACCCGTGTTGCCGGCGCTGATCATACCGTCAGCTTTGCCCTCGTGCACCAGGCTGGCGGTGACGCAAATGGAGTAATCGCGCCGCTGCCGGAGGACCTTGGTGGCCTTGTCCCCCATGGAAACCGCTTTACTGGCGTGTACGATTCCGATGGGCAGGTGGCACGCATCGCGCTTTTCCAGTTCCTGGCGAAGGCGTTCCTGCGGACCAACCAGGATTACCTCGGCCAAGCCTGCGCGGGCGGCCTGAATCGCTCCCTCGAGTTCCGCCTCGGGTGCCGAGTCGGTGCCCATGGCGTCAACAGCTATACGTCGCATGGTGATCAGTTCAAACGGTGGAATCTGGCCGGCGCGGGAAGAAATGATCGCGCTGGGGCAAATCTCCGTGGGCCAAGATCTAACAATTTATGCGGATTCCTTCACCAGGATTGCTTCCTTACCCTTAAAGTAACCACAATGAGGGCAGACATGGTGAGGCATCTTGGATTCGTGGCAGTGCGGGCACTCGGCCAATGCGGGTGCGGCGAGAAAATCGTTCGCCCGCCGGCGATTCTTCCGCGCATGAGAGTGTCGTCTTTTTGGATTCGCCATAGTCTCTCTTCTTCCTTATCCAGTAGCGCCACCCTTCAGAGCGGCATATGCCGGGCTAATGCCCGACGCTACTTTCCTTCCATAACATATTGCAGCGCGGGGATTGACCACTGCTGCGCGCCAGGCAAGCACACCCGGCTTGTTTCCAACCGGTCGGAAGGCCGCTTTCGACCATCGCTTCCCGGCGCTTTCCCGATATCAATCTTCCTTCAACGAAGCAAAAGGTGAACCTCGTTGCTGCGGGGACGTGCATTTGCAACGCGTCAAATTCAGATTGCCCGCACAAACCGGGCACAGGCCCCGGCACTCGCTACTACAAACCACCTTCATGGGCAGAGAGAGTATCACCTGTTCAGTGGCCACGTCTGCCATTTCAATTCCGTCCCCGGAGTAAAAGCCAATTTCCAACTCTGCCGGGGCAATTTCGATTTCCTCTTCCTTGGCAATAGTCTGCATCGGCCGATAGAAAAGGTCAAAATTGCTGCTCACTGGAATCTCAACAGGGACCAGGCAACGGTCGCAACTGGATTCCATGCGAGTTTCGAGGTGCCCCTTGACGCGAATTTCCGTTGCCAGGAGCTCCGCAGTCGCGTTGAGCTGGACCGGCGCTGTCTGCTTGAACCCCACGCTGTCGAAGTCCAATGACCCCGGCGCGTAGTTCTCAGACACATTAATGCGATGAAGTTCTAGTTCTGCAAGGGTTATACGCACCCTGGCTCCCTTGACGCAAAACCCTAATTATAGCGTGCATGGGGAGGTTGTCAAGAAAACCGACAGTCCCCTGCCAGCCATTTCAGGTACTTTTGTCACATGGAAGTGGCTGAGGGGAAAAGGGATAGTTGGTGGATCGGGCCACCAATTCATCGGTCCTTCGCCCGCCCAAACCGCCGACGCGCCAAATCCGCAGTGGCGACGGCACGGGCAATGGGGCACCGATAGATCAAAGAGCTTCGGCCCACAGGCGGATCATCAATTCATTGCCGGATGGGACCTATGAACAATGGCTGCACCCAGCCTCAGTCCAAATCGAAATCCCGGAGAGGCTTCCCGGTAGGTTGGTCCTTGGTTTTCTCGAAGGCTTCCTTGAATTTGCGGTCGAGCAATTCTGATTGAGTCTTCTGGTCATCCGCGCTTTGACGGAATAGGGCTTCGCGGCGCTCAGCTTCCTTCTTCAAGAGTTGCGAGGCAAAGTCCAAGTCTGGGCCCTTATCCTGCTTGGGCGGCGCCTGATGGAATAGAACTTTACCGAGTTCCGCATCCACCGTTAACGTAGCCCCACAGCACGGGCAAACCACTTCGAGCTTTCTCTCATCCTGTTGGCGTCGTGACATATCGTCTAGATGCTACGCTGTGGGGGCCGAGTCTGTCAATTCGGGCGACATCTTCTTCCTTATTCCTTGAACCGAGCCGTTCAGCCGACCTTTGCAGCTTGGGGATGAAGCCGTTTCCAGCGGGCGGCGAAAAGAAAGAACACTCCCGGCCCGAAGGAGAAGAGCATCACGGCCACGCCAAAGGCGATTCCGAGAAAAGTCATAACCCCGGCACAGCAGTAATCCCTCGCCCGTGCGACAATGTGGGTGGGCACCGCGACCAGCAGTTCCAAAATGCTCCCTTTCAAGAGATAGCGGCACTGTCGAGTGACCACGTCCATTGCTGCGGCGCCACGGCCGGAGCGGTAGAAAACCAGACTCCACGCAGCCCACAGCACCAGCAAGGCTGCCCACGGAAGTATCGCATCACCCGTGCCTGCCTTTTCCCTTCTAAAAAATTCGTCGATTGAAATCGCCGCCCCGGCGCCGAGCACACCCACCATCAAGCCGGAAGCGAGAATGGTCCACAAAACTGACCGTTGGGCTATTGGTCGACCCACCGAAAGCTCAACCGGAACAACTAACATCGCCGCTTGGGCCAGAACCATCACTCCCAATCCGGCCCAGTACATCCACTCGAACATTACCGAAATCGCGTCACGCGCATTGCTCCTTGGATAAAAAGCAATCAGAAATAGCGGTGAGGTCAAGGCAACGAGCAAGAGAAAGTAGAGGATAACAACCAGGACAGCCCAGCGCTTCATGGCAAGCCTCCTTGCTGGGAACTCTAAAGGTGAAAGCTGGAGGCATTATGCCACGCGTGCGGAAAGACCGCCATCGCGGGGTTTGCAAATCGGGCTGAGACTCCCGGTCGTCTACCGGCCGGCAGCTACCAAACCTGTCGCCCCTGCGGGTCGCGTAAGGACAAGGTCTTTTCGCCTTTGTGGAGTTCCGTGGCAATCAGCAGGTCTCCCTCCATCCCGGCGACGGGGAATCCTACCACGGTCACGGTTTCCCCCTCTCTCAAAAGGAAACCGCTCTGCTTCAGAAACCCCACCGGCGCCAAGCGGATCAGTTGACTCTTTCCAACAGATTGCAAACGAACCTCGACCATGCCGCTGTCGGAAGTCGATCCCGGCAAGTAGATGACCTCTGTAATCTTGCCCTCAATGGTCCGTGTGTCAGCGGCTTCGCGCGCAGGCGTCCAAGCGCAGCAATGGTGGGCGTGTTGCGTCCCATGATCACAATCATGGTTGCAATCGCCGCAGTCCGCATCGCGTTGACCATGGTGGCAGCAGTCGTGGGCGGCTGCGGGAACTACCCCAAACCAGCAAGTGATAAGCAGTATGGCTAGAAATCCGCGAACCTTCATGTTCTCATCTCCTTGGGCCTTCGGCTTTGGCTCATAAGGCCCGTTCTCCCCTGCGGGGGCCGTGCAACCGGTGGCACCCTGGGGAGATCCAATCACCCGCAGATTCCCCAAAAATCGTGCAAGTGGAGATCTGGGAGTTACCCTATAGATGCAACTTGCACATATCATCACATAGGTGCTATCCTCCTTCAAGAGGAAAAAAGGAAATGCCATCCCGCACCTGTCCGCGTCACGGAAGCCAGCATCCCTGCACCTGTGCCATGGGGAACCTCTACCGCTTTGTTGAGCCGGTGTTGCTGTTCCTGCTGCAGCGAAAGGGCCGGGCACACGGCTACGAGTTGGCCACCGAGGTACGCAAGCATGCTTTGACGGATGCCGAGATTGAAGTGTCCGCCCTCTATCGGACCCTTCGGCAGCTTGAGCACAACGATTGCGTGACCTCGGAGTGGGACGTGGAAGGAAGTGGGCCAGCCCGAAGGTTGTACAAGCTGACGCCGCGAGGGGAAGAGCACCTGGAAGAATGGCTCATAGTCCTCGCCCACATGTCCGAGTCAATGTCCCGGTTTGTACGGGAAGCGCGTTCCCAAGCTGCGGCGGCTGATTCGAAAAACGAAACCCTGCGTTCGCCCCGGCGACTCGCAAGTCGTCCACATGCCGAAAGGACTGCCTGATGATTTCCCCTACTGGCTCCGAATCAACAATTGATGGCATTCAATTCCAGTCCACTTGCTTCGCGTGCGGTTCCGACAACCCGCGCGGCCTCCAGCTCAAATTCACTGTCGATCCCGATGGGAGTGCCACGGCAAGTTGGGTTCCTGGTTCCGAATGGGAAGGCTCACATGGGATCGTGCACGGAGGAATTGTTTCGACATTGCTCGATGAGGCCATGGCCAAGGCCGTGGCCGCAACCGGAAGCAGAGGCATGACTGCAGACCTGCAAGTGCGATTTCGCCACTATGCCGTTACGGGAGAGCAGCTCAAGGTCCGAGGCTGGGTCGTGAGGCAAAAAGCGCGGCTCGTCGAAACCGAAGCGACGCTTGTTGCCGCCGACGGTAGCGAGCGCGCTCATGCCCGGGCGAAATTCTTAATAGTGGTTAAACCGCCAACCGATGGCCGGGGAGTTTTGGATAAATAATAAGGAGAGATAGAAATGAAGATTGCTGTACCAACAAATGACGGCACGTCGATTTCTGAACACTTCGGAAGAAGTGCGGGCTTCATAATATTTGATACTGAGAATGGGCAGATCAAGAGCCAGGAAGTAAAGAGCAACACTGCGCAACATTCGCACGAGCAGGGCGCGTGCGGTCACGAATCCGCGGATCACAAGCCGCACAGCCATGCCGGAATTCTCGCCGTTCTTGACGGTTGCCAGGTGGTAATCTGTGCAGGGATGGGTCAGCGGGCGGCCGAGGCCCTTAAGGCCAGCGGCGCCGAGATCGTTATCACCGCGCCCGCATCGGCACAAGAGACCGTCACGGCGTACCTGGCCGGAAAACTATCCACAATGAAAGAAGGCTTTTGCCGCTGTTCTCACTGAGATTGACATCAAGCCACCCCGGGAGGAACCTGCTGCGGTCGATAGCGGCAGATTTTGATAAAGAGGTCAGTATGCCCCGTTCTTTTGAGCTGTTAAGCGGTTGCAGGGGTAAAACAGGGCCGGTTCAGGTCGCGCTGGCCCTGCTGATTTTCATTTTCTTCGGCTCGCTGAACTCATCCTTTTCGCAATTGCCCATATCCACCGGCGCCCCATACGTGGGGCAGAAGGCACCGGCCTTCACCCTGCCGGACCAGCATGGCAGGCCGGTTTCGCTGGCAAGTCTGCTGAAGCCGGCCCCTGGGGCGAAGAAGTCAGGCGGGCTGGTGTTGATTTTCTATCGCGGCTACTGGTGACCCTACTGTGTCTCCGAGTTACGGAGCTTCCAAAGCCAGTTGAGCGAGTTCGGCAAGCGCGGCATTCGGGTGGTGGGGATCAGCGTTGATCCCGTCGACGTTGTCCGCACCTTCAGTGGGAAAGCGGGCTTGACCTTCCCGCTGCTGTCGGATCCCGGGGAGAAGGTCATTCGTCCGTATGATCTCTTGCATATCCGCGGCGGTCCCAAAGGGGTGGACATCTCCCGGCCCGCCGAATTCCTGATCGATCCCACCGGCACGGTGCGTTGGGTGAACCTGACGGACGACGTTCGCGTACGCGCCCGCGGCGAGCAAGTGCTGCGAACCGCGGATAGACTGTTGGGAACCCACCCGTAGGCCCCGCGTGGCCGGTGAACCATGCCGAAGGGAGCATCGAAATTGAGAACCACGATTTCACGGCGTGAACTTTTATCCTGGACGCTGGCGGCTGCGGGAAGTCGGTTTGAGGCATCAGCCGCGCCGGCCCGTCTGCCCACCTCTGCTTCTACCCAGTTCGATGGGGAAAAGATAAAGAGCGCAGCGCAGAGATTCATTGAGAAATGCGCGCGCGATGATGGCGGGTATTCGCCTTCGCCCGATCCGCATTATTCCGGTAATTCCGATACGGCGGAGAGCGACCTGGCCGCGGTGACCTACGCTGCCACGCTGGCCAAGACGATAGGGTGGAAGTTGCCGCACCCGGAACGCTCCGTGGATTTCATTCAGCGCCACCAGCAACCGGATGGCATCTTCACCAATTTTCAGGGGAAGCTAAACCCTCGGGATGACCTGGCAATCCTCTACAACACAACGCAAGGGGTGGTGAGCCTGCGGGCGCTGGGAGCAAAACCTAAAATTGATTCCGTCCATGTTCTCGATCGTTTCTTTGCCACGGGCGCCTTCAAGAAGCTGCCGTGGTACACACTGAGCTTCTATCCGTTGTTTTACGCTTCGCTGGGAAAGCCGTTCCCCGCGGAACAGCGTGCCGCCATTGCCCAACACATGGTAGCCAATCAGGCAGCCGATGGTTATCTCGGCGACCACGTTGCGGCCACGTTCCACATGGTGCATTTTTTCCGATTGATTGGTGAGCCCACACCGCGCGCGGAGGCCGTGGTAAAGCGCGTGTTGAGGGATCAAAAGCCCGACGGTGGGTGGCATCTCAAACCGCCGGACTGGGATGTCCACTCCTGCTTTGACGCGGTGTTCATCCTGAAACAATTGAGCTGGAATTCCCCGCCCTCACGAGCGGCGATCGAGCGGGCGGCAAAATGGGCGCTGGCGTGTCAAACACCCGACGGCGGTTTCGCCCACTATCCACAAGAGCACGCAGATATGGACGCCGTCTATTTCCAGCTTGGAACCCTCATCCAGGCCGAACAAATTCCCGGCGCGAATTATGATCTTCCCGATGCCCAGACCCTGAGCTGGGGCCACGCGATGAAGCCGGGAAGAGTTTATGTGCAATCGTGAAGATGGCTGTTGTAGCCCTGCTCTACGGCGTTCATACCGGGGTTGAGGCCGACCTACACTGCACTAGTGAGACTGAGCATCATGTAGGTGGATGGTATCACCGTCGAGCGTGCCGATCAGGTCCGCCGGCTGTCCCACCAAACCTTTCAACATTGCATCCACATCCACGCCGGTCTGCCCATCGATCTGGTAGACCTTGCCTTCGCTTTCCAGGGTGTATTTGCCTCCGGTAACCCTGACTGTCCCGTCGTAAAGGTGCAGGTTCTTGGGTGGGTCACCGTCTAGCTCCACGACGCTAAGGTCCATCATGGCAAACGCGCCGTCAGTGAGGGTGCCGACAACTTCCACGTTCTTGCCGGCGAAATTCTTGTAGAAAGCGTTCTTCTTTTCAAATTTGTAGATTTTTCCATCACTCACCAGCACGTAATCGGCGTCCTTGGAAGCACATCCAATGACGCATTTTGCAGCATCGGGGCCGGCAACCGCATGCTTCAGTCCACAATGCGAATCACTCATCACCCCCACCAGCACCAATCTGGTTCCTGCGGCAAGGCCTGAACACGCCAGGGCCAGAACGCTGAACACCACCAGGAAAAGCTTTCGCAGCATCATCATGGTCTCCCCATTCCTTTAGACACGTCCTCCCGCCTGAGCGCGCATAGGCGTGGAGGAAAATCCACATCGTTCCGAAGATCCACACACACGTGCGGAACCTTGGGATTTATCCCAACAATTTCAAATCTTGGAAGCTGTAACCCTGAAAATCTGATCTTAGCATGAAGTGAGACCGCGCAGAAGTGCCGCGAGCAACGGTGGGGTTCGCATCGGTTTCCCGGCTGGTTCATCTAAATCACCATGAGCAACGGATTAGCCGTTTCGGTATTGGACCTTGTGGGCATGCGGCCCGGTGAGTCCGCGGGCAGCGCCATTGCCAGGTCCGTGGACCTGGCGCAGCACGTGGAGCAGTGGGGATACAAGCGCTACTGGCTGGCAGAGCATCATGCCATTTCCGGACTGGCTTGCGCGGCCACGGCTGTGTTGATTGGGCATGTGGCGGCAGCGACGAAGACGATTCGCGTGGGCAGCGGCGGAGTGATGCTTCCGAATCATGCCCCTTTGGTGGTGGCGGAACAGTTTGGCACGCTGGAGGCCTTGTATCCGGGGCGAATTGATTTGGGCCTGGGACGCGCTCCGGGCGGCGACGCGCACACCATGCTGGCATTGCGGCGGGATTTGCGGCAGAGTGGGGATGATTTTCCGGAGTTGCTGCAGGAATTGCGCACTTACCTGGGACCGGAAAAGCCGGGGCAGGTGGTCAAAGCGATTCCCGGACAGGGGAGCAACGTGCCCATCACCTTGCTGGGGTCCAGCGCCTTCAGCGCGCAACTGGCGGGAATGCTGGGTCTGCCGTTCGCATTCGCGGCACACTTTGCGCCTGAATATCTTTATGCGGCGGCGCAACTTTACCGCGAGCGGTTCCGGCCCAGCGAAGTATTGCGCAAACCGTATTTCATGGTGGCGGTACAGGTGATTGCATCGGAAACCGACGCGGCAGCCCGGCGCTTATTCACAACGCCGCAGCAGCGCTTTCTGCGACTGATCCGGAACCAGCCCGTGGAGTTGTTGCCCCCGGTGGATTCCATGGAGCCACTTTGGCAGGACTGGGAGCGGGCCGCGGTGGAGAACAGGCTGAGCTCGGCAATTGTGGGATCGGAAACAACAGTTAAAATGGGGCTGGAGAAGTTGGTGGGTGACACCGGGGCAGACGAGGTGATCGTGGTGACGGATACCTATGAGCATGCCGACCGGCTTGAGTCATATCAGCGCGTGGCCGGCATTGTTACAATGATCGAGGTGAAATCCAACGTGGCGGTGCGACCGTGATGAAGGATCTACCGCTGTCAAAAGTCTATCAGTTGCTTGAACCGGGCCCGGTGGTGCTGCTGACAACGGCTCGCAAGGGGCGTGCCAACATCATGACGATGTCGTGGCATATGATGGTCGAATTCGAGCCGCCGCTGATTGCCTGCGTCGTCAGCAACCGGAATCACAGTTTTGCCGCGCTACAGGCGACGAAAGAGTGCGTGATCGCCATCCCGGCTCTGAAACTGGCGCCCAAAGTCGTGGAAGTCGGCAACTGCTCGGGCCGGAATGTGGAGAAGTTCTCGAAGTTCGGGCTGACCCCAGCGCCAGCCAAACTTGTAGCTCCTCCTCTGGTGGCCGAGTGTTTCGCCAATCTTGAATGCAAGGTGGCAGACACCGGTTTCGTCAACAAGCACGGTATCTTTATCCTGGAAGTGCTCAAGGCATGGATCGATCCTGCGCAAAAGAATCCGAAAACCATCCACCATCACGGCTACGGCAGGTTCACTGTGGATGGCAAGATGATCAAGCTGAAATCGAAAATGCGATAATCGGCCAGCATCAAGAAAGCGGAGCTGCCGGCCCGCGGGCACAACGCCTGCCAGACAAAATTCAAACCAGCGAGGAACCCAATCCATGCCGAATCTGTTCGATCCGCTTCCCATCCGCGACCTGACGTTTCCCAATCGCATCATGGTTTCACCGATGTGCGAGTATTCCAGCATCAATGGATTTGCCAATGACTGGCACCTGGTTCACCTGGGCAGCCGGGCGGTGGGAGGCGCGGGCGTGATTATGACGGAAGCCGCCGCCGTTGCGCCGGAAGGACGGATCAGTCCGGAAGATCTGGGAATCTGGAGCGACGACCACGTGGAGTTTCTCTCCCGCATTACCCGGTTCATTCACTCCCAGGGCAGCGTCGCGGCGATCCAATTGGCACATGCCGGGCGCAAGGCCAGCACCTATCGTCCCTGGGATGGGGATGGAGCGGTGCCGGAGGAAGCGGGCGGCTGGAAGAATGTGGTGGCGCCCAGCGCGGTTCCCTTTGCGAAGAACTATCCGATGCCGCACGCCCTGACGCATGACGGAATTCAAATGGTGGTGAAAGCATTTGCGCAAGCAGCCGGACGCGCCCGCGCCGCGGGATTCCGCGTCATTGAGATTCACGCCGCCCACGGGTATCTGATTTCTGAATTCCTTTCGCCCCTTGCCAATCATCGCACCGATCAGTACGGCGGCTCGTTTGACAACCGCATCCGCTTGCTGCTGGAAGTGGTTCGCGCGGTTCGCGAATCGTGGCCGGAGGGTTCGCCATTATTCGTGCGCATTTCGGCCACCGATTGGGCAGAAGGCGGATGGACCCTTGATGATTCCGTGGAGCTTGCCCGGCACCTGAAGAAGTCCGGCGTGGATTTGGTGGATTGTTCTTCCGGCGGAAATGTGCCGCCCGCCCAGATTCCCGTGGGCCCGGGATATCAAACGGCATTCGCGGAAAGAGTTCGCCGCGAAGCCAATATCCTGACCGGCGCGGTGGGAATGATTACCGCCCCCGCGCAGGCGGACCCTATTATCCGCACTGGGCAAGCGGACATGGCAATCATCGCGCGCGAGTTTTTGCGTGATCCCTATTGGCCACTGCGCGCCGCCCGCGAACTGGGATGCCCCGTCCCCTGGCCCGTCCAATACGTCAGAGCCGCCCCCCACGGGACCAAAGCGCGAACCCCAGCAAAACTGATAGAAACTCTGCGCGGATCGCTTAAAGCAGAACCTTCGGCGCACGACTATTTGCTTAAGGAGCGCAAGCACGATCGCCAACTTTAAGGAATGCCGACGTGCTGGACGCCAGTGCCGTGATGATGTTTTTTGGGAACCGTGCGGGGCCGGCAGCCCCTGCGTTGGGGCGCCAAGAGCGGGGGAATCGAAGAACAGTGCCGAACAACCCATGCTTTGGATGTCCCAATTCAGTTAACCATCTTCATAACTTGGAATAGTGCTGAAGGCCTTAGGGCAAGAATCTGTGATATTTCCACGCAGTTCGCGTAGCCGCAGTTCTCACAAATCTCTTTGTTATCCACGTCCCTGCAGCAGGTGAAAACTTTGTCGCGGGTTCCCAGTTCAATTTGGGGGATAGGACGTTTCCAGTCATTGTTCCGCAAGGAACGATAGGCGGCTCGAGAAAGAACAATCGGATACCCCTGCTGTTTAAGGGCCCAGATGCGATCGAGCAGTTGGACTCGCTCCGCACCACTAATCCCATGCTTCGCGACCATTTCGGGCCAGTGGGTGAGCAGGTTGAATGAAATGCCGCGGAAGAGATTGAGCGCCGTAATCTCCTTCACGAACTCCTCAAGGCAGTGGGCGTTGTGTTTGCTGAACGTGATTGAAGCGAATACAGCCGTCGTGACTGCGTTCCGAACGTTCTTGAGAATGATGTCATAGGTTCCCTTGCGTATGGATTCGTGGACGTCCCGAGTTCCGTCCACGGTAACGATGTAGTTGCAGTCTCTGATGGCGAGGGGGACCGTCCCGTTCGTGAAGATGAACACATCATGGAACCCGAGCTTTCGGGAATGACGAACCAGATCCCCTAGGTTAAGGCCGCCGTCGCTCCAAATCATCGGTTCGCCGCCGGTGAAGTAGAGTGACCGATGCCCACGCCGATAGGCGTCACTCAGGGCTTTAATGGCGCCAACCGCGGTGAAATGATAGCTTCCGCTATTCTTACTTTCGCAATAGAAGCAATTGAGGTTGCAGCGATCCGTTATCACCATGCCGAAGAGAAAGGGGAGTTCCCGATGCAGGATAAAGGTCTTGCAAGCGTAAGCCAATCGTTCTCCCCAGCGTCCCATGGCTAAAGAACCACCTCTCCGGGCCAGGCATTTCGGCGGCAGACACCCCATAGACGGTCGATGTAGTTCAGGCTGTACTCATTCTGAAGTCGATGGACCCAGTAGGCACCGGATGGGGTGATCCGAAATCCCTCACTGGTGTGTTCCGCCAGACCCGCGAGGCACAAGGGCCAAAGGGCGTGTCCGAAAGCCGACGTCAGGGATGCGTCCTCGCCGAACTCCCTCCGAAAATCCCTATCCGTGATATTCAACTCGTAGACGCGCCAGTACAACCAGTAGCCCATCTCGAGAGCTTTGTCGATTTCCATCGAGAGCGCTACGGGTCGCTTACCGGGAAGGCTGTCCGCGTAGGCGTCGACATCAAAGGAATTGACATAGAAATGCGTGCCGATCATTGATGCTGCACTAGGGCCGAAGCCAATGTATTGGTGACGGGTAATCGAACTGAATTTTTGGCCGCTGGGTCTCAGCCAACTCCAAACAGCGCAGCGTTGCAAGCCGTTAGCCGTGCAGAGCGTATCCGTTACCTCCAGCATTTTTCTGATGGTGCGCCCCGGCGGACGCATCACAGCGCGTGCTCGCTTCTCCCTTCCGAGATCAGTATACGGGAAGGCAAACATCGGATAGGTGCTGAGCTGGTCGACCCCCAAGTCGAGCACGGCGCGCACGTCTTCTTCCCAATCACGTACCGTCTGCCCAGGGAGAGAAAACATTAGGTCGACGTTTACCGTTTTGAAGCCTGCTCTCCGTGCCCGCGATAAGGCATCCAGCGCCGAGCGTCCATCGTGTCTTCGACCAATTTTGAGCAAAAGGTTGTCCGAAGTGGATTCGATCCCTAGCGATAGCAAAGTCACGCCCTCGCTGCGCATCATGGCCAGGCATGAGTCATCCATGTGCCGAGGATGGAGCTCAATACAAATGTCCCCCGAAAAGGAGAAAGCCGTTCGCAGGTGTGCCAGTATCCTCTGAAGTCCCTTGGCGTTAACGGTTGGCGTTCCACCGCCTATGTAGAGGCTGCCAAGGGTCGTGCCTGCTAAGTACGGAGCATACAGGTCGATCTCTTGGTGTAAAGCGGCCTCGTAGCGGGCAAATAGACCCTCGTCGTATTTGACCCTGTTGTAAGGGCAATATGGGCAAAGGTCCCCGCAGAAGGGTACATGCAGGTAGAGGCCTGCATGCTTGAGACCGGTAGGGAAAGGCGGCATGACCGGCTTCATACGAAAGGACTTCCAATGCCCTGTGACGGCCCTTTGAATCGCCGGTTTCCAAAGGAATTTCATTTTCATGGAAAATCAGGAGTTCAACCCATGTTTATGCAGGTCTGCCAAAAACCTTTCCGGCCCGGCGGAGGGAGAACGCGTCAACGCCAACTGCGCGGCGTTCCGCCAGACTGCCATAGGTTCTTGAACGTGGCCGACTAACGAACGACCATTGCAGTGATTGACGAGCATTTATAACTCCAAATCTCCCAGTAGTTCCCGTGCTGGCTAAAAGGTGACGGCATTAAACAACTTATTAACCTGCGATGCAAGGCCGGATCTTGCGACGAGGGGTTCTGACTCGGCGCATACGAGAAGATCCAGACAAAGGCGGATCGCAGTTCGGCCCTACAAATGCTGCTCAGTTCAACGGCTTGCGGGGGGTCCGGTGGTGGTGAGGATGGGCGACAAATTGCCCGGCCTATCCAAAGTACCTATTGACTCCTTCATGCATCCAAGTGAGCTGGGTGGAGAGCCCAGATAATCATGTCAATCAAACATAAATTCATACCGGACGCTCGAAGTGTGCTCGGGCTTCTCGTTCCTGCGGCACTGTTGCTGGCCATGGTGTCCGCGGGTGGGCGTTATGCGTGGGGGGACAACCCCGCACCAACACAGCCTGAAACCATCCCGGCTCTCCAAGTGCACTACCAGTTGAATGTCCCCGGAGGTGGAGAAATCTTTCCCGCGCTCACCTCCATCGCGCCTGCTGATTACTGGCCGATTGCCACTCTTACCATGGTTAATATGTCGTCCCAACCGCTGGTGGAGACAGTTTGGGCGGAAGTCCATAACTGGAGCATCAAGACAGCGCAAAACGTCAATCTTGCGCCGAATGAGACGCGAACCATCCGCATCAATCCCGAACTGCTCCCGCAGGCCTTTGAAAACGCCGAAATCCGCCCGGCAACACTGGAAGTCCGCGCCACCACTCTCGGCTCTGACTTGGCCTATAACGAGACAACCCGGGTTTATCTCCATTCCGCGTCCGACTTTTTCTGGGGCGACAAGTTTGCCAATGCTCAATTTATTGCTCGTTGGGTAACGCCCCACGACCCCGCTAGATCGGAAGAGCGTCGTGTAGGGAAAGAGTGTAGATCTCGGTGGTCGC
>CAYTMD010000106.1:0-15074 GCA_964438685.1 uncultured Acidobacteriota bacterium
CCTGAAGGAGGACTCCCATGATCAACGCTCGCAGACTGATAGTTTCAGTATTAGTGGCCATGCTGGTGGCAGCGCCCTTGATTCGCGCGCAAGATGTGAAGCCGCCCGTGACAAAGGTAATCGTTGCAAAACCGCTGGCGATCCTGGAACTGGGGGCGCAGCATCGGCACGTTCTCGGCGATTGGATGGAATTGGCCCCGGTTGCAGCGCCCGGCATGGGTGCACTGGATCTTTCCCGTTACCGAAATTTTCAGTTTGGGGAGACACTCCCGGCACTCGCGAAACAGGCAGGCCTGGAACTGTCTGGAGTAAAACTGATCCATGAGCGTCCGGCGGTCATTCAAGAACTGGAATCCCCGATCTGGCTCACGGGAGTCTCTTCACCGCGAACGGACCCGGTCAAGACGATCCTGTTCAGCTTTTACAATGGGGAACTCTTTCGAATCGTAGTCAGTTACGACCAGAATGAAACTGAAGGCCTGACCACAGAGGACATGATCGAAGCGATCTCGGCCCAGTATGGAACCGCCACCAAGCCCGCTGGCACCGAGATCGCCTTTTCCTCGACGCAGGTTTACAACGATAGCGAAGTCGTCATCGCGCGTTGGGAAGACGCCCAGTACTCGTTTAACCTCTACCGTTCCGGTTACCAACCGACTTTTGGGATGATTGCATTCTCAAAGAAACTGGATGCCCTGGCCCGCGTCGCGACTACAGAAGCCAACCGGTTGGATGCGCAATCGGCCCCCCAACGAGAGATGCAGCGTCAACAGAGGGAAGACGAGAAAAGCCGCGAATCGCTGGAAAAAGCCAGGCAGGAAAACAAAAGCAACTTCCGTCTTTAGCGTTCAGCGACGGCTCGAAGGATCAGCGCGGCGGGGCACCAAGGGGGTCGAGGCATGTTCCGGGGATGCATGGCGCGTCCGCACCCGCAAAAATGGCCTGCGGGTACCAATCTGAGCAGGCCTTTCCCTTGAATCCGCGCTCCTGTTGCACCAATCCACGGAGTCACAGCGCGTGCTGAAACAGGCGCTGGAATGCCGATCAATCAAAGTCAATTGGCTGAGATCCTGCCGAGAGGCTTTGCCGCTGCTCAGGGAGGCGGATCCCCCCCATCTGGTTTTCACGGAAACGTCGCTTCCTGACGGCACCTGGACGGACGTCGTCAAACTCGCGCTTGAGGCTCTAAAGCCCGTGAAGGTCATCGTGGTGTCGCGCCTTATCGATGTCAGGCTCTATGTGGAAACGATGGTAGGCGGGGCCTTTGACTTTATTGTGCCGCCGATGTCGAGCGATGAACTCGCTCACGTCCTGGCATGTGCAGTAGATAACGTTTTGAATCTGCGGCAAATGCAGGCCATGGCGGCGACCGCATAGCCTGGGGCGTTGTCGCCGAAGCCGCCAAGGCCCTCCACCGACTGGCAGGGATGAAGGAAGATACGGGCAGGTAGCCCTTTCAAATCTTCGACCACTCCAAACCCAACCCTTTTTCCAATCAACTCAGCGGAGTAGCAGAGGCAAACCCGTTCGCTCTCCTGCTGCGGCTCGTTAAATCAGAATCTCGACCTGCTCAATGCCAGGCAATGAGAAAGTGCCGCGGAGGAATTCGGCTCGGAGCCAAATACCTTCGCGCTGCATTCTCTAGCTATCGCGCGCGAGGGCCAGCACTTGCTTGTGGATGGCCTTCAGTGCCTGGTCCTGAGCCGAGAGATGAAGGAGAATGGCGCGGATCTCCTCCTCCGCCTTTTGGTTTAATACGTAATCGTTATGCGCATCGAGCCGGTCGCGTTCTGCCTCGCGATTCTGGCTCATCAGGATCACCGGGGCCGTGTACGCCGCCTGGAAGGAAAGGACAAGGTTCAGCAGGATGAACGGGTAGGGATCCCAATGGCGGGCCCAGGCAACGATATTGAATATCAACCAGGCCACAAGCAGAACGCTCTGAATAATGATGAACGGCCAGGAACCTACAAGGCCTGCAACCCGATCGGCCGTCCGCTCGCCGACGGTAAGCTGTTCGTCCATGACGTCGTTAAGATTGGCCACAGGCGCGTGTTTGTGTTCGTAAGGTTCCGGGAAGCTTAGGTCTGCCATGGTGTACTCCTCATTTGATTTTCCTCCATAAAGGCTCGCATGGGTCGCTATTGGTAGTTTGCCATGACCTTCCGCGCTGTTCATCCAGGAAATGCTGATCGAGAGCGCATTTATTTTTGAAAATTCAACAAAGGCCGAAGAGAAGACCAGCGGTTCAGTGCCCAGGGTGGTGGAAGTAACTGCAGGCTTCCTGTCGCGATCGTGCTGTCCTCGGGGGCATTTTCACATTGTTTTGTTCATGAGCGCGGACCTCGAAGGTGGTTCCAGTACTGCCGCTCGGGATTCAGCCGTGGTGCTGACCTCCGCCTCTCGCGTGCTTGGGGGAGCTGGTAGCGCAGACGTAAGCGCAGTTTGCTTTCGCCTGCGGCTCGTAAAATCGGAATCTCGACCTGTTCATTGCCAGACATGGAGAAAGGGCCGCGGTGGTTTAATCTCCCACCTTCGCCCAAGGGAGAAGGTGCTGTGGCGGTTCAATCTGCTACCTTCTCCGAGGGGAGAAGGTGCTGAGGTACGAAGCGGATGAGGGGTTCCTTGTCTTGAAGCGGTAGCGCGGAGACGCACCAGGAAAACCACCGCCCTCTCCGAGGGGAGAGTAGGCCTTCCACAAGGGGGCATTTCCCGATGTAGTGCCTCTTTCGTAGCGGCGGGTTTACCCCGCCATTTTCGAGGCGGCCTCACGCCGCCTGTGGCGAGGTAAACTCGCCGCTACACCTCTGCGGCTCGTCATCCGACGCCGTGTCCGGAGGGGCTTTCGCATGACCATCAAACGCGGGTGCTCTGATCGGTGGCGTGGTGGCACAGGCACTCTTGCCTGTGATCAAGGCGGATGCCTTCCATGCATTGGACACAGGCATGAGTGCCTGTGCCACAATAGGCCTTGCGCCCGCGTCCCCCAGCGGTCATTTCCCGATGTAGTGCCGCGGGGGAGGGCCGAGTACACCCACCTCCGCGCTCCTGCCCTGCCAGTTTCTTTGAGAGGTCTAACTTGGAGCTTGCCTGAATCCAGGTTTTTCCCTTATCCTGAGGCTATGGAAGTGCATTTTACCCTTGAGCAGGAAGCGCAACTTGCGCAGATTGCCGCCAACGCCGGCACCGCCGCCGAGCAACTGGTGAAGGATGCCGTGTTGCGCCTGCTTCAGGGAGAAACCCAAATTCGCACCACCGCGCCGGAATTGCCGGTCTGGCATCTTGGCGGCGTAGGCGCTCTCCACCGGCGCGATATTTACGACGATGTCCGTTGAGCCCGGGCTTATCGATGCAAATGTTCTCGTCTACGCCATGGACGCGGACGCTCCCCAACATGCGGCGTCACGCGCCCTGCTCGACGCTGCCCGCGACACGTCCACAACTCTTTATGTGACCTCGCAAATCCTCTGCGAGTTTTATTCCATTGTCACCAATGCGCGGCGCGTTCCCAAACCGCGATCTCCTGCCGACGCACTGAGTGCAATTTCCGGTCTGCTGTCTTTTCTTCATGTGCTGCCCATTCCGGTTCACACCGTGGAAGGGTGGATCGCTTTGCTTCGTCGCCGTCCCGTAACGGGTGGCGACATATTCGATTTGCAGATTGTCGCAACCATGAAGGCCAATGGCGTTCAACGAATCTATACTTACAATGCCGAAGATTTTGAGGTGTTTCCAGAACTGACAGTTCTTGTCCCGCAGGCTTAAGCCCGCATCATTCGGTAGCGCGTCTATAACGGCAGAGGTGGACGCGCTCTGGCCTCCTCCGCGGCTCGTCATCCGGCTCCGTGTCCGGAGCGGCTTTCGCGTGGCCATCAAACGCGGGTGCTTTGATCGGTGGCGTGGTGGCTCCCCGATTTATCGGGGTGATCGAGGCGGACGCCTTCCATGCATTGGACACACCGATGCATCGGGGTGCCACACCATCTGCCGCCCATGTTAGGCCTTGCGCCCGGGTCCAAAAGGGGTCACTTGAGGATGGAGAACCGCGAAGCAAGGCAAACTGCGCCTGCCTCAGTGCTGCCTGCTTTACACTTGCGCTTTTCACATGAGGTCCCGGAAAATAGAGTAGAATATCAATGAGGAGACTGTTATGAGCGAGCCAACGAAGACGCTTGAGGATATGGTGCGGGAAGTCCCTTCCGAATATAGGGCGCAGCTTCAGGAATACGTCCAGTCCTTGCTGGCTCGGCGTTCCATCGAGCAACCCGGCAAGCCGCAATTCGCATGGGCAGGCGCGCTTGAAGGTTTGCGGGACCGGTACACCTCCGTGGAGTTGCAGCACCGCATCGCGCGTTGGAGAACCGACGGCGAATGAGACTGCTTGTTGATACCAACCTCTTCATCGAAGTGTTGTTGAATCAGGCCAACGCCGGCGACGCCCGAACCTTCCTGGAAAACCGCAAGGGTCACGAACTCCATGTCTCTGATTTTGCCCTGCATTCGATCGGTCTTCTGCTGTTCCGGCACAAACAACACCAGGTTTTCCGCCAATTCCTGCAAGATGTGATCGACAGAGTCGGCATCGGAATTGTGTCTCTGAGTGCGCCGGAGATGGACGCCGTCGTCGACGTGGCGGCGAGATTCAACCTGGACTTCGATGACGCTTACCAGTACAGCGCCGCCAGAAGGCATGGGCTAAGAATCGTGAGCTTTGACTCTGACTTCGACCGCACTACGGAAGGCCGGCTTCTTCCCTCCGATGTTCTGTAATTTCCGATACTCGTAAAGCGGATGTGCGTTCTTTTTCCGGCTGTCAAACGGGTAGCAGACGTAAGCGCAGTTTGCTTTCGTCTGCGGCTCGTAAAATCGGAATCTCGACCTGTTCATTGCCAGGCAATAAGAAAGGGCCGCGGAGGAATTCGGCTCGGAGCCAAATACCTCTGCTACCCGCTTTGGTCGGTGGCGTCGCTTTCCGAGTGCGGGAGCTCGCTCCCGCTTTTTGCCGCCGGTGACTCGTCACCGGCGCGAAGCTACGCCGCGACGAGTCGCGGCGAGCAAAAGCGGCGACGAGTCGCCGCACTCCGAAAAACAGGCCCTGCACCCGCGTCCCCCCAGCGGTCATTTCCCGATGTAGTGCCGCGGAGCAGCTGTTCTTCAATTGGTAATATTATTTTGGGAATATTGTAAAAACACGAAAGCCCCTCTGCGCTACCCGCTGACCGGCGGCTTCGCCCGCGCTGCATTCCGCCCATGATAGGCCTTGTACCCGCCCCCGCAAGCGGTCAATTCCTGATGCAGTGCCGTGCAGGAGGACCTCCGCGGCGCTGCCAGCTAAATCGCTTGTACATACGCGTGAGTCAAGTTACCTTTTACTTTCATTTATTTGGAGTGCAACGACAAGGTGATCCCTATGGTTTACCGTCCACAAGTTGACCCTTCACTGTGTTTTGTCCTGATGCCATTTACGGAAACGCATATTGAGTATTTCAATGCAATCATCAAGCCTGCTGCAAAAGCAGCGGGCTTGGAGGCCAAGAAAGCCGATGACATATACGGTACCGTTCCAATCATTCATGACATATGGAACCAGATTTGGGCGGCAAAGGCAGTAATCGCAGATGTGACAAATAAGAACCCGAATGTAAACTATGAGCTCGGCCTTTGTCACTCATTAGGTGTTCCTACTGTACTCATCACCCAAAATATTGACGACGTTCCATTTGATTATAGGCATCGCCGCTGCATCGTGTACGACCGCAATCGGGCATATTGGCGTGAAGATTTGGAGAAGTCAATAACGCTCACGTTGAAACGGATTCTTACTGGCGAAGATGCGTTTGAAGACCTGAGGTGGACATACGACACGAATCTACTCAGGACATCACGGCGGGTTGGTTCATTCGTTTCGTCCGATGATGCGATGCCGTCAGTGTTGAGAGGCGCGAAACTTGTTCATGACTCAATTGCGAAGGCTTTTGGGCCACACGGGACGAATGTTTCACTTTCATCCAGGTTCGGTAACAGCCGCTCGCTTCGGAGTGGCGTTTATATTGCCGCCAGTGTGCAATCAGCAGACGCTCTGGAGACGAAAGGGATCGAGCATATGCGCATCCTATCCCAGGAGATGAGTGCGGCCGTTGGAGATGGAGCAAAGATGGCCGTGTTAATCGCCTATGCCCTGTTGGAATATGGCCAGAAGGCCATAAAGGAGGGCGCCGTTTTGCGAGACTTGATTCACGGGATGGATGCCGCGGTTGAGTTAGCGTGTTCAAGTATTTCCGCCAGCGCCAGACCAGCCGACCCCAAGAGCGTTTTTGATGTGGCGCGAACAGCAGCCGGCGGGGACGAGCTTACGGCCAAGATTGTGGAGCAAGCCCTTAAAAAGGCCGGGAAAGACGGAGTTATTTATACGGAAGATTCTCTAGATGCCCACACATCAATCGATGTACGAGAAGGAATGTATTTTGAACGAGGCTTTCTGTCGCCAAAGTTCATCACGAATGAGGAACAGCAGAACGCCGTTCTTGATGGCGCATATGTGCTGATATGTGACAGCAAAATATCTTCGATGAAAGACCTTCTCCCAATTCTGGAGACGGTTGTGAAGAAGGGCGCGGCGCTCTTGACCATTTCCGAGGATTTAGAAGGCGAAGCCTTGGCCACCCTGATTGTAAACAGAGAACGAGGAACCCTGAAATGTGTGGCCGTCAGGGCACCTGGACATGCTGACCAGAGGCAATTGTTGCTCGAAGACATCGCTGTACTTACGGGGGGGACTGTAATCTCGGGGTTTTCTACTGCCCTAGCGAATGTCACATTAAAGCACTTGGGTATGGCGAGGAGGATAGAGGTAACAAAAGAGAGCACCTGGATTACCGGGGGCGCGGGCGATCCTAGCCTTATTGATGCGCGAGCAAAGGGGATTAGACGACAAATAGATCAAAGTACAGTAGACATCGACATTGAAAGGCTTAATGCACGCCTCGCGAACTTGGTTGGGCGCGTCGCAGCAATAAAGGTGGGTGGCGTCAGTCAATTGGACAAAGAAGAGCGGAAATATAGGATTGAATCGGCGTTGCATTCCTGTCGCACCGCGATGGGCGAAGGAGTGGTACCGGGTGCAGGCCTAGCGCAACTGCGCGCCGCCGAGGAGCTCGTTAGGACGCATAATTGCACTCCGGCATCGCGAATAGTTGCTAGCGCTCTTGAACAACCTATGAAGCTGCAGATTCAAAACGCGAGGGCAGACGGGCTGGAAATCCTGTCCAAGATCAAGGAGGCTGGCCCAGTTGGGTTTAATGCAGAGACGCGAGGCGTCGAAGACCTCATGGCCGCAGGCATAGTTGACCCCGCGAGAACCAGCGTCTTGGCCGTTCGAATAGCCTTCTCTCACGCTGGGACTATTCTTCAGACCGGCGCTTGGGATATCCCTGAAATTGGGGATGCCAAATCTCCAGGAGAAGTATAAAAGCAGGTAGCGCCCTCAGAACTAATTCGCGGCAACTGTGGTTGGAACACAAAATCAGGGGAGAATATGGCAATTAGCTACAGCAGCTTTACTGGGTCAAACTCCGGGTTTGAGTATCGCCTGTTGGCCGGAATCGCTAATGACGAGACGATTGAGAAATATTGTAGGTCGTTTCGGGAACGTATACGTAAAGTAAAAGCAGCGCCCGACTCACTCGAGGAGTGGCTCGTCAGAAGCTACTCTGCTACCAAGTTGCTTCTAGGGGCAACCGTGATGTTATCCTCAGCAGAATATGTCCGCAGGAAGGGGGTCCGCATAGCGGAACCGTACTTGCTTTACTATTCGCTATTTAATACGTCGCGTTCCGCGGTGTTGATGATTCCGGAGCAGGGCTGGAACTCCGGGGGGTTGCTGGATTCAGTGACGCATGTAAAGGTCATAAATGTAACAACTGACCTCCTGAGCCGAATCAGTATAACCATGTCTGAGGCATATGGCACTCTCGCGCAGAAGGCTCTGGCCGCGCGTGAGCTGTTTTCGTACAAGTTCCCGGCTCAAGGCCTAAAAGGGAAGGACATATCTGTGCCGGACCATAATGAGGTCGTGGAGTGTTGCACGCTGATCGCGGAACTAGTGCAGCTAATGAGCGAGTGCGTGGAAACCGAATTTGCTCCGGAAGCCCAACCAAATGGGGATTTCGGTGAGTACCCGCTTAGACGGCTCTTTGAGTACAAAGGGAGATATGGAGAAGTCAACGATGACGATGACTATGACAGACTCGGGTACATGCTACGCCGCGTCGGCGCTCCAGTGTCGATAGTTTCTACTTCAACTGAAGGTCTGGTGGAAGATTTCTTTCACTCCTGGGATTTCGGCGACGAAGAGGATACAGATTCTTACCGCCCCGACGAGTGGCAACTTATCTTTCCTTTTCCGTAATTCGTTGACCGGCCCGCTGGCGACACGGTCGCCATTGATCGACTGCACTATCTTGTAGCGACTCTCGTTTGGCAAAGCCTTGGCGCGGAATCTCTTTCCGTTGAGAGGTTCGAGGCTGGCGCAGACTGCCGCCTTTGGGAGCAAGTAGCGCGGACCTTGTGCAGCAGGTCCGCACTATGATCCCCAAAGGGGCTGGGCAGGCAGAGACCCCTCACCCTACGTCCTTCGACGCTCGGAAAGGGCGGTGGTCCTCTTGGGGCCGCCGTTGCGCATGACCACCTCTGCGCCCAAGGCGCCACCTGTAACCACCCCGGCGCTGACGCGCCACCCCTCCTAAATCAGGAGGGGAGTTTTGTTTTCCGGCGCCCCGCCGCAGATGAGGAGGGGTCGTGCGTTCAGCGACAGGGTGGTGCTGATACAGGGTTTGAAGCAAGCGCGGACCTTGTGCAGCCGGTCCACGCTACCGTTTCTGGGACACGGAAACCCTTGCCCCGGCGTCGATTCCAGCGTACGATAGGTGTATAAGTGTTTATCTGTCTGAGTGTATAGGTGTTGAAATGAAAGAAGAAGCTGTCCGCTGGAACCTCAAGGTCTCGAAGGAAACCGATCTCAGCCTGCGCACCTTTCTGGGCGCTCGGGGCATGAAAAAGGGCGACCTCTCGAAATTCATCGAAGACGCCGTCCGCTGGCGCGTGTTTCAGCGCACCGTTGAGGACATCAAGGCGCGCCACGCCGCTGCCGATCCGGACGAGATTCAGCGCATCGTTAACGAGGCCGTGGGTGGGGTCCGCGCCGAACGCCGCGCCCAACTAAAGGCAAACCCTGATGCGCGTGGTGCTCGATACCAACATCCTCGTCTCCGCCCTGATCGCTCCGGCCGACAATCCCGCCGCGATCTATAGCGCCTGGGCAGATGGAAAATTCACGCTCCTCGCCTGCGCGGCGCTTCTCGATGAGTTGCTCGCCACGCTGGAAAAGCGGCGCGTCGCCGAACTCATCAAACCCTACAAGGCCGGCCGCCTGGTCAACCAGATCAAAAAGCTTGCCGAGGACGCCGGCCCGCTCCCGCCCGTGAACCGCTGTCCCGATCCTAATGACGATTTTCTGCTGGCTCTGTGCGAAGCGGGTAACGCCGATTATCTCGTGACCGGCGACAAGAGCGGGCTGTTTGCCCTCGACCGCCACAAAGCCACCCGGATCGTTTCTGCGAGTGATTTTGCCGCATTAGTCGCATGAATTCTCCCTACAAAGCGCAACTCGTAACTACCGCGGCGCTTGCGCGCCACCCCTCCTAAATCAGGAGGGGAGTTTTTGTTTTCTGGCTCCCCGCCTCAGATGAGGAGGGGTGGCGCGCTGAGCGACGGGGTGGTGCTGATATGGCAAGTAGTGCGGACCTGCGGTACAAGGTCCGCGGTTTTTCGGCTTTAAATGCGCGTATGCACATCGAAGGGACGTGGAACGCGGTCGATGCGCATTCCGCAAGACCGTTCCTGGTCATCCCCGCTAACCCCCGCATATTCCCGAATGACTGAACTTCCAGTAAAGCCGCAGACCGTGGGGTGCAGGTCCACGCTACGATCCCCAAAGGGGGCGGGACAGGCAGAGACCCCTCACCCCCACAACCAGCAGAACGTAGGGCCCCCTCCGCCTTGAGGTCCCCCCTCTCCCCTCGGAGAGGGCAATGGTCCTCATGGTGCGCTGCCGCACATGACCACCTCCGCGCCCAAGGCGCAACTTGTAACCACCCCGTCGCTTGCGCGCCACCCCTCCTAAATCAGGAGGGGAGTTTCTTCCCTAAGCCCGCAAAGCAGGTGTGGTCAACGCGTAATTTGGAGAATTTCCCGAGCCAATGTTCGAGTCGGTTCATGGAATGTATCGCCAGACGGCGGGCACTTGTGGGGCCGAGCAGCGCTCGGCCTGGGTCCAACACCGTTGGACCCGAAATTGGGCCGAAGGCTCTTCGGCCCTACGACAGGCCCAACGCTGTTGGGCCCAACGACTGGCCGAGCGCTGCTCGGCCCTACGAGTTCTTTCAGGGCACTGTGGAGATGAGTGGCCGGGAACCGGGGCCCGGGCCGGTGGATAGCAGGGCTCCAGTGTTGATGTAGACCTTGCGGCCATGAGCGTCGGAAGTCAGGACAATTTCGTCCGGAGGAGATACCATCCCCGCAAGCGTAAGGCCGCGCTGGATCGGTGGCCCCAAGGCGATGCCTGCCGGCGCCCCTGGAACCGGGGCGAACGGCTCCGTGCCCACAATGAACACCTCGCTATGAGTCAAGGCCGGATCCGGAAGCGCTACGAGGTTTGTGAGGTTATCAATCGCGGCGGTTTCGATGCCGTCAGGTTGATTGAACGGTTGGGGGGAATTATGGACGGATAAGCCGGTCGTCCGCTTCATGAATTCAGTCCAGACGGGCAGAGCCGACTGTGCGCCGGTGATATTCAAGTCGCGGTCGTCGTCGTAACCCACCCAAACCACGGCGAGAAGGTTGGAGGTGAATCCGGCAAACCAGCCGTCATGGGAAGTGCCGGTCTTTCCAGCCGCCGGGAGATTAAACCCACGGGCCCTCACTCCGGCACCAGTACCGTTGTTGATCACGCTTTCCAGCAGGCTCACCATCAAATAACTGACGCGCGAATCAAGCACACGGCGGGCGCGGACAGGATTGCCCCAAACGGTGCCACCCTCGCTATCGACGACGGCCACAATGCACCGGGGTGCGACGTACTCGCCACGGTCAGCGAAAATCGTATAGGCCCCGGCCACTTCCATCGGCGTCGCCACATAAGCGCCCAACGCCAGGGAGGGAGTCGGCTGAAGTTGATTGTTAAAGCCCGCTCGCAGGGCGAGATTGCGCACCTTGCTGTAACCCACCATTTCCGCCAGGTGCACGGCAGGCACGTTGAGGGAAAAGGTCAACGCCTTACGGACGGTTACCGAGCCCTGGTAATCCCCTCCAAAGTCCCTGGGAGTGTAGGAGCGATTGGAAAATTCAAACGTGGTGGGTTGGTCCTCCAGCACCGTGGCGGGAGTGACGAGAGGCAGCGAGCCGTCAACGCCCGAATTCAACGCCGCCGCATACACGAACGGCTTGAACGACGAACCGGGCTGGCGGAGAGCCAAGGCATGATTCAACTGGCTCCCATTGTAAGCACGACCGCCCACCAGCGCCTTCACGTCGCCCGTAGCCGGGTCCAGAGCCACCAGAGCGACCTGCGGCAGGGCCGGGTCCGGCGGAGACTTCTGCCTGCGATCTCTCACCCGCTTAACTTGCCGGTCCAGCTCGATCAGGCCGGCGCTCGCACCTTCCGTGGCCGCTTGCTGGAGATCAAGGTCAAGGGTGGTGTAAACGCGATAGCCCTGGGAAAGCAAATCAGCCTCGGAAAATTGTGCGAGGAGTTGCGCCTTCACCATGTCCACAAAATAGGCCTGCTGGCGGGCTTCGACGGGCTGCTCCGTCAACCTCAGGGGAGCCACCGAGGCCTGTTTGAACTCACCTTCATTGATGAATCCTGCTGCCTTCATCCGACCCAACACAAAGTTTCGCCGTTCGGCTGCCCGCTGAGGATGCTCGTAGGGCAAATAGAGATTCGGACCGCGAATCAGCCCGGTCAGGAAAGCAGCCTCGGGGAGCGTAAGGGCGTTGAGGTCCTTATTGAAATAGACTGAAGCAGCCTCGCCAAATCCATAGATGGAAAAACTATCATGTTGACCAAGATAGACCTGGTTGGCGTACAGGACGAAAATCTGCTCCTTGGTCAAACGGTGCTCCAGAATCATGGCGAAGAAGACTTCCGCCAACTTCCGCCGGATGGTGCGGCGCGGAGTGAGGAAGAGATTTCGCGCGAGCTGCATGGTCAGAGTGCTGCCACCCTGAAGCCGCTTGTCGGAGCGAAGATCGGCGATGGCGGCGGCGACCATGCGGAGAGAATCCACACCGTGGTGCGAGTAAAATCGATGGTCTTCGGTGGCAAGAATGGCATCCACCAGCGCCTTGGGCAGATCCTGATAACGAATCAGGCGACGCTTCGCGCGGCTTTCGCCAAAGAGAGTAGTGATGGGTACGGGCTCAAGCCAGTAGGTCTTCAAGGCAGTCCCATTGTCCAGCGCGGTCATCGACACGAGGCGATCGGCCATGAATTCCAGTCTCGCGGGACCTTCGATCATTTGACCATTTCGGAAAAAGGACTGGGGGCCCGGGTAAACTTCCAGTCCATTGTCCCTTAGGGTGAAGGCCCCGATACCGTGGGTATTTTGGCCCTCCGTGTAACCGGCCTTCTCGAGGTTTATCGCGATTTCGCGGGGATTTGCACTTTGTCCACAATGCATCTCGCTGGGGGCAGCCAGAATGACTGCAGGGTTGCCGAAAACATTCCCATCGAGGCGGGCATCAATGATTCGCGAGAAGCGCAGGTAGAAATGAATAAAAACGCCCGTGGCAACTGCGAGAAATAGCAACATCATGAGTCCGGCTCCGAGCAGGACTCTTTTCCAGGGCGGTGGCCGGGGACAGGCTGAGATCGTGTGCGGTTCCTGGCCCCCTGCGGGACTGGATCCGTCCGTAAGTCGATGCATGGTCATTCATCTCCTAAGGTCCACCAATACTGGCTGGACTACGGTCGCGGCTTGCGCAGACGATTTTCTATTCGGTCCCACGATGGCGCTGCTAAAGGCCTCGTTTCCAGTTTTCTGGCGATTTACACTGGCATTGCGAACAGTGGCGCTTCTTGATTTGGTGGGCTTCGAATTTCTTGTCCTGTCCAAATCCGCGAAGACGTTGGCTTTCAATTGCATGAACTCCCTGGCCTCTTTGAAGTCGTTAAGACTTTCCTGGCACTCTTTGAACCCGGCGCTACACTTGCTTTCTCCGGAAGTCTGTCGGTTGCTTTGGGGAGGTGGTCCGGCAGCAAAGGACAATGCAAAGAGGCTCAGGAGGAGACATCCCAGAGTGAACCCTTTCATATGAAACTCCTTTTGCAAGCGAAGCCGGGAGGGCGTCATGTTCACTCACCGGATCCCGGCTGGTAGCCCGACGCACACTGGTTATATCCTGGATTAAAGCGTGTTTCAGTCCCGTACTGCTCACAGGTTTGGTCGAAATTGCTCATCGAATTTGAGGAGGGGAAAGCTAATGCGTGGGGGCGGACGGAACTAAAGGTGGGGAGCTGCCCGCGCTAACTGGAACCGGAGTCAGAGCTTTCAATTGATCAAGCGAGGTCAGGACGTTCTGCCAGCGAGCGTTGTCCTTTTTCGTTTCGTTAGGACCAGAAATATCCGAATAGAAAGCCAGGATGTTCTCGCGCAACTCCGGTGACGTCCGATCGAACTTGTGCTCAGAGAGTTTATTCAGCAGCTTTGCATAGGAGTCGTCGGTCAGGGTGTACTCCCCTGCCTTGGTCGTTTTGCCGGTATCTAAATCCCTGTTGGGAAGTTGCAGGGAGTCCTTTCGCAATTCTTCCAGAAAGGCGCGGTATTGATCCACCGAGGTATTAATACTCTTAAAGTACATCTCCTCCGTCTTAGGGGTGGGGTTCTTGAACGCCATCGCCTTGAATGGTCCTATTTTCGGCATGTAATGCATGAACACTGACAACACGCGCGCGCCGGACCCCGGCTTTGAGTATTCCTTTCCCCAGTCCCTTTCATAATCGGAGCGCGAAAGACGGTAGAGAAACTTTTGTTTTGAGAAGGTGGGTTCTTCGTGCATCATGTCTTTCTTGTGCGTCCGCAGCGCCACCTGCGTCATCTCCGGGATCAACTGGCTGACGGAGTAACGATATGAGCTGATGGTGAGATTCTCGCGGGGAAGCACGTCTTTCAATTCCACTCCGTAAACCACCGGAAACACACGCTTCAGCAGGGGGAGTGACACCTGAAACCCGATGAAATCGTGATATTGATGTGAGGCATAACGGCTCTTCGCCACCTGCACCATGTCGAACCCGAATTCCGTTCGGATGTGCGCGGTTGTGTCCTCTGCGTAACTGACGGACGTACCGAATTTCGCCCGCAGCTTCGGGTATTCAATCGCCACGGCCTGGTTGACTGCCGGATGACCGGATATGTCTGAAGCATAGTGTGCCAAGGCGCCCATGGCGAACGCATACTCGTTGGCGTCCTGACTCTCGATCAGCATTTCTTGAACAAAATCCCCACTACGAACGTAATGCGCCAGATCGCTGAATTGCTTGCTGCCGAATGGATAGTAGCCAAGGTCCTGGATGACGGCGCCGCCATAGGCATACGCGTGCGCCTCCGTAATCTGGGCATCCGTCAGCAACGGATATCGCTTGAGCAGCAGCGGCTGGATCTCATCTTTCCAGAGCAGGTCGACAATTTCCTCATGCGTCAAAACGGAATATGCAAACGAGCCACCGCTGCACATCAGCGAGACACACAGGACGAATGCCACCGTTAGCGTTTTTCGCATGAGCTGTTCTTCCTAAATGAGCGGTGCTTGGAATTCGCGCGCCAGACGCTTTTTGCGTCTGGCGCGGTGGCTATTGTCGTTCGATGACTTGCAGTTCTCCCCACAGATTGCTTAAAGACTGGCGAACGTCCGTCCACCCGAGGGAGAGAATTTCGTCAGCGTGCCGTCCAGACCCTGGGCTGCACGAGTTGGGCGCACAGTGCCGTCGATCAGAATTTCTTTCGCGGTCACCCTGC